>DASRMG010000224.1:0-28826 GCA_035648035.1 Desulfosporosinus sp. | reverse complement strand
CCAATGCCAATCATTCCATTGCTCGTCATTTATGTCAGGATATAATTTTCTTTGATGTTCGTTCATTGATTTTCACTCCTTAAAATACTAACAACCTACCCTATAATGATAAGTTGTTAGATGATGAATGTCAACTTAACTTAATTTAGTGGGCCTGTCATAATACAGAAAAGGTTTGTAGATGCGTTCAGACTGGAGGTGCTTTTCATTGAATCTTGACTTTAGTATTATCATTAAATACTTGTCTTATTTGGTGACACATGAAATGAGCTTTGCCAGGGATGTCGCGGACAGAGTCATCTAACGAACTAAGGCTTGCCTTAGTCGGTTAAGTTAATAAAAGCACTGTAGATCTGTGCCTTTACAATCATATAATTGAGTAGAAACCAGCGAAGGGACTGCCTGTCATTATAGGTAGTCTCTTGATTTGAGTTGAGGGGGAGGAACTGGCTCCATATGAGGAATAAAGAAGGAAATTGCTGAATAACATCGAATATATTAAATATAAAACCATTCGACTTGAATAATTTGTTATAATGAAGATATAACGATGTACGCATCGATTGGAGAATAGAATGGAGAGGTATGATGAAAGAGAATAAGCCCCTTAATAAAGACTTTCCAATCGTTGGCATAGGCGCTTCCGCTGGAGGCCTGGAGGCTCTGACAGCTTTCTTGGGTGGTGTGCCTAAAAAGAGCGGTATGGCTTTTGTTATCGTTCAGCACATGGAGCCGAAGCGTGAGGGCGTTTTGGTGGAGTTACTTCAGAGCGCCACGACTATGAAGGTTTCAGAGGTCGAGGAGAACACTGCTGTTCAGCCGGAGTGTGTCTACGTTATTCCACCCAACAAGGATATGTCTATTCAACACAATGTGTTGCATCTTTTTGATCATATAGGATCACACACCTTGCGGCTTCCTATAGATTTCTTTTTTCGCTCCCTGGCGGAGGACCAGCAGGAGCGTAGTATTGGCGTCATCCTGTCAGGCATGGCTACCGACGGTACGTCGGGACTCAGCGCGATTAAGGAAAGAGGTGGCGTTGTCTTCATTCAGGATCCGTCCACAGCTAAATTTGAGGGTATGCCTCGTAGCGCCATTGAGGAGGGTTTAGCAGACGTTATAGCTCCGTCGGAGACTTTACCGTCAAAGATTGTTGCCTATCTTGAGAAAAGGATTCATATCGATATGTCTGACCAAGGCCAGTCAAACGATGCCCAAAGCTCGTTCGACAATATTATGATTCTGCTACGATCACAGACAGGCCATGATTTTTCTTCCTATAAGAAAAACACTGTATATCGTCGGATTATGGGGATCCATCAAATGGACAAGGTTCCAGATTACGTCCATTTTTTGCAGGAGAATCCTCAGGAACTGGAATTGTTATTTAAGGAACTTTTAATCGGGGTTACTAGTTTCTTTAGAGAACCTGCGGAGTGGGAATTGTTAAAGAACAAAGTTATACCGACACTCTTGGCTGAACGCTCGCCCAGTAATACGCTTCGGGTATGGGTATCCGGCTGTTCCACCGGCGAGGAGGCGTATTCTTTAGCGATTGTTTTCAAAGAGGTGCTAGATCAATTAAATTCTTCCCAGGAATTTTCTATGCAGATTTTTGCCACTGATCTGGACCGTGGAGCGATTGATAAAGCGCGGGAGGGGGTTTTCTCGACTAACATTGCGGAGGATATGTCACCTGAGCGTCTAGATCGGTATTTCGTTAAGGTGAATCGTGGTTATCAGATTGTCAAGAGTATTCGGGATATGGTGATCTTTGCTCAGCAGAGCATGATTAAGGATCCACCCTTTACCAAAATTGATATATTAACCTGCCGCAACCTGCTGATCTACCTGACACCAGAACTACAGAAGAAACTCATGCCACTTTTTCACTACAGTCTCAATCCTGACGGCTTTTTGTTTTTAGGGAGTGCGGAGGCAGTGGGGAACTCCACGGACCTTTTCAAACCACTGGATCGTAAATCAAGAATTTACCAGAGACTCCAACCCTTACTGCATAAAGAACTTGTAGAATTTCCCACCGCCTTTTCCCCTGCTCAGTCTGCGACGTACCAGCCATCGGGAGCGGTTCAGAACATTCAGTCCATGGCGGATGCGTTGATTTTGCAATATTATTCACCGTCCACTGTGTTAGTTAATGGGAAAGGGGATATCCTCTACATTACCGGGCGAACGGGTAAGTACCTAGAACCAGCTGCTGGCAAGGTCAACTGGAATATTTTCGCCATGGCCCGTGAAGGGTTAAATTATAAGCTGAGTAATACCTTCTACAAAGCGCTTCGGCAAAAAGAGCCTGTCACTTTCAAAAACGCCGTTGTGAAAAACGAAAGTGGTTTGCAGATGGTAGACTTCACTGTCAATCCGCTCAATGAGCCGGAGGCGCTGAGGGGGATGGTCATGATTGTCTTTACGGACGTAGTGACCACAAATGTCATCGAAGCAACCAGCACAACCGGACAAGTTCCTTCCAGCCAGCGAGAGGCGGAGCTGGAGCGAGAACTGATGCAAGCTCGCCAGGTGTGGCAAGTGGCCAGTACGGAAATGCAAATATCCCAAGAAGAATTTAAATCCAGTAATGAAGAATTGCAGTCCAGCAACGAAGAACTCCAATCAACGAACGAGGAACTAACCACAACGAAGGAAGAAGTACAGACCTTAAATGAACAGCTTAAGACGGTCAATTACGAACTGCAGTCCAAGTTAGATGACCTGTCACTAGTCACCAACGATATGAAGAATCTATTGGATAGTACGAAGATTGCCACCTTATTCTTGGATAACGCGTTGTGCGTGAAAAGCTTCACCAATCAAATGTCTGCGGTTTCTAGGCTGAAGTCGACTGACGCGGGTCGACCCATCACCGATATCGCATCTGATCTTATTTATCCTGAACTGATAGAGGATGTTAAGGAAGTACTGAGCACACTGAATACTGTCGAAAAGCAGGTCGTGTCTAATAATGGATCTTGGTTTAATGCACGCATTTTGCCATACCGAACGTTAGACGACAAAATCGATGGTGTGGTTATTACTTATGTAAATATTACTGAATCCAAACTGTTGGAGTCGGAGCTGCTCAAAGCGAAATCAGCCTTGGAACAACGCGTTGTAGATCAAGGCGAAGCGCTCATGCAGGTCAATGACAGGCTACTGGATGAAGTTAAACAAGGTCAAAAGGAAGTGGCTGCTAGTAAAGATCCGAAGCGTCGTTAGTCATATATATTGCTTCACCTCTCAAGGTATAAGTGGAAGTTTTTATACTCATACTAAAGAGAGTATTGACCATTGAGGGGTGAAGTAAGTGGATTTAATCTCCATATTTAAAAAAGTGACCAATATTGAAGAACGTCTTGATATCCAGGAGGCCTTCAATATATATAACCTTCTGAGAGCAAGATATGTTAGCACTCAAACCGTTCAATTATTTAAAAACTTTGTACATGACACCGGTTGGGAAATAATTTTAGATGGATTTCAGAAGCATTTTGACAAACAAATTGCAATTCTGGAGGAATTAGGACAAAGGTATCATATTATTATGCCCAACAGATCTCCGCTGGACGTCAAATTCGCAACCAGTATCAACGATATTGCGGATGATTATATCTATAAAAAGATATACCATGACCTTATAGCCCAGCTGATGTCTCTGATTCATGCAGTTCGGACAAGCAGTACAAATGATAAATTAAGACATGTCATCATTCAAGATTTAACCATTCATTTTAAGGATTTTGATACCCTTTATAAGTTCGGTAAATTAAAGGGCTGGGAAGAGACGTATCCGGTTTACAAGACTTCTGCGCCCCATCAAGAAGAAGCGCTTTCCACTTCCGAAGCGTTTCATATCTGGGATCATATTAATTTGAGATATGAACAAATCGAGCTCATTGGTATTTTTATGAATTTCGCGCATGATACTGAGTTTAGGGTCATCCTTGAACATGGATTATATATATTTAATAAGCAGGTTAACAATCTTGAACAGTTAGCGCTAAAGCTGAATATACCGCTCCCAAACAGACCGACACTACCGGTTATGTCTCCGATTGATCCTCAAACAATCAAAGATAAGTTTATGTACCGTAATATTTTAAGCTGGGAATTAACTTCCTTAGATACTCATGTTAGAGCAATCATTGAGACGATCAGGAACGACACACTCCGTAAGCTATGGAACGAGCACCTTAATGGAGAGTTAGAGTATTACGATAAATATCTCAAGTATGGAAAAATGAAAGGTTGGACAAGAGTCGTACCAATTTATGGAGAGCCAGTGACATGATATTAAATTAAGTATATAAAATAAACACCTCTCTTTGGAGGCGTTTATTTTATATACTTAATTTGGTCATTTGAATCTAAAATTGGGGGAGGATTATGGTAGTATGTATAGAATATAGTATAATAGCTAGCCATGATTAAAATTTGTGAAGTTTTCTAGTAATATTTGTCGAGGAGGTGACGAGCATTGACCATGGATTTATCTGTTCAAGTGCAAAAAGCCATCAGACGTCTAGATAAGTTGTCTCAATCTGATTTACCGTCCAAAGAACTGACGTATAAACTGATATCGGAGCTGAACACTGCTCTTTACGAATTACAAACAACGGCGGTTGAATTGCAGGAGCAAAATGAGCAAATGGTAGCTAGCCGTCAGACACTCGATGAAGAGCGACGTCGTTATCAAGAACTGTTCGATTTTGCACCAGATGGCTATCTGGTTACTGATACGGCAGGCATAATACTGGATGCAAATATGGCGGCTACCAAGCTTTTCAACTTAAGCAGAACTTTGCTTATAGGAAAGCCGTTAGCAATATTTGTCCGCAACGAAGAACACGTGACCTTCCGTACACGGCTTTCAGAGATGAAGAGAGGAACCGTTGTACAAAACGATCACTGGGAGTTTACTATGTTATCAGGAAAGCGAACAACGTTTCCTGTTTCTATAACGGTCGGGAAGGTCAATACCTCCAGTGGGGGGGCCGCAGAATTACGCTGGTTATTGCGTGATATCACCAAGAGCAGGCAGTTAGAAGAAGAATTACAAAAAGCTGATAAATTGGAATCCGTCGGTGTTCTGGCGGGTGGGATGGCCCATGACCTGAACAATTTTCTGACCGTAATCCTTGGAAATCTCTCGCTAGTGAAGAATTGCACCAAGGAAGACGACAAAGCTACGAGGTATCTTCAGCATATGGAAGAGGCGGTTAGACAGACGGAAAACTTGACTCGGCAAATGCTCACCTTTTCTAAGGGCGGTAAGCCGTTGACCCAAGCTGTCTCCATTGGTAGATTAATCGAGGAAGATAGCGCTTTTGCCCTAAGTGGATCTAAATCACGGTGTGAAATATCGCAGACAGAAGACCTGCCGTTGGTTGAGATAGACCAGGGGCAAATAACCCAAGTTATCACGAACTTATTAATTAACGCCGACCAAGCTATGAACAAGGGCGGAATAATCTAGATCCGCACAGAAAAACTGGAAGTTATCGCTAAAAACGGAACTTTGCCACTTCAACCCGGTCATTATGTCTCCCTAACTGTAGCAGATGAAGGCGCCGGCATTTCTAGTGAGTGCCTGCCAAAAATATTTGACCCTTATTTTTCGACTAAAGCACATGGCAGTGGGCTCGGCCTGGCAATTTGTTATTCCATT
This sequence comes from Desulfosporosinus sp., assembly GCA_035648035.1. Taxonomy (GTDB): domain Bacteria; phylum Bacillota; class Desulfitobacteriia; order Desulfitobacteriales; family Desulfitobacteriaceae; genus Desulfosporosinus. The sequence continues at coordinate 23,140 of DASRMG010000224.1, read as the reverse complement.
ATGAATAAACATGGCGGGCATATTTCAGTACAATCTGTGGAAGGGAAAGGGACAAGCTTTACTATATATATGCCTGTTTCCAACTTTCAAGCTAAGAATGAAGTACGCGAAGATTGTCTTATCTTTGGAGAGGGGAAAGTTCTCTTAATGGAAGATGGGGAGAGTGTGCGACAAACAGTTCAAGAGATGTTGACATTTCTCGGTTATGACGTGGAGTTAGCCCGAGATGGTGCTGAAGCAGTCACACTATATAAAAAGGCGTTTCTTTCAGATCATCCGTTCGATGTTGTGATTACCGACCTGACAGTTCGAGGCGGGATGGGCGGTAAAATGGCAGTGAGTGAGCTCATCAAAGTTGACCCGGATGTTAAAGCGATTGTTTCCAGCGGCTACTCCTCTGACGCGCTAGCTGACTATAAAAAGTATGGCTTTTGCGAGGTGATTGCAAAACCTTACAGGTTGCAAGAATTAGGAAAGGTCCTGTCCAGTGTCATCCACCCAGACGAGACATGTAATATAGAAAACGGCACCGCCTAGCTCCAGCTAGAAGCCTTGGAGTGGTAATCTTGGTACGATTGCCACTCTATTTTTATGCTCTTATCCTAATGTTGGGTACATCAGATGTGTAAATGCGCACATCACCCGTGGTTTTTTGTATTGTTATTTAGTAACAAATATGTTGTGTGATAAAGTATGGTTGTTGTTGTAAGACTGAATGATTGTAACATAAGGAGATCCTCTATGGTTATTACGGTCCTGTTAGGTATCTTAATCTTTTTAGCTTGGGTAATATGGCTGGTAGTTCATAAGATTATGAAAATATTTGTAAAAACATTCAGTAAAAAAAATGTTAGCCAGATGAATAAATATCTTGCTAACATGAAATATTTTAAAATGAGTAACGTTCAATTTTCCATGGGACGTGGTTTACTGACGGATCACTGCTTAGCGATTGACGATGATCATAAGCTAATATGTATATTGGAATTAAGAGATAAATTGATCAAAGAAAATGTCTATAAATATGAAGTCTTGAAATCCTGTGAAATTGTAGAAAATGGTATTAATGTCACTAACGAAATATGTCTCATTGTTATCTTTAATGTTACCGCTAATTCAGTTTATAAATTCAATTTCATGCCATATGGTAGGCATGAAATCAGCTATAGAAAATATATGGAGATAACAAGGAATTGGCATGACATATTAAGTATAATCATCGAACGCAACCAGGAAGAAAGACTCAAGGCAAAGGGTAACTATATAGCTCGACAAACTGGCACCTAAAGATTGGAAACGGACATAAACTATGATTTGATGAATTGACCGTTCCCTTAGGACAAAGTGTTTGTTGCGGAGACTATTTTTTAACGCCTGTGAGATCTCTATGTTTGATCACCGTGGGTGGTTGCTCGAGCCACTCATGATCAATCATTATTGTTGCACCTTTTTGGGCGTATTTCATAATTTGAGCGGTATATTTAAGATACATGGCATATAAATCAACTCTTAAACTTTCTGATACGGCCATACCGAGACTAGCTATTCCTGAGGAAGATAATACTAACATATGTGTAAGCATCAACTTTTCTGAAAAAGGTGGAATGTTAGAATCAGTTACGAAAGAATCTGAAGAGGAAGGGATTGGTATATCATCTTCTGAAAAGACGTCGGTTAATTCGGTAATTATTTTGGAGGAAAGATCCATGCCTTCAAAGAAATAATCGGATATTTTTTCATTCTTAGAAACTTGACCGAATCCAGTGGCGATAGCTCTTCCCACTATATTTGAATACGTAATTCCAAACAACTGAGTCACTTCATTTAAGAGCAGTGGGCGTTTTTTACCCAAAAGACCAATCATAAAACTCTGACTTTTAATATATTCAACTTTTTTGGGTGCTTCGACAAAAGGTGCCCGTATAAAAATTCCCTTCGACAATCGTAAATCGACTGATTTGTTATATAGATCTATGGCATCATAGATGCGTTTTGTGAAGTAATCCCTCATATCAGAGCGTGCTATTTGATTTAATATGAGCGTATAATTATGCATGGCGACCCTTGCCATGTAGGATAAATAGGCTAAGTAGAAAGAGTCTGTAAATAAACGTGGAGCGTTAATATTAACATCGTTATCACTGAATCCCTCGGGTATAGGTAACCCCGCCTGAGTTAAAAAATTAGTAATTTCTGTGACATTTTGCTTTGCTAATCAACGGTTTGCTGTAAAAGAGCACGAGTTTCTTCACATTCCACTCTATTTGCATAATAACTGATGACTCTTACTATTAAGCTCTCACTCATATAGGCATTCCATAACCCTGCTATTTCAGATGAAATTAAGGGTATTTTCGTAATATCACCGCTCATTAACAAAACCCTATAGTAAATCATTCACAACTTATAGTCTCCCTTTTTATCAGTTAATATGCCTTGATAATTGCTAGGCTGATTAACGATCTAGTTAATGAAAAATATAGTTATCTTACGAGACAAGGATAGGGAAGGGGTGAGATGAATGGATATTAGATTTGTCCCTTTGTCGGATTTTGATAAGGGTTTTCTCAATCTGCGATCAGACTGCGAAAACTGTTTCGGCTTGTGCTGTGTTGCACTATATTTCTCAGCTTCGGAAGGCTTTCCAAGCGACAAAAATGCTGGTCAGCCATGCCTCAATCTACAACCAGAATTTCGCTGTTGTGTTCATGAAAACCTTATGGAGAGGGGCCTTAAAGGGTGCCTTGCTTTTGACTGCTTTGGCGCTGGCCAAAAGATTTCCCAAGCGAGCTATGGAGGACATGACTGGCTGAAGGCCCCAGAATCTGCCAAGCAAATGTTTGAAGTGTTCCTCACTATGCGACAACTTCATGAGTTACTCTGGTATCTAACAGAAGCGCTGACCAGACAACCAGCTCGTTCGATTCATGCTGCACTCAGCACCATGCTCGACGAGACAGAACGTCTCACGCAGCTCAGCCCCGATTTTCTGATTGAATTGGACGTGGCAGTACACCGTGCAAAGGTTAATACTCTGCTGATAAAGACGAGTGATTTCGTTCGAGCTGAAGCTCGTCGCAGTCAGAAGGTACATTCTAGGCGACAGAAGACCTTCAGTCGAGGCTCGGATCTTATTGGTGCTGACCTCAGAAAAATTGACCTTAGAGGAGAAAACTTGAGAGGGGCATACCTTATTGCAGCTGACCTTAGAGGGACGGACTTGAGTGGGGCTGATTTAATCGGCGCTGATTTCCGAGATACTGACCTCTGTGGAACGAATCTTTGCAACAGTCTCTTTCTCACCCAGGGCCAACTGAACGCCGCTAAGGGGAATGCTAGCACAAAGTTACCTACATCACTCACGCGTCCAACGCATTGGGACAGGGATTAATAACACTAAAGCAAGCAAAGAGACTGTTTTTTGGAAATAACGGGTTTTTCTGAATTTTATTCAATAGCGTGGGAAAAGTGGGAAAACCTTTGCTAATATATTCGCATATAAAACAACCACGACCAAGAAAGCCTTGGTCGTGGTTGTTTTATATTGCTCTTGTGATGTTTTGGTGTATCTAATGTTGATATTATACACAAAATAGTTTTCAAATAAAACTTTATCACTAACGGAAATCAATAATGTCGTAAGTCATATACTTTATCTGCAATTCCAATTCGTTGCGCAGCAGTTCCAGGTGCAGATTGCGGTGAAGGCTGAGGAGATGGACGCATGAACAAGCAAAAACTGAACAAGATTGTCACGATCACACTGAATCCAGCCATTGATCAAACCGTATATTTCACACAATTTCACGTTGGGCAAGTCAATAGGGTTGGCAAAGAATACTTAGACCCCGCAGGAAAGGGCATCAATGTTGCCAAGGTTCTTAGAAGTTTAGGCAAAGACGTGGTGGTGAGTGGTTTCTTAGGACGAGACAATGAAAGTATCTTTAATCGCTATTTTCTAGCACAAGAAATTTCTAACTATTTTATTAAAGTTGATGGGGCAACGAGAGTGAACACTAAGATAGTCGATGAGACCAGTGGGCAAGTCAGCGAACTAAATTTTCCAGGCATTCACTGCACCCTTTCAAACTTAATGGAGCTTGAAGACGTCATTAAGAGGTTGGCCGTAGAAGCTAAGTTATTTGTTCTGTCGGGGAGTTTGCCGCAGGAAGCACCTTCAGATATATACCGGAAGTATATTGAAATCCTGAAGCGTTATGACTGCAAGGTCTTTTTAGATACCAGTGGAGACGCCTTGGCAGAGGGAATCAAAGCCAAACCCTATGCCATAAAACCGAATCTGGATGAATTAAAGCAGTTAATGGGTCATTCTGGAGAGCAAGAGGTGGATGTGTTTGAGGCGATTGATACGTTAATTGCTAGTGGCATTACTAAAGTTCTGATATCTCTCGGTGGAAAAGGAGCGCTGGTCTCAGACGGGACACAACGCCTGTTAGTTCGTCCTCTCGAGGTTAAGGTTAGCAGTACTGTTGGGGGAGGGGACGCTTTGCTAGCAGGGCTGGTGTATGGTGAAGCTCAAGGAATGTCGTTGGAAGAACAGACGCGGTGGGCGACAGCGGTTGCCGCAGCCTCGCTTGCCCAACCAGGAACCCAGGCTGGAAAACTTAAGGATGTGGAACGACTTCTACCCTGCGTGATGATTGAGGAAGTGAAGTAAACAACTATAGGCCATATTTTTTCAGGCGATAAAGTAATGTTGGACGAGAGATTCCCAGATATTTAGCGACTTTTGTCTGGTTGTTATTATTCTTTTCCAACGCCTTGATGATTAGGTGCTTCTCCAAATCTTCTAAAGAGAATCCACCTTCTGTAAGGTTTATGAGCGGCGATGAAGTTTCCTCTATACCACTCAGTAATTCCATGGGGAAATGTACGGGCAGAATTTCAGTGCCTTGGCAAACAATCAGCGCTCTCTCAATGGCGTTCTGAAGCTCTCTTATGTTGCCTGGCCAGTTGTAGCTGGTTAGAATTTTCATCGCTTTTGAAGATATCTTCTTATTGTGAGAAGGATCAAATGTATCCAAGAAATGATTCACCAGAAGGGGTATGTCGTCTTTCCGTGCTTTTAGTGGGGGGATATTGATACGCATAACATTTAACCGGTAATACAGATCCTCCCTGAACGTTCCGTTAGTCATCGCCGTGGCAAGATCTATGTTCGTGGTGGCAATCACACGCACATCCACACGGATCGTTTCAGTTCCCCCTACTCTTTCAAAACAACGTTCCTGTAACACGCGCAGTAACTTTGCCTGCATACTGATAGGCATTTCGCCGATCTCATCGAGAAGAATGGTCCCTTTATCTGCAATTTCAAAACGACCCTTCTTTTTACTGGTTGCCCCAGTGAAGGCACCTCGTTCATGACCAAACAGCTCGCTTTCTAACAGCTGTTCTGGAAGGGCGGCACAGTTCACTGCTATGAAAGGCCTATCACCACGGTTGCTAGCCTTATGTATTTCCACAGCAGCGACTTCTTTACCGGTTCCACTTTCGCCGGTGATTAGAACCGTAGCGCCAGTTTTGGCAACTTGTCGAATCAAGAGGTTAACCACTTTTATAGCAGCGCACTGGCCAACAATTTTACCATATTTATTATCTAATTCTTGACGAGCTTCATTAAGCTGGTTTTCAGAATTAGAGAGATGTAAGGCTTTTGCGATCTGAAGCTTGATCTCTTCTAACTTAAAAGGTTTGGTAATATAATCTGTGGCGCCAATCTTCATGGCTTCGATGGCCGTGTCAATGGATCCATGGGCGGTAATCATAATGACAGGAATACTAGCGTTGATTTCTTTTAGTTGCTTTAAAACCTCTAACCCACCGATGTCCGGCATCTTCAAATCCAATATTACCAGCGAGGAATTGTGTTTTTTGGCAAGCTCAATACCGTGTAGACCTCTGGTCGCGGTCACGACCTGATAGCCTTCTTGACTCAGCGCCCTCTCAAGGGCCCAACACATTTTCTCCTCATCGTCAATGACCAGAATTTTATGCGTCATAGAAGATCACTCCTATCGAAAAGTTGTGGTGTCACAGGAAGCGTTATCATAAAGGTTGATCCAATGTTCAGTTCGCTATCCACTTCAATTGTTCCACCATGTAATTTGACATTTTGATAGGAAATTGATAGCCCTAGACCAGTTCCGGTCGTTTTAGTGGTATAAAAGGGATCAAAGATCCTCGACTTTTCCTCAGGCGGAATGCCCTCACCGGTATCTGAGAAACTGATCATAATTATATGGTCAGTTTCCTTTGTGATTATTTTCAAGTTGCCTCCAGAAGGCATCGCTTGGGCCGCATTAACGATGATGTTCACAAAGACTTGTTTTAGCTTTTCAGTGTCGGCTAAGATCTTAGAAAGTTTGTCATCAAGTTGTAATTCAAGGTTGACCTGCTGTTCTCGGAACATCGCAGCTGAAAAAGAGAGGACTCCGTTAATCAAGTCATTGACAGAACACTCCTTAATCGAAACTTTATCAGGACGACCAAAGTCTAGAAGTTCTTGAATTTGAAAGTTCTGACGGTCCACTTGTTCGTCGATAGCTCTTGTGAATTCCTCTATGCCGCTCATTTGGGCGTATTCTTGCTTCATTAGTTCGGCGATGGTCTTGATAATTCCGATGGGGTTACGCAATTCATGCGCCACACCAGTGGCTAAACGTCCCAGGGCGATAAGGTGTTCAGATTGATGTAGTTGCTCTTCTAGTCGTTCCTTTTCGGTGAGTCCTACTGCCATTCGGTTGACGGCTTGGGCTACTTGACCCAGTTCACCGGACATATCAGGCAATAAATGGTGAATATCCTTCTCCATGAGCTGTAATCCCTGCTTTAAGCGGTCGACTCCCTTGGTGATATTTCTAATGATTAGCACAGTTCCAATCATAGCTAAGGCTAGTACGGCAAGGGTGAAATAACGTAGCAATTTCCGAAAGTAATTACTTTGGTAAAAGAAGGGGTTAAGTCGCTCCCCGGCTGATATTACTGCAACGACTTTTCCATTGAGTACAACAGGAGAAATGTACTCAACGATCTGATCATCCCAGCTGCCAGAAATTCGAAAGAGAGGCTCTTTACCAACCTCAGCTGCTACAAGGCCTAGTTTAGTATTGGCAAAGATTTCTTTCTCCCTCTGAGCTTCTTGCTTTGGGGAGAGGTTGCGATAGGCATGCAGAAAACCTATTAATGTAATTTTCTCTGTACGGGGGACATATAGACTGAAGCGAATGTCTCGATTGGTTGGAACAAGGGGTTCCACGACCTTGCTGAACTCATTATTAAGTATGGGAGATGAGATCTCGTCTGGTAAGGTCTCTAGAGACTCTAGATCTTTTGTAAAGTGACTATTGGTACTTTTCATCAAGGTCTCTAGCCGTTGTTCTTTGTCTAAAAATACAATTTCATCTGTCCGTGAAGCGAAAAAGATGTCATACATTAATGCTAATAAAGGGACGAGCATGATGGCAATGATAATAATAACAATCTGCTTGGTTAGACTTTTAGTTTTAATATCGGGATAGGAAAATTTATGTTTATTCTTCAGCGATATCCACCCCTTATCAGAGTAAAATCCGAAAAGTGAATTATATAATACAATTATTATTAGAAAGATACACTTTTTTGTAGCATTTGCTACACATTTTTTAATAGTTATCCGCGCAAGCTTATATTTTGGGGGGCTTTGAACTGGCATGCTTTTTGCAATATATAGAATTATATCACACAAGTAGTGACGGGAAGATATCTTTTTTAAGCATCTTGCCCATGAGTATAGGATGTAAAGGTCTTAGGAAGAATTAAGAATTAAGAATTAAAGGGGGTTACTAAAATGACCAATTCCAATTCATTAAAATCCCTTACATACTCTGAGGTAGAATATAACCCTTTAGTTGACAGTGTGATGACTGAAACTGGAGATAGCTCTTTTCCAATTTGGCTCTTAGTCAATCCAAAATATCCCGCTGATCGGCGCGATATTTGGGCTCCTATAGTCTATGAGATTCAGGATCAGGTCTATCGTAAACTTCGTAAAAGAATTGATACTAAACGCATTTTCATAAAAAACGCTGTTAGCGATATCGGAATGGTATCTAATACCACAAATTGTTGGGCCACAGAAGCAACTAAAGAAAGTGTTGAGTTGAGGGAAAGTGTCCTCAAACATCAACCCAAAATGCTCATTACTTTCGGTGCTATTACCTATGAGTATGTAAAGCGTGTCTTCGATTCAACACCTGACAAAAAGTCTGAGTATTGGAGCGCTACTAACTTAGGGGATGAATTTGAACGCTCCATTGCGAGCTTCGATATAAACCAAACTAATAACATCCCCTTGCCTCGTCGATTCATGAAACGTGGTAAGCATACCGAGGAGCGTAATCATTGGAGTAGGGAAGACGGCGAAAATTATTTTCGTGATCTTGGGTCAAAAATTGCTGATAGGATTATTGAAAATGAAGACAGCCTTAACATATGGATTGAATAACACAATGGGAAACTGTTATGACTATTACTAGCCCCTGGAAGGCCATCATTGGCATTCTAGGGGCTATCTTTGTAAGTAACGTTCAATTCTTAAGTTCGTTTTGCCATGAGATTAAAAAAGTTAGATGACCCATTAATGGCTAAAGGACAAGTGTGACAAGGTTCAGGTAATGTAAATAATTTTAACTTACCATACGCATCACTCTAAATTTATCAGCAAGAATTTCTATAAATTCAGAATTCGTGGGTTTTTGGCAATCAATATTCATAGAGTTTCCAAATATCTGTTCTAACGTATCTTCATTACCACGCTGCCAAGCGATCTCTACAGCATGTCTTATTCCACGTTCTACCCTATTGGAGGCAGTGCCATATTTTTTCGCAATGCCAAAGTAGAGTTCCTTGGTTACCGCATCCAACAAGGCCCCATTCTCCACCACCATTAAAATGGCTTCTCGAATGTATTGGTATCCTTTAACATGGGCGGGAATGCCAATCTCGTGCATTACGTTGGTTATTTCGTAGGCTAGATTGTGATGGGTGCTTGTTGTCACACTGGGAGAAGGTGGGAATGGAAACTTAGGAGGCTCGGACAGCACATCCTGTGTTAAAGAACGGATATGTTTGGTGAGACTATCTAGACCAAACGGTTTTAGAAGAAAGTAGTCAACGCCCAGCGTCATGGCTTGATGCGTAAGAGATTCTTGCCCGAAAGCCGTTAGCATAATAATTTTTGGTCGTGCCATGCCAGTTTGAGCATTAAGGCGTTCCAATACTTCTAATCCATCCAAATTTGGCATCACTAAGTCAAGGATGATCAAATCTGGTTCTTGAGTTTGTATGAGCTTCACGGCTTCTAAACCATCATTAGCCACGCCCACTATGCTAAGATCTGCTTGATCTTGAAGATAATTCTGTAACATTTGACAAAGATTACGGTTATCATCCGCTATAATAATTTTAATTCCTATACCCATTCGCTAACACCTACCCTAACAGTGTATTCCAAAGCGATTGCCTAGGTATTCTAAGTATATGCCGAATACTATGTCGAAGTCGTGAGAAAAAGGGGGGTTATCGAGAAAAGCGGTTGGCGAAAGTGAAAGGACTGCATCTATCATCAAAATTTGGGCATGTTAGATTCAATTAATTATATTCATTTATATCATGAATGGAAGTGGAGATACGTGTATATTCTCTCAACTTTTGATCAAACGGATTATGTGGAGTTAGCGATTCAGGCAGTTCGATAACAATTAGAAGGTGGTTCTAAGTTTGTTGTAGGAAATAGGATATGATAATCTTAGCTTAACAAATATCTTAAGGAGGATGATTTTTATGTCGGAAGAAAAAGTATTCACGAGTGAACAAGCCAAGGAAATTGGTGAAAAATTGGGAATAAACTGGAGCAAATTTGATATAGAACAATTTAGAATGGGAATGGACGTTGAGTTGGAACATGGCACAAGTGATCTACTCACAAATGTTACAGATAATGATTCCTTAGTGACAGGCAAGATTGCCCTGGCGCATTTGACAGAATATGCGGATTACTATACTAGACTTGAAAAGATGGAACATGAAGCGGAAAAATATTGGGAAGGTAAATAACTTAATATCAATAACATAAAATAATTATGGGAGAAGGACCTCGTCATCAGTACGAAGTCCTTCTCCCGTTGCAGTGTTAGGCCAATGTTCGAACCGTCTTTTCTCGTTCCCATTGGCGTAGCTTTGCCGCAGTAATAAATGCGTCTATGTCGTTAGCATCCACGATGCCCGCGTCTTGTCCTACATTGGCACTATTCAAAAGTGCTCGACCGCCTTTATCGACAGCAATCGCTTTAAGATGACCGAATGCGTCGCGCACAAAATCGATTGCGGCGCCTTCCATAGACAGAGTCTTTGCGCTCTCGTCAGAGAGGATGACGGCTACTGCGTCAAATAGTACAGAGGGTGTACCTGCCAGTTGTCCGCAAGCCGCTAGTTTCGTGCCATCGGCAAGTTTAGCTCCCCCTTTTTTGGGGGCAATAATTTTAACGGTAGCGCCTGCATCGGTCGCCGCCTTTTTAATTTTATCAATCAAAGCCCCGTCTGAACCATCTGCGATCAGGATACCAACGGCGCGCCCCATGAGCGTGTCTTGCATCTTGCCGATGATTTGCAAGGCGGGAGAAGGGGGCATGTCCTTAACGGGCACTGCAGCCATAGGTGCGTCGGGAAGCTTATCGAGGCCAAGGCCTGCGGCAACCCGCTTAGCTAAGTCTTCTTCGATATGGCGCAGGTGACCAACGATTGCTGAACTCACGTGCAGATGTTCGACCTTGGAAAGCTCAAACACCAGCGCCGAGGCAATGTGCGCCTGCTCATACATGGATTGACTGAGATAGAACTGTCGCGCCTGGCTGTAGTGGTCGGCGAAGCTTTCGGCACGGATGCGACCTTTCTCGCCAGTTTCAGTGACGGCAGCGCTACGAAAGCCGTTGGCGGGTGTTTCTCGTGGCGAGTTTCCAGACAGAGAGTTGGGTTCATAGGCAACACGGCCCGCTTGTTGCGCCATTTGCATGTGCCCGTCGCGTTGTTGGTTGGTGAACGGGCACTTAGGCGCGTTGATGGGGATTTGGTGAAAATTGACTGAGCCCAGTCGAGAAAGCTGCGTGTCTTGATAGGAGAATAAACGGCCTTGCAACAGGGGATCATTGGAGAAGTCGATGCCTGGCACGATTGAAGAAGCACAGTAAGCAACCTGTTCGGTTTCAGCGAAGAAATTATTGGGCCAGCGATCCAACACCATGCGACCAATCACTTGTAAGGGTACCAGTTCTTCGGGAATTAGCTTGGTCGCGTCTAGGTGATCGAAGGGGAATTTGTCGGCTTCCTCCTGTGTGAAAAGCTGAACCGCGAATTCCCACTCGGGGAAATTCCCCTTGCTGATGGACTCGAACATATCGCGGCGGTGGTAGTCTTGATCAGCTCCAGAGATCTTCACGGTCTCATCCCAAATGGTGGACTGCAAGCCGAGTTTGGGACGCCAGTGGAATTTCACAAAGGTTGATTCGCCGGCCTCGTTAATTAGTCGGAAACTATGGACGCCAAAACCTTCAATCATTCGTAGCGAACGTGGTAATGTGCGATCAGACATGATCCACATGACCATATGCATCGATTCAGGGGTGAGAGAAATGAAATCCCAGAAGGTGTCATGCGCGGTGGCCGATTGCGGAAAACCGCGATCTGGTTCCATTTTGACAGCATGGATGAGGTCGGGGAATTTGATGGCGTCTTGGATGAAGAAAACCGGAATGTTATTGCCGACCAGGTCCCAGTTGCCTTGCTTAGTGTAAAACTTGACGGCAAACCCGCGGACGTCACGGGGGGTATCTACCGAACCTGCGCCCCCTGCGACGGTCGAGAAACGAGTAAATACGGGTGTCTTCTCACCGACTTCGGTCATTACCTTAGCGGTGGTGTATTGTTTCAATGAGGTGAACAGCTCGAAGAAGCCATGCACGCCCGTCCCGCGTGCGTGAACTACACGCTCTGGAATACGTTCGTGATCGAAATGCGTAATTTTTTCACGAAGAATGAAATCCTCTAGAAGTACAGGGCCACGTGGATTAGCCTTGAGAGAGTTTTGATTATCGGAAAGCGCAACCCCCTGGTTGGTGGTGAGCTCGGGGTGCTCTCCTCCGGCGTTCTGGTGGAGCTCACCGCCCGCAACCTGTTGCGAATCCCCGTTATTAGTCCTAGTTGTATTACTCATGATCAATCTCCTCCTTTGTAGGTAATGGTAGGGTACAGGCTAGTGTCATTCCTCTAGTTCCATATATTTGTTTGTGAGGTAATATCCCCAGAAGTCGTAAAGGTATACCCTGAATTAAGAGACAAGCCACCACAAATAATATAAAGTGAAAGAGTATGGAAGACGAAAAGAGGATAACTCATGACGAAAGAATCAATTTATGGATTAACATTGGATCAACTATCAGCCTGGCTTATGGACTTTGGGCATAAAAAATCCCGGGCCTTACAAGTCTGGAATTGGCTTTATAGAAAGCGAGTGACATGCTTCTCAGAGATGATGGATGTCAATAAAGAGTGTCTTCAATTATTAGAGGATCATTTTGTCCTCCAATCCTTCAACTTACATCTTAAGCAAGAATCAGAGGATGGAACGATTAAGTTTTTGTTCAGGTTAAAGGATGACAATCTCATTGAAACGGTCTTGATGAAACCGAAGTTCGGCTTATCGGCATGTGTCACTACCCAAGTAGGCTGTAATATTGGTTGTAGTTTTTGTGCGAGTGGGCTATTACCTAAGAAACGTGATTTATCCAGTGGCGAAATTGTGGAACAAATTATGAATGTTCAACATTATTTGGATCAAGCGGAACAAGCAGAAAGCGTCAGTCACGTTGTGGTGATGGGAATTGGGGAGCCCTTTGATAACTTTGAAAACGTCGTAAATTGTCTGCGGATTATTAAAGATCACAAAGGATTGGCCATTGCGGCAAAACATATTACTGTATCCACCAGCGGGCTGCCTGACAAAATTTATGAATTCGTCGATAACCAGGTTCAGGTAAACTTAGCGATTAGTTTACATGCACCAACCAACGAACTTCGAACACAGATCATGAAAATAAACCGCTCATTTCCAATCGAAAAGATCATGAAGGCGGTTGATTACTATCTGGAAAAAACTAATCGTAGGATCACTTTGGAATATATTCTTCTCAAAGATGTGAATGACCGTACGGAACATGCCCTTCAACTAGCAGAACTCATTGGTCATCGACGACATCTCACCAATGTGAACTTAATTCCCTATAATCCAGTGGATGAGCATACCCAATATCATAGAAGCGAACACGAGGCAATGTTGGCGTTTTATGATGCTTTGAAAAAGAAGGGTATTAATTGCAGTATACGTCTTGAACAGGGGACCGATATTGATGCTGCGTGTGGACAGCTTAGATGCAAACAAATCCAAGGACCACAGAACGTGGAATATAGGTTAAAGTAGATTAACAAAAAAAGAGCCCGCGGGCTCTTTTTTGTTCTCATACTTTAAATCGGCTACACTTCGGCCATGATTTCCCCCATACTGGTCACATCATAGCCCCCGATGCCTAGGACCTCATTTCTAAAAGCAACGGATTTCAGGATGGCCATCAAGCCCTGAAAATAGGGTTTATGTACGTCTTCCTTACGTATCACTAAATCATAACGCTCTATTTGTAAGGGCACAAAATCAATATTATTAACTTGTTGTGCGGCTTTTTCAATTCCTAGGCCTACATCTGCCTCACCTCTGGCAATTTTACTGGCAACGGCAGTATGGCTCATTTCCTCGTTCCTATAACCATTAACGGATTGATGAGTAATTTCTTCTACTCGTAATTTTTCGTCCAATAAAACTCTGGCACCTGAACCACGTTCCCGGTTGACGAAACGTAGTTCTGGGCGAGCTAGATCCGCCCAAGTGAAGATTTTCTTCGGATTGCCCTTGGCAACGTAGAACCCTTCCGTTCGATAAACCATGTTTATGATCAATACCCTGTGTCCAGGCAACATTCTCCGCACGAATGGCGTGTTATAATCGTTGGTGTCACTATCCCATAAGTGTGCGGTAACAACGTTGGCCATACCTCTATACAAGGCCATCAGTCCATCAATGCTGCCAATATACTGGCGGAGGAACTGAACATTAGGGAATTTCCTTTCTAAATGCCGCGTTAGAATGTCTAAAGTTATATCCTGCCCACATATAATTAAGCCCTCGTCCACTGCAGAACATGATTTAGGGGAGGTCAGTGGCGCTTCTGCTACAGTGAAAGAAGTTATATTTTTTGAATTGCGCTTGTAGGCTTCAATGTCTGCACCGTCTACACGTACTTTGCGACCAATGTGGTAGGCGGCTAGTTCATCGCGCTTAATCAGTTCATAAACCGTATATTTGGAGATCTTAAGGATTTTAGCCACTTCTTCAGGAGTGTAAGAAACATCTTCGGCCATCTTAGTTCACCTGTCTCCCAACTATTTTTAGTTAAGTTATTATGGTCTCATTCTCAATTCCAATAATCTATTATAGCATAATGTTCATCAAACTTAGACACCCTGAAGGAAAGATGTCATTACTCTAATTCAGAGATGAATTGTGTATTGTAAACATGATTGAATTATATTGCTAATCTATAATAACCTATTGTATAATTAGTTGTTGTTAAGTTAAGTTAGTTTATGTTAGTTAGTTTATTTATTTTACTAGAATAAATTTCATACTTCGAACATGAGCTAACTTAACTTAACTCAAATTAGCATTATTTTTAGGGGGGGTATTAGTGAAAAAAGTTTCATGGCTATTAGTAATTAGTTTCGTATTAGTCTTATCGTTGGTGGGTTGTAGTGTAGGCAAGACTACCGAACCAGTAGGAAACGTTGAACCCACTGAAATTATGGTATCTGCCGCAGCCAGTTTGCAAAATTCAATGGATGAGGTCCAAAAAGAGTATGCTCTAGTAAAACCCGAAATAAAGCTTATCATTAATTTTGCAGGTTCAGGTACGCTTCAACAACAAATAGAACAGGGTGCCCCAGCAGATCTATTTGTTTCTGCAGGAAAGAAACAGATGGATGCCCTCGAAACAAAGAATTTACTGGTTAAAGAAAGCAGAATTGATTTACTAGGCAATGATTTAGTGCTTGTTACAGGCAAAGATAACAGCAAGATTACGTCTCTAGAAGATCTGACAAAGGCTGATAAGATCAGTATTGGTACACCAGAGTCCGTACCTGCTGGAAAATATGCCAAAGAAACCTTAACAAGTCTTAAACTTTGGGATGCTGTACAGCCTAAGCTTGTGTTAGCTAAGGATGTTACCCAAGTTCTGAATTATGTAGAAACAGGTAATGTGGAGGCAGGCCTTGTCTACCAATCCGATGCTAAAAGCTCAACAAAAGTGAAGGTCGTATCAGCGGCCCCCGAAAGTAGTCATACCTCTATTGTCTATCCAGCAGCTGTTATTTCAGCTACTAAAAACAAGCAAGAGGCAGAAGATTTCCTTAAGTATTTACAGAGTTCAGACGCTATGAAGATCTTTGAAACTTACGGGTTTAAAACATTAGTAAAATAAATTAGTAGCCGGGGGATTGCAATGGAATTTAGCTTTATTCCGATTATTTTATCTCTAAAAGTTGCTGCTGCGGCCGTTATTATTGTAGCTTGTACTTCAATACCAATAGCTGGTTTGATGGCCAAGCGTGAGTTCCTGGGTAAAGATGTTGTCGAGTCTGTCATTACTTTGCCCCTGGTACTCCCACCCTCGGTTGTCGGCTTTATGTTGCTTGTGTTTTTTGGGAAAAACGGGCCTTTAGGTAAGTTATTAGAGCAGTGGTTTCATACTAGAATTGTCTTTACCTTAACAGGAGCCGTCATAGCGGCCGCTGTCGTTTCTTTCCCACTGATGTATCAATCTGTCAAGGCAGCCATTGAGAGTGTCGATCCAAATCTTGAGAAGGCAGCCCGTACCCTAGGGGCTAGAGAGTTAAGAGTGTTCTTCACGATAACCCTTCCTTTAGCGTTGAATGGCGTTGTTGCGGGCTTAGTCTTAGCCTTTGCTCGATCTCTCGGTGAATTTGGGGCAACGCTTATGATTGCTGGAAATATTCCTGGCAAGACTCAAACAATGCCTATTGCCATTTACTTTGCTAATGAAGCAGGCGATACACGGCAGGCAACCATCTTGGTGATCATTATGACGGTGTTTAGTTTTTTAGTGATTTATGGCCTCAACCGATGGAGCAAAGGATCACGACGAAGCCCTCGAGGAGGTGGAGCATGATGTTAAAGGCTAATTTTACAAAGAAGCTACCTACCTTTGAACTTGAAGTGGATATCTGTCTAACGGATGGAATTCTTGTCCTGGTGGGTCCTTCTGGGGCTGGTAAGACCACGATCTTGCAGTGCGTAGCGGGTCTCCAGACACCGTCTTGGGGGGAAATAAATATTCATGGCAAGACCGTTTTCTCGTCTGAACATAAGGCGAACATTCCTATTAGAAACCGCCGCATTGGATATGTTTTTCAAGACTACGCTCTCTTTCCGCACATGACTGTTGAAAAGAATGTGCTGTATGGTAAGCCCAAAAAAGGAAGTACCCCTGCCAAAGCTCTTACCGATTCCAATGTACTAGCGCTTCTAAAGATTGAACATCTTCGAAACCGCTATCCCAATCAGATTTCAGGAGGAGAAAAACAAAGAGTTGCTCTCGCCCGTGCCTTAATGACTGAGCCCGAACTTTTGCTGCTGGATGAACCTCTTTCAGCTCTTGATCAGGATACGCGAAGTACCCTCCAACAAGAGTTGCTAAAGCTTCAAGCCCAATGGCAAATTCCTTTTATCTTAGTAACACATGATGTTAGGGAAGCAGAGATGCTAGGGGATCAGATTATTAAGTTGGATCATGGGGAACAAGAAATCGTTAGGAAATAGATAGTTATCTTAAACTGAGTTAGTTATGATCTCATAAAAAAAGCCAGCAAAGAAACGCTCCTTGGGAGCGTTTCTTTGTCCAGGGGGTTCCTATCTTGGAATACCTTTTCGAATAAAATGCAACAATCGTGCTGGCATTGAGAAGAAAGAAGCATGCTTAGTACAGCACACCTTCTTGCAGCAATGACACCGCAGTTTCGGCATGTGACAAGGATCATCCTTACAGCAAGGTTTTGGAATAGGACAAGGTGGATGAGGAGGACAAGGTGGACAAGGTGGTTCTGGAGGGCAAGGTGGATGTGGTGGATTAATTTCGGTGGGAAAGGTCAGCCGAAGTTGGATTAATATAACCATCTTTTCTTGCAGCATTTTGAAAACACCTTCATCAGCAGGCCCACCTGGCAAGACTACACGGTCAAGTGCCTCATCCATTTCATTGATCTGACTGAAGATAAGCTCGCACTTCGGTGATGAGTTCAGAAATTGCTGGCTTACTAAGTTAAATTCAGTGGGGTGATCCGAATATTCATACTCTTGCTGATGATTAAAGAGAACCGGTGACATTGCGTGGCAATT
Organism: Desulfosporosinus sp.; assembly: GCA_035648035.1. Taxonomy (GTDB): domain Bacteria; phylum Bacillota; class Desulfitobacteriia; order Desulfitobacteriales; family Desulfitobacteriaceae; genus Desulfosporosinus. Next base: position 5,565 of record DASRMG010000224.1, on the reverse strand, counting down.
GCCGAGGTCAATGACACACGTAAAGGGTATTTTAACTAGAAAATCTTTAATGACACCTTCTACTGTCGTTGCAGTTTGTCCAATGGCTTCACAATATTGAATGTCTTTGCGTATATAACCTTCAACAAACAACTTAGACGTATCATTTGGAATACCAGGTGCTGTTGGAAAGCCGCTAAAATAACGGCATTGGGTTGTTTTGAGTTGTTTTTTGATCATCTTAATTTCCAAAGCCTTTGTGGGCATCGTGAAAATTGATTCAGCAGGGATGGATACTGTCACTAATATTGTACACGGGCCAGTTTTCTTTAATTCCAGAGGGGTATATATTGGTAGGGTTGCAGAGCTAGGCAAAATAGGGTTCGGTGTAATGGTATGATTTGGTGGAGGGCACACCACGATAGTTGGTGGTATTGATAGTGCCCAAGCAGGTGTAAAAGGTGCAGTTTGAGACCATTGATGAGGACAAGGGTTGCAATTAGTCACAGCTCATCTTCCATCCTTTCTTATATATTTTTATTTATTTATTTATTTATAGAGGGCGCTTGTCTTACTATAATCTACGTTCAAGTAGAACTATTTGTGCAAGCCCTTTGTACTTTTAAATAGAAATTTTGACAAGATAATTTGCTCATCTGTTTTGCCTTTTTTTAGGCAATAGTATATCATGAATGCTAATGAATTAAATTATTCACGAGGAGGAACTATGATAAATAAGAAAATTCTGGTTGTAGGAACCATTATGGTATTGATGGTCTCACTGGCTGGTTGCGCGAAGAAACCTGTAGCTCCAGTGACACCCCCAGCAAGTACGGCAGTACTGCCAGAAGATCATCCCGCTGAAACTCCGGCTGCAGCAGAAGACAAAGTAGGCCAAGCTGCTGCGGAAACGAAAATAAACGACGTACTTAATAAGAATTACCCTGGAGACTGGAAGGTTTCGGGTACCAATTTGAGTAAGGGCACTTATACTGAAAATGGCAAGTATAAAATGGTGGATGATGTTTTAAATCTATTTCCTAATACTATGGGGGTATCCATTTTCGTTGGTGAAGAAAGAATATCCTCTACGGTCAAACAAGGTACTGAAAGAGTGTTAGCAGGCTATCCCACCCCAGCCACCGTGGGTGAAGTCATGAAAAGTGGGACGACCACTAGTAATCTTAGCAGTGGGTATTTGAAGGTCTATGTGCCGTTCAAGGATAGCACCGATCAGACCGTCGCAGTGATGACAGTCTCAATACCAAAGGAATAAAGGAAACTTATTTAAGGCTGAGTAGGGTTGCTGAGTAGTTACTGAACTCCAGCTTAAGGTATGATTGAAAGATTTAATAACCCCATCGGTAACGCTTTACCGATGGGGTTATTTTTAAATGCCCAGACGAAGGCCGTTTAACGTCATACCAATGAACCAGGATGTGTAAGAAATAGTTCATTACCGAATTTCTTTATTCTCACTGGGTTTGCCAATCTCAATTAATTTAACAATTCCCCAGGCTACGACTGCATAGACAATCATAGCGATCATGGTGGTGGGTTCCAAAACTGACTGGGTCTCAAATCCTTTATTGACTGCGGATTTGAAAATCCCTGAAAAGGGGGATAAGAACGCTTGTGATATTGAATAGATTATGGATACGAAGGGGCTTTGAGGATTAGCTCCGAGAAGCTTGAAGACCAGACGGAAGGCAAGTAATACTTCTAAAACGCCTAAGACAAAATAGACCATCTTCCTAGCTTTGAGATTGCCTTCACCAGTTGTCCTGATGGTTCGTTCATGGTCTGGATTTCTTTCTGATTGCAGTTTATCCATTGTTGTGCCTCCCTCTAAAGTTACTATCTATTATCTTTCCACAATTGATATCGAACTATAACATATCCAAGTTTGATGGCGAAATCAGTCATGAAATTGATCCTCCATTACATTTAAATGGAAATTATAGACATAGTATCTGCATAGTTACCAGGCCGCATGAGCAAACTTTAAATAGACTACAAATTTAGGAGGATTACATATGCAAGGTGAAATGTTTTGTTTTCAATGTGAACAAACTGCTGGTGGAAAAGGTTGTACAAAACTAGGGATTTGTGGAAAAACACCAGAAATTGCAGCAATGCAGGATTTGTTGATTTATCAGCTTAAGGGAATCAGTTGCTATGCCGTTAAACTTCTAGACAACGCTGAAAAGCTTGATGAGTCATGGATCGCATTTGTTGAGAATTCAATGTTTATGACCTTAACGAATGTTAACTTTGACCCTGAAGATCATCTGAAGATGCTCGAAAAATCTCAAGTCATTAAAGAAGCCGTTAGGAAAAAGGTTGGAGAAGGTGTTCAGACTGAAGAGGCTCTGTATAATTTGAGTGATACGAAAGAACAAATACTTGAAGATGCTAAAAAAGCTGGCGTTATGTATGATCATGACTTAGATGCTGATATTCGTTCTGTCAGAGAAACTATAAAGTACGGGCTCAAAGGCATGGCTGCTTATGGTCATCAAGCGAGATTTATTAAATATCACAGCGATGAAGTCGATGAATTCTATTTTAGAGCTTTAGCAGCTTTAACGGACGATCACTTAAATCTTCAGGATCTAATTAAGACCTTGGTTAAAACTGGAGAGATGTGTGTTAAGGTGATGGAGGTTTTAGATAAAGCTAATAACGAAAAATTCAGCGCACCTGCACCTCAAAAGGTTAATGTAAACCGTAAGAAAGGGCCCTTTATCATAGTTTCTGGTCATGATTTAAGGGACCTAGAAATGTTATTGCAGCAAACTGAAGGTAAAGGCATTAATATCTATACACATGGTGAAATGTTACCCTCTCATGGATATCCAGAGCTAAATAAATACCCTCATTTGGTTGGCAACTATGGAGGAGCATGGCAAGATCAACAAAAAGAATTTGATGGCATACCCGGTTGTATGTTAATGACCACAAACTGCTTAATGAAGCCAAGAGATTCTTATAAAGATAGGATTTTTTCAACCAATGTTGTTGGATGGGATGGCATAAAACATATATCTAATGATGGGGATGGCCATAAGGACTTCTCTGAAATTATCAATAAAGCGCTAGAATTAGGGGGCTTCGAAAAAGATGAAGACGTTAAAGAAATCCTCGTAGGATTTGGTCATAAGGCAACATTAAGTCATGCTGAAACCATTGTGAAGGCCGTTAAAGATGGGAAGATTAGACACTTCTTCTTAATAGGTGGATGTGACGGTGCAAGACCAGGCAGAAATTACTATACAGAATTCGCCGAGAAAGTTCCTAAAGATTGCATTATTCTCACGTTAGCTTGCGGGAAATACCGTTTTAATAAATTGGAGTTTGGTGAAGTTGCAGGACTTCCAAGATTACTGGATATAGGTCAATGTAACGATGCCTATTCTGCTGTTAAAATAGGCCTAGCGTTAGCTGATGCCTTTAAATGTGGCATTAATGACCTGCCCTTAGCCATGATTATAAGTTGGTATGAGCAAAAAGCTGTTGCTGATCTATTGGCCTTACTTTCCTTAGGTGTCAAAGGAATTTACCTCGGACCCACGTTGCCAGCTTTCTTAAGCCCTAACGTATTAGAATTCCTAGTTGCTACGTTTGACCTTAGAGCGATCAGTACACCCGACGACGATTTAAAACAAATACTAGGATAGAAGAGTATGGCTTGAATCAGATCATTACTAAGAAGGCAGTAAAAAGCGGGTGCTTCCCGCTTTTTACTGCCTTCAAGTATTGTTTTGACGTTATTATAACTTGGATGGGTGTGCGGAGATAAAAGAGAATATTGAACTCGTCGTTATGGGGACGCCGGGTGCGCAACGATGCTTGAACGTGTTCATAACTTCACATATAATGAAGTTAATCGGAAAATTAATTAGATCACAACAAAAACAATTCATTGTATGATGGAGGGATAACGTGTCAAACGAGCAATATGTTCGCGAAATTCTTGAACGAAAAATATTCTCAGATTCTATGCCACCTGAATTTATTGATTTTTGTATAGTGCATGGGCGATTTCGTCGGTGCGCGCCCAAACAATATCTTTATTTCCCAGAAGATGAGGGCAATACCGTTTATTTCCTCGTCTCGGGTAGAATCCATTTGTATTTAATGAGTGAGTTTTCCGAAAAAATTATTCGCGTTCTTAGTAAACCAACTTTTTTCCCCGAAATAATTTTAGATGGAAGACCCTATCCCCATGCGGCACTTTGTATGGAGGAGACAGAGGTATTAGCGCTTGATCGTAAATTGTTAATGGCATATATAGAAAGTAATCCTGCATTACTGTGGATGTTTTACCGCGAACTCGCGTTGGATTTACGCCGCTCGTACCGACAAGTTAGAAATCTTTCTCTTGGAAATGCTCGTTTACGCTTAGGGGCTAAGCTTTTTGCTTTAGCCCATGTACATGGACTGCCATCATCAAAAGGAGTTTTGATTTCTATTCCCCTATCGGCGACAGAACTAGCAGGCATGTGCAGCCTTGCACGGGAATCTGTGAGTCGAATTCTGGGAGAGTTAAAAAAAATTAAGCTACTCGAGATTGATAAAAAAAGCATTACAGTGCTCGATCGTGAAGCGTTGCGTCAATGGATTCATGAGCGTGCAGCAGGTTCGCGTGCAACCATACACTAAAGTAAGTCGTACATATTACATTTGTAAAGGCTGCCGATACCTTATTGTATCGACAGCCTTTCACAGTTCTAGTTTAAAGGTGCATCGTTAGTTAGCGGCCTCCAAGGTCATAGGGTGTTGCCTGGTAAACATAGTAATTGAGCCAGTTTTGAAACAGTAAGCTAGTATGGGAACGCCATTTATGGATGGGGGTTTTAGTAGGGTCATCCTTAGGGAAATATCCTTTGGGGAGGATGATAGAAAGCCCTTTAGCCATGTCCCGATCATATTCCTCTTTTAAGGTTAAGGTATCGTACTCTGAATGCCCTGTTACGAACACTTGACGACCGTCTTTAGAGACGACAATATATATGCCTGCTTCGTCTGACTCTGATAAAATCTCCAATTCAGGATGCTTTTCCAGGTCGGCGCGCTTGATTTCGGTATGACGCGAGTGGGGGACGTAGAACTCGTCATCAAAACCACGGAGAAGTTGCATGCCGTTTAAGCTACGCTTATTGACATCATGCTTGAAGATACCAAACATTTTCTCTGAGAGGGAATATTTAGGGATGCCGTAATGGTGATACAACGAGGCTTGGGCTCCCCAGCAAATGTGTAGGGTGGAAGTGACATGAGTTTTTGTCCAGTCCATGATGGCCTGAAGTTCCTCCCAGTAAGTGATTTCCTCAAATTCTAATTGTTCTACGGGTGCTCCTGTAATGATCATGCCGTCAAATTTTTGGTCTTTAATATCGCTAAAAGTTTTATAAAAAGAATCCATATGTTCCTGTGCTGTATTTTTAGAACGGTGGCTTTCAATCTGCAAGAGTACAATGTCGACTTGCAAGGGCGAGTTTCCTAGTAACCGTAAAAGCTGCGTCTCGGTGGTTTCTTTGCGCGGCATTAGGTTGAGAATCGCGATTTTCAACGGGCGAATAT
>DASRMG010000223.1:0-14986 GCA_035648035.1 Desulfosporosinus sp. | reverse complement strand
TAGCAGCTTAAGGGTTTAATCCATCAGTTAATTAGTCATTGTTCGGATTTTTCAATGGCCTGTTTGTTATGACCTTTTTTCCGAAACCAAAATCTAACCATTAACCAATCAAATTCTTGACTTTAATTAGCTGGTCTATTTATTTATTTGCCACGTCAATAGTAGTGTCTGTTTAATTTCAATAAATTATTGACCATAAATCTTTAGATTCTGTGAAAATATTGTTAAGATCTTTAAATATTTACTTTAGTAAATTATTTTTGGAAAATCTAAAATACCTCTTTACCTTGACGTAACGTAAAGGTATATAGTTAATTTATCAGGAGGTGATCACATGGAATACGCGGTGCAAAAACTAGCTCAGATGGCAGATATCAGCACTCGAACACTGAGATATTATGATGAGATAGGTCTTCTTAAGCCAGCAAGAATTAACTCATCAGGGTATCGAATTTACGGGGAAACTGAGGTTGATCGACTGCAGCAAATTTTATTTTATAGGGCACTCGGTGTGGGCTTAGAAAGCATTAGAGATATTGTAACCTCGCCATCGTTTAATGGAGCGCAAGCACTGAGAGAACACCATGAGAAGCTTCTTGCAAAACGAGAGCAATTGAATGCGTTGATTTCCAATGTCGAAAAGACCATTCAAGTGACTGAAGGGAGATTCATAATGATGGACAAAGATAAATTTGAAGGTTTCAAACAAAAACTAGTGGATGAGAATGAAGCAAAGTATGGTAAGGAAGTTCGCGAAAAATATGGGGACGAGACCGTGAACAAATCCAATCAAAAAGTTAAAGGAATGTCTCAAGAGCAACATGAAGAGGTGACGAGGCTTGCTACACAGGTTGCTGAAACTCTTCAAGCCGCGTTTATAACAGGCGATCCTGCTGGTGAATTAGCACAGAAATCAGCTGATCTTCACCGTCAATGGCTTTGCTTTTATTGGGATAGTTACTCGAAAGAGGCGCATGCAGGACTAGCTCAAATGTATGTAGATGATCCGAGATTTACGGCTTATTATGATGCTAAACAACCTGGAACTGCAGTATTTTTGAGAGATGCAGTGCGAATTTATACAGGAATTAAATAAATAAGGGCTATACAAAAATAGGGCGCGAAGCGTCCTATTTTTGTATTCATCTTAAAGTCGAAAAGAATTCCCACTACTAACTGCTTAAAGGTTTGAAGGTAGAGTTAATAACCAAAATATAAGTGGAAAATAAAGGAAATTATTTACTTGCGGCGAATTTATATATTAGTTTGAGTTATGCAAAATGGAAAGAGGTTGCTAAAATGATGAGAAGCTTATTGATGAAAGCGACGGAGAAGAAAAAAACCGTTATTGCTACTACGGCTATTACAACCCTTATATCGGCAGCTGCAGCTTTTGCAGCGATAAAGGCTAAAAAAGCCTGTGCATCAAATGACCATTTTACGCAAGGAGAGAACATTAAATTTATAACTATTCTCGATAATCTAGTAAAAGATGGCACAATTACTCAGGCTCAAGTAGACGATATTCGTATTGCGATCGCTAGATCAAATGAGTCCGAAACAGCAAATAGTAACTTCATGGAAGGAGAGAACGATGAAGTTTTAACCGTTCCTAGTTCTAGTAAAACCGCATTCATTAGGCTCAAAAAATCGTTATTAAAAGTAGGAGCACAACAGTTAAAAAAGCCATCACGGAAAATGGTTGTTTTACTAGAAAAGAGAGCAATGGATTATTAACACCATTGAGCCATAGAAAAGTATGAATTTGCAAGTAATTATTGACAAGTATTATTTTTTAATTTCGTTCCCCAACATCTCTTAATGTTACTGCCACCTCGGCACCAAACAATACTATTATGCAGACAGTATAAACCCATAATGTGAACAGCATAATGAAGGTTAGGCCTCCGTATATCAATTCGTAGTGTCCCAAGTGAAGCGCATACCAGACAAACACTTGGCGAGAGAGGTATATTCCAAGTGTTGAAACCAAGGCACCAATCAAGAGATATGAATGCTTAATTGTATCTGATGGCCCGAAACGATAACAAAAATGACAAGTTAAAAACAATAGCAAAGGAAATGACATACGAGAGATATTATGAAAAATTGCTAACCAAAAAGTCAAGTTGCCTTTCATGCAGAAATTTTGCACTAAATCAAGTGATATCGATGCTGCCAAGGATGTAATGACGGTCAAGGACAATAGTATTCCGAGCATCGCAAAGCCCACCATGTATCGCTTGATAAAGGATCGCCGATCGCTAACTTCCCATATCTTGTCAAGAATCTGCTGAAATGAAACAAATCCGCCAACCGTGGTCCAAAGCAAACCAATCACCCCAACAATTCTGACTTGGTTCGAACCCACTGCAACCAATCTTGTTACCATTTCAACAATGTATAATTTCGCATCCGGAAGCGTTGGAATGTAGGATTGAAGTATATCTGACAAAAAACTCTGTACTGGGGTATTTGGAATAAAAATTGAGGCACCGTATATAAGCAGAAGGGCCAAGGGAATCATAGCGGAAAGCCCGAAAAAGGCAATGACGGCAGCTAAGGAAACAATATTATGCCTGATCATTGAGTTGGTGAGGCAACGAATAAATTCGCCAATGAGTTTAAAATTGAAAGTATAATACATTTATTTTTTGGCTCCTTGTCTGTACATATCCGATCGTGTAGTTATCAGGGACTAGATAGGGGATGATAATTTAAGTTATTGTTAATACTTGCTTTATATTCCATAACTCATATCCGAACATGAAATATGTAGAGCCACGAACACAACAAATTAGAGCCCACCCATGGTAGTAGTCATCTACTGGGGCGGGCTTTTCTTGGAAATTAAGGCGAACAACAGGAGGTGATTATATTCTATCGAGGTTGCTTTTGATTGGTTTAGACATGAAAATAGTGCAATTGAAGCCATATCAATGCTATGATTATAGGGTAGGCGTAGAATGCGGTTACCCCTCTAGATAAGTTAATTAAGCCATGTTGCTCTTAATATTAAAGTTATATGTACATTGGGTAGAAAGAAGGATTCCTTGTTGGACAAGTTCAGTGTAAAGTCATTAAAGAACTTCAAACCGTGGAAAAATCGAAAAACTTGGATTGGCTTAGGCTTTTTCTTACTTGTGTTGATCCTTTTAAGTGGTGGAGGAATGGTCGCATATATCTCAAAGTTGGATATTAGCAGCTTGCAGGCGCCTCTCGCTCAATCCTCTTATTTCTATGACCAAAAAGGCACTCCGATTTCTCAGCTTTCATCTTCAAGAATTGAACCCGTTTCTGGGGAGCAGATTCCTTTGATTATGAAGCAAGCCATTATTGCGGTGGAAGACCGTCGTTTCTACGACCATAAAGGGGTGGACCTTCGCTCAATTGCACGTGCTGTCTATAAAGATGTCAAATCTGGTGACTATTCCGAAGGGGGAAGCACGATTACCCAGCAATTAGCCAAAAATTTTTTTATTGCTCAGGATAAAACGCCGGATAAAACTCTTACTAGAAAACTTAAGGAAGCTGCTTATGCCCTTAAGATCGAAACTGTTCTTGATAAGGATGAAATTCTAACTGCTTATCTGAATCAGATTTATCTTGGTGAAGGGCGTTGGGGACTGCAAAATGCGGCTCAGCTCTATTTCGGTAAAAACGCTGATAAGCTAACCTTAGAGGAATCTGCCCTGCTCGCTGGAATCGTCAAAGCCCCTACGACTTACTCCCCCCTTAGGAACGAGCAAAAGTCGTTAGACCGAAGAAATGAAGTACTTGGTTTAATGAAAGAACAGAATTATATCACCTCGGCCGTATATGAGACGGCAAAAGCTCAACCGATCATTCTAAATAAAGGGACACTTAGCAATCTTTCAGGTCAATATGCCCCTTATATCGATTATGTGGTCGATGAAGCTATAGAACGTACTGGTTTTACAGAAGAACAAATCCTCAACGGAGGTCTGCAGATATATACTCAGATGGATCCATTGGTTCAAAAAGCAGCTGAGGACGTCTATAAAGATAACAGCTTTTTCCCCTCTGGGAAAGCCGACCAAATTGTTCAAAGCGGCGTGGCAATATTAGACCAATCCACGGGTGGTATCAGAGGGTTAGTGGGATATCAGGGTGAAAGAGTTGCCTTTCGTGGGTTTAACCATGCGACTCAACTTCGGAGATCACCAGGCTCGACCATGAAGCCTTTGGCAGTGTATGGTCCTGCATTGGAAAAAGGGTATGACTCTAATTCCCTGGTTAATGACGATCCAATCGATATCAACGGGTACGCTCCAAAGAATTATGATTATCAAAATCGAGGGTATGTAACCATCCAAGAGGCGATCAGTCAATCTTATAATATCCCCGCAGTTTGGTTACTCAATGAAATGGGGGTAGAAAGCGGTGTTGATTTTGTGGAAAGGAGTGGCATCCCTTTGGTACAAGAGGATCATGGATTGCCTTTAGCTTTAGGGGGTATGACAAATGGGGTATCACCACTTCAAATGGCTCAAGCCTATGGGATTTTTGCTAATCATGGGGTCATGAATAAGGCCTATGCCATTAACAAGATCACTACAAAAGAGGGTGAAGTTTTATACGAAACTCAACAAACACCTGTTCAAGTAACCACACCCAGTGTGGCTTATAAGATGACCCTTATGTTGCAAGATGTTGTCACTAATGGCACTGGAAAAAATGCTGATCTGGGACGACCTACAGCAGGTAAAACAGGTTCCGTAGAATTTGTTGGAGATAAAAATAAAGTTATTACCAAAGGAGAAAGTGATGTGTGGTTTGTTGGTTATACTCCAGAACTGACGGCTGCAGTCTGGATGGGTTATCATACTACAGACACTAATCACTACTTGACGACAGCGGGGGGCAAAGAACCAGCCATCGTATTTCATGAGATCCTATCCCAAGCGCTTAAGTCTACTCCCGTTGTTCCCTTTGAGATTCCGCAGCAGTACATCGGAGAGAATAAGTTATCTAACAGATTATATAATTGGTATCAAAAAAATATTAAGCCAAAAGGACCTGAAGATAGTCAGTCTAATAAAAAGAACGACGATAAGGGTAAGGAAAAAGATAAAGGTAAGGATAAAGGCTAATACACAACTGAAGAGCTTCAAGTTATTTGCCATTGTATTAACTGGTGCCCCTTAAATTGGAGTTTGTATACCCACTAGAAACGGCTAGTAACTCCAAATCCCATGATGGACACTGTCTTGTTCAGTATCCGGGAACGGTTAACAGTATGGCCTAAGAACTAGGACGTCAGTGGTAAGTGAAGATACGTTGAATGTAAGAGGAACAAGGAGCAGCTTCTAGAGAAACTGCTCTTTGTTCCTCTTCTGTATTCAAAATAATCTGCAAACCCACGAGATGTATAAAATACATTAGTTTTAAGTTGTGATTTGACAAGAATAAGAAAAAATGATTGAATGGAAAATTCTTTGAAGGGCACTATAATAGAGAATTAATAAGGAGGAATATTTATGGGAATATTTAAAGAAATGTTTGGAAATGAAGAGGAAAGTAAACAAAAGACTAGGGATGAAGACGTAAAGCTTCGGCTTCGTAAAGAAGAACTTGATATTGACAAATACAGGGTGCAAACAGGTGACGTAGAGTTTAGTAAGGAAATCATTGAAGAACAAAAGATTGTCGATGTTCCTGTCACCCGTGAGGAAGTAGTTATAGAAAGAAGAACTTTACAAAATGAACAATGTGATTCGCCGATAACAGAGGAAGAAAGCATTCGAATTCCTGTCAGTGAAGAGAAAGTTGATGTAGAAAAACGCACTGTGTTTACCGGCGAAGTTTCAGCTCATATACGTGATGTTGAAGATACAAAGCATATCCAGGAAAACGTTAAAAGAGAAGAAGCGCGGGTTAATAAAATTGGTCATCCCGATGTTATTGACAGTGAACCCGATTTTCATTAATACATCAGGAAACACCGCACCGATCCTTGATCGGTGCGGTGTTTTTGTAAAAAGGAGGAAAAGCTTTGGCAAAGGACTTACAAGATGCTAATCAAAAAACATATATCGCCAAAGATGTTATTACAGGAACGATCATTGGGGGATTTGTCGGAATACTGTTTGGCTATCTACTAACCACTAATAGGTTAATTATCCCTGGGGTCAGTTCAGTATTTTCTTCGATCTCAGTGAATGAGATGATTGGAGGTGCTTTACTAGGTATCGTTATTGGAGGGCTTATCGGAGGTCTTTCTACATTATCTTTCACAGAAAATATATTTGGAGAATATCTACCAGACCCCAGCACACCTAGACAAAGCATCTACGACCGTAAAACTGTGAGTCTTAAGATTAAAGGAGAACAGCTTAATCTCGCTAAACAAATGATACAAACAGGAGAAGTGAAGATTTATAAAGAATATTTAACCGAGGAGAAAAGCTTTACTATCCCTGTTAAACGCGAAGAGCTTGTCATAGAGAAAAAGAAACTTGCTGCAGCTACTCCAGAACGCGAAGATGGTCCCACAGAAATCATTCGGATACTTCTTAGTGAAGAACAGGTTGAAGTCATAAAGCACAAAGTTGCCCTGGAGGATGTATCCATATATAAACAACAAGTAGACGATCTAATACGCATTGAAGAGACCTTAAAGAGTGAAGAATTGAACATTAATACCTCTGTATCTCCAATGATCAAAGACTAAGTGTTTGAATCATTGGAGATTATTTTCCCAGATGTTATACCATAGCTACAGGGCACGAATAATATTTGTGCCCTTTTTTTCTACTCAACTTTGATATAACCACTAAACCTCACTACTTAGATGCAAATTTAATAATTACAATAAGCCAAACCACTGAAATTCCAACTAGCAAACGTTCCGTTAGACCTGTTAGCTCATGAAGTGAAAATATTATCTTGGGAACGTTATGATGATATTTCAACAATAGATCTCCTATAAGTCCTAAAAATAGTAGTCCAGTCAAGATTAAGGCAATGATCGCAATCATTAGAGTGACCGAGGCAATAGATTGAGCACTTTCATTGAAGACAAAACTATAAGATAGAAACATGAAACCGGTCATCGAGGAAGCAACTCCAATGTTTGTAGCAATTGTGTGCATGGTGCCGTGCAAGGACATTGGCTCGGCTTTTAGATCGGTCTTGAAGAAGCTTGTTGTTACCATGGCTAAACCCCAAACGGCGATGAGCGTCAAGCCTATGTTGGAAATTACGTTAGCTGGTAAAACAGCCTGCAAGCAAAAAGCAATTCCCAAGATTGCTATACCATAGAAAATTAAACTACTTGTAGCAAGCCGTCCATAATTGCCTACGGCATATTCGCTGATATACCGGCTTAGAGGATTATAGTCTGTACGCAATTTGTGCATTGCTATTAATATAACTACAAAGTATGCTAATGCAATTGAAGAAATCATTGCGATTGAATGAATCGTTAGATATTGATCGTTCACATTATATCTCCTTAATATGAATTTAGAGGGAACTCAGCTAGTATTTCCCGCTGTGGTACCACTATTCAGCGGTATTGTATGGATATCAAACTGTTCATACTGAGTTCATAAAAATGACGTATCATTCTGGTTGTAGAGCAAAGTAGGAATGGAGAGAAACGAATGTCACATCAAGGATCACACATAGCAACGCCAGTGCATAAGGCGGACGCTCTATTGATCAATTCTCTCTGCAATCTTGGCGAAGCCAGATAGGCTACGTGTCTCAGGAAAGCGCTTTGATCTCTGGAACCATCCGTGAAAATATTTGCTACCGGGCGACGAGAGAAGTTAGTCAGCTAGAGCTGGAAAACGCTACACAGATGGCCTATGCTGATCAATTTATCGCTGACCTCCCTGAACAATATGACACAGAAGTGGGGGAGAGGGGCATCAAATTATCAGGTGGACAACGTCAAAGAATTGCCATTGCTCGAGCGTTGTTAAGAGTCCCCAAAATATTAATGCTCGATGAGGCAACTTCTAGCCTCGATAGCAAATCGGAAATCGCAGTACAAAAAGCCCTAAGCAAATTCTATGTCTGTCTCTCAGATTAAGGGACTATTTGAAGAGCATGTAACAGAAGGTGATTTGAAACAATTGAAAGAAATACTAGAGACTGTACCTAAGGAGGTACGCGAAGTTCTCAAGCTCGATTCACAAAGTGAAAGATATACTGAAGTTAAAGGAGATATACTGCTCTTGACAGGTAGCGAAAGTCCAGATTACCTTCATCATGCCATTCATATTTTGGAATCAATTTTACCTCAATCTGAGACAGTGGTATTTCCAGGACTAGACCACATTTCCCCCACTGAGGGAACAGAACCAGTGAAACTAGAAATAGCCCAAGCTCTGAAGAAGTTCTATAAGTGAAGTTCTATTTGGTCTGTTAGAATTAAAACACTAAACAATCCTTAGAGTTAGGATTAAAGTAGGGAATGAGTCATTTGACGAAACTATTGATGGTTGACGACGACTCCCACATCTTATACTTAATCGCAAAACTCATGAGATTTCAGACCGCAAAGAAAATCTAACATTACCCTTGAAAGAATTTGAGCTTCTGTTCAAACTTGCCAGTTATCCGGGTAAAACGTTTGCCCGTGAGCAATTGATTGAAGATCTCTGGGGCTATGACTACGAAGGGGATGAACGGACGGTCGATGTTCATATTAAACGCCAGCCATCCGATTTTGTAAGACAACTTATCAATTCTATTTCGGATTTTTTATTTTTGGTTTAATGGCTTGACCCATGAGCAACGAACACACTACTTAGAGATTATCGAGACGGAAAGTATGAGACTGGCTAAACTTAGTGAGAATCTACTGAAGCTTACGTCACTGGAATCAGAGCATCATCCCTTTGAGCTGAAACGATATCGCTTAGACAACCAGCTGCGAAAAATTGTTCTGGCCTTTGAACCTCAATGGGTTGAGAAAGCAATTAGTATCAAAGTTGATTTTGAGGAAGCATTTATCGTGGCAGACGAAGAGCTGATGAGCCAAGTCTGGGTAAACTTGATTAATAACAGTCTGAAATTCACACCCAGAGAAGGCCGGATCAGTCTCCATTTGCAGCGTCGAGAGCGCGATACAGTCGTGCAAATATCTGATACAGGGATCGGCATACATGAGGCGGATCAGGCACATATATTCGAACGTTTCTACAAAGCAGACAAGTCGCGAAACCTCACTAGTAGTGGTAGTGGCTTAGGACTAGCCATCGTGAAGAAGATTCTAAATATGCATGATAGTAATATTAGTGTGCATAGCAAAAATGTAGAGGGCACAACTTTCACAGTTGTATTGCCTTCTTCCAAGTAACTCGTAATAATTCAGAGTTCCCTCAGACTTAGGACTGAAGGAACTCTGAATTATTAATTTAGAGGGCAAATGGAGCGGGATGATGGGTAACCCATAGTACAGATGTGACGTTGACAGACCTAATAGAGTTTATTATAAGTGGAAAATACGGTATAATATGTCTAATTGACTGAACTAAGGGGGGGACACATTTCCTATGAAGAATTGTGAAATGACGTTAACTGGCGATATTTTGACGATAACGGTAGACATCTCCAAGGAATTTGGCAAATCATCTTCAGGTAAAAACATTATAATAAGTTCAACTGAAGGGAATGTGTCTATTCCAGAGAACGAGGCTATAAAGATTGGTCTCAATATATATCGGAAGCCTTGATAGCCGCTTTTAACGCAATAAAAGCTAGGAGGAAAAATTATGAAAAAGTACAAAGTAGTCTTCCATATCGACGAGCAGCTTAAAGCCTGGTTAGTCATCAATAATATTGGGAATTTAATCACTGATCTGGGTGCCGAAAACCTTGAAATAGAAATGGTAGCCAATGCTGATGCAGTGAAGATCCTTGCAAAAAGTACGGCAGAATATGGACCGCTACTAAAGGAATTAGCCGAAAAACAGGTGGTATTCTGTGCATGTGCCAATTCATTGCGCAATTTTGCCATTAAAACAGATGAATTGCTTGATTATGTCACGGTCGTTACAGCAGGCGTGGGTGAACTAGTTAAAAAACAAGCGGCAGGTTGGGCATATATTCGTCCATAAGGTAGGCTTGGATTATTATGAAAGGAAGCAGAGTATCTATATGAATAAAACAATGACTATTTCTTGCAGTGCAGAACAAAAAATTATACAGATCCCTTGGGACGGAGAAGCTGTTGTAGCGGGGTATTGGAGCCCAGAACTGGGCTCGTGCGCTCAACCTGTGCTTTTAAAATGGCAGGAAGGTAAGGTCAAGTCCTTGGAGCTCTTGAACCATTTAGAGAGTTCCCCCGATAAAACATTGCTTTGGAGTTCCTACTTTCTCTTGCCTGGCTTGATCGATGCCCATGTGCATTTAGCGCTAGATAGCAAGGATTTTTATCAATGCTTAGAGAATTGGGCAAAACCTTCCTTGATCGAGGAAAACATCCAAGGATTTTTGCAACGTTATCTGGAGAGAGGTATCGTGGCTATCCGAGATGGCGGTGATTTGCCAGGCTTTTCTTGGAGAGCAAAAAACAAGGTCAATGGCGGAGGTTGGCTAGGACCTAGAATAGTATCTGTGCATGAGGCTGTTAATAAACAGGCAATGTATGGCCGTTTTCTGGGCCGTGGTTTTAAGGATATCTTAGCGTGGCGAGAAAAAGAACAGGATTTTTTCGATAAAGGCTTAGACCAACTCAAGGTCGTCGTGACGGGACTGATCAAGTTCGATGAGCTTTACAAGGTCGGTCCAACTCAGTGGTCGACTGCAGATCTGACGGAACTAGTCGAGTCGGCCCATGGACGCGGAAAACTGGTTATGGCGCATGCCAGTGGGGAAGAGGGGATTTCGGTGGCCATTGCCGCTGGAGTTGATTCGATTGAACACGGTTATTATATGACGACCAGACAGCTCGAGCGGATAAAAGATAAAGGCATAGCTTGGGTCCCAACGGTTGCTCCAATCGGAAATCTCTTAAAATATCCAACCGATCGTTACGCTCCCCATGAAGTCGATACGTTGAATCGGATACTGGAGGCACACCTTGCTAAAATCCACGAGGCCTATCATCTAAACGTCCGATTAGGCGTTGGCACAGATTCCGGAGCTTATCAAGTACCGCACGCACAGAGCCTGTATGATGAGTTGGACTGGATGGTTCAAGCAGGAATTCCGAAGCTTGCAGTCTACCGAAGGGCGACGCATGAAAATGCCCGCATTCTTGGTTGTCCTGAATTGGGTAGGCTAGAGGTTGGAACTCCCATGAGTTTACTTCAGCTTGGTAATGAGTTACGATAGACTGCGACGTAGAGTTATTATAAGGTGAGGTCATGTTAACACGAAGAGGAGAAGAGGAGATATTTCATGGAAATTATTGCCGGGCTAACGTTACAACAATTACTGATGCTGGGTTTAGGCATTCTTGTTGTGGGATTTATCATCAAAAAGTTATTCAAACTGGCCATTATCATAGGGGTTATTATGGCTGTTTATTATTATGGCTTACCGATACTTCAGAATGTCCTGCCTAAGTAAGATGGATCAATTGACCATCGGGGATGAAATAGTTCCCTATGAAGAGCGACGGAGTGTGCGCTATCGAAGAATTACGCTGAGCGTATTGGACGATCGCGTTCGAATTTCCGCACCTATGAATGTATCACAAAAGCAACTGACAGAACTATTGAATGCCAAACAAGCATGGATATTAAAACATTGGTTGGAAAGTCAAGCACTACAACACCGTCCTCTGAGACAGTATAATGAGGGGGAACAATTCCCATATCAAGGTCAAGTTTTAGAACTTAATCTCAGAAGACATGCCCACTCAGAGATTATAGTTAGGGTAGAAGGGCACATTTTGGTGGTGATTTTATCCTGTGACTTACTTGACATTGAACGTGTGTCCAAGGTTCAAGATGCTGTCATGGCTTGGTATAAAGTTCAGGCGCGCAGAGTGTTTATCAACAAGATTGATGAACAGGAGAAACGAATGCAGGTGACACATCATGACTTTCGGCTGAAAGATCAGAAGACGAGGTGGGGGAGCTGCTCCAGTAAAGGCAACCTTAATTTGAACTGGCGAATTATCATGGCCCCAGAAGAGGCGATCGATTACCTCATTATTCATGAACTGGCGCATTTGACTCATCCCAACCATTCCAAGAGATTCTGGCAACGGGTAGAAGAGTTTATGCCAGAGTATGCCCATTGGAGAAACTGGTTAAAAGACCACGGGCATGAATTGTCACTGAACAGTTGATTATTAAGCATTCGGCTCTCATCAGAAAATGGTGGGGCCTTTTATTTCTCCCTATCTTCCATGATAAAGTTTCACACAATCTTCATACAAAAGTCACGTAATAGTCATAACGTTATACTATGATGATTATAACGGATGTTAATTACTCACTATTTCAGCGATCAACATAGCTTTGATAACCTACTTTAAAGCATGTTAATAATAAGTGAGCTTATAAAAGTTAGAAAGAGGTTTTTAGAAATGTTAAAAAAATTTATGAAACAACCAAAAAAAATGAGTGGAAACAAAAAGAGCATAGCTGTAATCGCTACCACTATCACGACACTTTTATCGGCAAGCATTGCTTTTATTGCCATTAAAAGGGCTAAAAATGTGGTAGATAAGAGCGAAGTAGAAACAGTTCTGGATGTGCTAGTGGACGAGGGTACGATTACCCAAGCTCAACAAATCGCTATTCAAAGTGCGATTATAACAGCGAAAGAAGAGCGCTTAGCAGTTGACGAATTGGCGAGAGAAGAAAACGTCGTATATACAACAACTCCGGGTCCTAGCAAAACTGGTACACTGACTAAAATTAAGAAATCGCTGTATAAAGTGGTAGGATCCGAAGAACCAAAGAAGTCGGAAGATGAAATGGCGATTTAAGATAGACACCACCTAATCTCTAGGAAGCAAAGACCCCGCAAGTGCGGGGTCTTTGCTTTAATTGTGCGCCCGGCATGGGCGTTGTCTCTAGGGTGAAAGTCCCGAATGGTGAAGACAACAGTAGCCATAGCTTAATGCAAGGGTGTTCACCGCGAGGTGAAATCTGAAGGAAGCAAGCGGAAAATCTCCGGCCCGAGGAACACGAACCTTATATAAGGCTCTCTGTAATTGGATGAGTTTGCCATACAAAACGAAGTCCATGTTGTCAAAGGTTGCAGGGAGTAGATGAGGCGGGTAGATGGAGAGAAAGACAATGTTCTTACCCGGGGAGATCTGCCACCGAACGAAGTAACTTTGTAAATCAAGTCGAGAGGCTTGACTGAAGTGTCAGAAGTCAGCAGACGGCATAGTAGCTTTTGGTAATTAACGAAAGTGAAGGCCAGAACGATAAGTGAGGGATGAAATTTGGCAAGCTCGAACTCAAAGCAAAGACAGCAGAAAACTTCGCAAGAAGCCTTCTTACGGAAGAATGTGGTGAATACACAGTGGGCCGTAGGTCAAGGGCCTAGTTTTGAGACGGCTCAACCCAAAGGAGCAACCCCGAACGAAGAAATCGGATTGTTGGAGCAGGTATTGGAGCGTGATAACATGCTTCAAGCACTACATCGAGTGGAGAGAAACCAAGGAGCCCCAGGAATTGATGGCATGACGGTAAAAGACCTCCGGCAATATGCCATAGAAAACTGGGTGAAAACCAGAGAAACTCTTCTTGAGGGTACCTACAAACCGAGTCCAGTCCGGCGAGTAGAATTACCAAAACCCGGCGGTGGAATAAGGTTGCTAGGTATACCTACCGTGGTAGACCGTCTAATCCAACAAGCCCTAAACCAAGTACTCACCCAAATCTTTGATCCGAATTTTTCCCCGTATAGCTACGGGTTTAGAGCGGGAAAGAAGGGACATGACGCAGTCCGTCAAGCAAGAGACTACATCTAGCAAGGCTACAAGGTCGTCGTTGATACCGATCTGTCTAAGTTTTTCGACCGAGTAAATCATGATATGCTCATGTCGAGGGTAGCCAGAAAGGTCAAGGACAAGCGTGTCCTGAAACTCATTCGGGCGTATCTAGAAGCAGGAGTACTCCAAGGAGGAGTCGTAACCAAGTCGGAAGAGGGCGTTCAGCAGGGTGGTCCAATGAGTCCGTTGCTTGCCAACATCATGTTGGATGATTTTGATAAGGAACTTACACGTAGAGGACACAATTTTGTGCGTTATGCAGACGATGTGAACATCTATGTAAAGAGTTTCCGAGCAGGCAGGCGAGTCATGGATAGCATAACCAAGTACCTGGAAGGGAAATTGAGACTAATAGTAAACCAAGATAAAAGTGCCGTAGACCGTCCCTGGAAGCGTAAGTTTCTGGGATTTAGCTTTTATACAGGTAAGGAAATCGGCATTCGTCTAGCCCCTAAAACTATTGAACGACTGAGGGAGAAGATACGGGAATTAACCCAAAGAAAAACCCCGATCCCAATGAAGGAACGGGTAAAAGAACTCTCTCGATATTTAATGGGCTGGATGGGCTACTACGCCCTAGCTGACGCAAAGAAAATACTGGGGCACATGGATGAATGGATACGCCATCGTTTACGAATGTGTGTATGGAAGCAATGGAAAAGAGTCAGGACAAGAATTCGGGAGTTTAGAGCGCACGGTGCTCCAGAGTGGATGGCTTTGGGCTATACAAATACAAGAAAAGGCTCATGGGCCGCATCCCTGCTTCTGAATTCCGTCTTGACGAAGGAATACTGGCGAGAACTTGGACTACTGAGCCTCATGGACCGATATTTGGAAATTCGTAACGCTTAACGAACCGCCGTATACGGATCCGTACGTACGGATCTGTTATCCCGCTATCGGGATAACAGATCTTATCCCGCAAAATGCGGCATCCCGACTAATTGTCACAACCCTCATATCAAACCCTTTCTTCACCAAAATGGCGGGATAATATTTACTGGCTTAACCCATATAACTGCCTGATTAACGCCTCATCATCTTCCC
>DASRMG010000222.1:0-21287 GCA_035648035.1 Desulfosporosinus sp. | reverse complement strand
CTAGCTTTTATACCCGCGATAGCCTCCGCACTACTAATTTTATCTTCGAGGTATAGTTTCCCAATTGTCTTCGCCAGAGTACTTGGCTCTAATCCTTCGAAAGCCATTGATGCACTTACACCAGAAATTACCCGATCATTTTTTGCCGCTCTTGAAGTTTCCCTTTCCAATACAATCACCTCTTCGGGTCAATAAACTCAAGATTATCAATAGGTAGCCTTGTAATGCCCCCGCTTGTCAAGACACGAGTTTGAAAAACTTAAGATAAACTCCTTTCTTCACAAGCGGCCTTGTTTTATTCACTTAACTAGCGCATTTCAACCTTCTTTTTCTTCTTTGGGTTCACAGAGGAAACCACAAGGGCTGTTGTTATACTGCTTCACCTTGTGTCTCGTCCTGAGCATAATAGATGCTGGCAGGCGTAGAATACTCCAGTGATTGGTGTGGCCGGTTCCAGTTATAATGCTTCATATACTTCTTGGTCATTTGCTTCAACTCGAAGACAGTCTGAGGAGCTTCCGGATACAAACGCTCCCATTTGTAGTTGCGAAAGAAACGCTCGATCCTAGCATTATCTCTACATCGACCTTTTCCGTTCATACTGATTCTAATAGTTTCTTTGCTCTTAATGCAGTTAATATATGCCTTTGAAGTGAATTGGCTCCCCTGATCGCTGTTCATGATCTCAGGCGTCCCGTGGGCCTTGATTGCCTCTTCAATAGCTCGTATGACGAAGTCAGACTGCATAGTGTTACTCATTGACCATCCAACTATTAGCCTAGTATGCCAATCAATTATGGCCACGAGATATATAAATCCACTGGGTGTCCCACAGAATGTTATATCAATCCCCCAAACCTGGTTAACATGCGTAATTGCGACATTCCGAAGTAAATAGGGGTATGTCCGATCCTGTAGGTCACGTTTGCTTAGGTTTGGGGCTGGATAGAAGGCTACTATCCCCATTTCCTCCATATAACGCCGCAATCGTCGTTTACCGACACCATAAAAATGCTGCTTTTCCAGCTCAACCTGGAGTCTTCGGTAGCCGTAAGAACACTCGGCAAAGTGGATCTTGTCTATGGCATTCTTAATATCAATTTCTTTCTGACTCGGTTCCGTTACACAATGACTCTTGTAATAGGCCGTTGAACGAGGTAGCCCCAGAAGTTCACACTGGTGCTTGATCGTGATCATATGATTGACCTCTATTAGCTCCTTCTTTTCCGTATTTCTAAGACTTGCTCTTGTTTTTTTTGAGCCAGTTTACATCAACTGTCAGCTGACCGATCTGATTGATCAGATCTTCCTTCTCAGAAGAATGTTCCTTCTTCAACTGCTCGACTTCTGTGTTCTTCTTATCAAACACAGCGGGCATATGTTCAATGAACTCTACTTTCCATCGGCTAATAAGCTGTGGACTGACTCCATAGTTTGTGGCTATTTCATTGAGAGTACTTTCCTCTCTGAGAACCTCTAAAACGATCTTAGCTTTTTCTGCTGGGCTATAGGTTTTTCTTTTCTTACTCATACCTTTATTATCTTATTTTTTCAGTCCCGTGTCCAACCCCCTGGGGGCATTATACCTAGCCCCACTTCTCTTGAGAAGCGTATAGGCATCGTACTTTGTTAAACCATATTTTTCAAGAATGGCATCAATACCTTTTCTCTTTGGATCTGGTAATCTACTTGCGAAAACAGGAAATAACTTGTTGCTTATATATACCTTATCAACTTCCGGAAAAGCAATGAGTAATTCAAATCCATCTTCTATCGCCTCTTGAACCTCATTGTTGTATCTTCTTTTCCAAACACCTTATACTTATCTACTTACTTTCTAAATCCTGTTTTCGGCTTTTATATTCCGCTGAATCGATCTCACCACGCGCATAACGTTCACGTAAAATGTCTAATCCACTACTTTGCATGCCAAGCCCGTTTGTATGAACTTGGGAAGCGTTACGACGAAACAGATAAAAACCTAGTAAAATAATCCCGATTACGAAGATCATTGGCATTATCATACCCATCCAGCCATATCCGCCTCCCATGCCACCGTAACCACCATATCCGTATCCACCCATCATATAAATTCCTCCTTCAAATAATTTACCCATTTTCGCTGCCATAAAAACGACCTTGACGGGGTTACCCTCTACCAAATCTATTCAAGCGCAAGATTATTTCTTTTTAATAGATATTGTTTGCTTTTGTCCAGACAATCCCTGTTTTCGTTCAAGGTAATCCTCTCGGTTAATCTCGCCCTGGGCATATCGATCATTTAAGATATCCATGGGAGTATGCGCCTGGGATTCATGGTTCATGCAACATGACCCTCCAGCATTGGATGAATTAAACATATAAAACGCTACAATGACTACGATAATTAAACCAAACATCATTTGCAGTTCCCCCTTTCATTAGTAATTGAGCTGCGTTATCCGATCCCATCATTTCTCGCCTATTGCAGACGCCCATTTCAATTCATCATAGAAGTAGTGCCTTGAGAACCAGTCGCATGCCCTCCGTTAGTCATCGTGTTTTCTCCAGAATCATTCATGAATTGGTTCATTCTATCCAAGTTATCTTGCCCCAATTGGGCCTTAACATTCGGGTCTGAATTCATGAGATCTTGCATCGCCTTAACATCCCCTGTTTGCATGGCATTCTGCATCCCTGCTGAATTATGAAGATTTTGCATGGCTGGCGAATTCATCAACGTTTGCTGTTGCCCTGGTGAAAATGTTTGCTGCATAAATCCTTGCATTTGGCCGACGATTCCGTTACCTTGTTGCTGGGCCGTTCCAGCTAAAACTGGTAAAGCAATAAGCCCGACTGCCAATGTTGCGGTTCCTATGATTGCCGTAATTTTTTTACTTAATTTTTTCATGGTATATTCCCCCTAATTAAATTTAGCAATCTAATGTTTTGCTTCGTTGCTTTCCTGATCTCCATGGCCTTAGTGTAACTCTTGGATACGATTATCTCATGAAAAAGTTGTGAATTTCTCATGAAGAAAGGACCCTGATTGATATTCAGGATCCCTAGTTCTTCAATTAGGCCCACTTCCATAAGTCGGTCTAATTGACTCATTTCATAGTATTTTTCAACATATGGCAACTCCAACAGGTCGGATTTACGGCTGTATGAGTATGGCATGAAACACAGAATTGCTCAGACGTTTTTGCGGCCGGATCAAAGTGACAGTTTAAGCACGTTTGAAGATTATTATCGAATGACTTTCCTTGACTATTAATATAGACTATTTTACCCTTGCGCACGGCTTCATTTCTCCATTGGTTTAGCAGTTTCATATGATTGGCCTTCATCCATTCCGCAGGCTCGACACACTCTTTAACCGCTAATTGCTGGATAGCGGGAGTATCCAGATTTATTACAGGTCCCTCGTTTGATTTTCCTATATTATAGAAAAATGGTAAGCTCAGTAAAACAACAAAGACAACAAGCGACGCAATTATTTTTCCTCCTTTGTGCATTATCCATCACCCTCCTTTTGCGTTGTTTAGGATCACCCATTAAGTTTTAGTTAATGCCGCTCTTTTTCCACTTCCTTATCAGAAATCTGCAGCTTACAACTCTAAGATCATAGACTATTCCGAGACCATTTTATCTTACTACAGGAATTTAAAGTCAAAGGCCTACCGAAAGGAAAGATTGCACCTGGTGTTTATGACATAGACCCTTTGTCAATGGAGTTCAATTTCTTCACCATGAACGGGCGTTGCTTTCCTTACACCAAACCTCTAGAAGTGTCTTGGGGTGATCATGTGCGTGTGCGATTGGCAAATTCATCCGATCAACCGCACCCCATTCATCTTCATGGTCACCAATTTGCGGTGAGTGCCTCGGATGGCAATATAATTCGGTTGGATAGGAGAATTGTAAAAAACACCATTCTCGTTTCCTCAGGTGAAACGTGGGACGTAGAATTCATTGCAAATAACCAAGGAGTTTGGCCTTTCCATTGCCATATCCCTCATCATATGACAAACAATTTTACAAAAGACATTGGAGGTATGCTAACGACTATCGTTTATAAGGGTAGCACGCACCCTAATGTCACTTAAGTTATAGCTAAGTGAGTCTACAAGACCTTAAGTTCATAAGGCAAGTCATGAAGAAGGGACCTTGAATTACCAATCAGGGTCCCTTCTTCATCAGAAATTCACAAGTAATTCATGAGATTGTCGCATCTGAGAGTTACTCTAAGGGAGGATAAGACACACCCATTAGAGCTAATCGTTCCTTATCGCAATGAAATTATCCAACAATCTTTTAGAGGAGTGCAAAGGAAGTAAGAATGTCAATGCGCATGTAAATAAATTTCAGATTAATTTAAAACGCACTCGAAAAATCGAGTGCGTTTGTCTTTTGCTAAGCTCCAAGCTCAACGTCCGGTTCCGGCAGCAGGCTTAATCCACCCAGGAGGGCGAGATTACAGAAAAGGAGCGGACCCAATAAGGGATTTCGATACATCATTCTTGCCCAGACGATACTTTGAGTCCCCGCTAAATTTCCGTAGAGATGAAATCCGAATCCTAGGACACCGACTACGAGATTGAGGACTAAAATTGAAAAGAGAATATTAGTCTCATTAGGGTTTGCTTCACCATAGGCCATATGAAAACAGGCTAAAGTGGCCAGTGTTCCAGAAACTATAGGGATCAGTGTATAGCCTGGTACAAAGCCGAGCCGAGCATGATCTAAAAATGCCGCGATCACCGCACCTAGGAATCCTAGACCCACCAGCACTAGCAGTTTGGAACGCCGTCTTGTCCCAACATAGTGGGCGCTAGTTAAGGCGAAACAGGAGATTCCTGCAAAAGCAATTGGGGCGGCAATGGGAGAACCTGTAACCAGGAGGCGATTAAGACTCTCATAGCTAGAGGTAGCATTCCCCGCAAGATGAAACAAGGTTCCCAGGATACCTACGATAACCCCCACCCACATGACGATTTGAAACATTTGCTTCACCACTGCATTGTTTCTAGAGACAAGCTGAGCAAATATGGCTAACACAGCGAGAGGTGTGAAAATCAAGGGAATAATTTCCCAACGAAAGAAGTTGTTCTCCGAGTGAGCAATGAGGACATCAACGCCAGTTAAGAGAAAGTTTATGGCCATGAAGCCTAGCAAGATCGGAGTTTTATAGGGAGCTAGGTTTAGTCTCTTTAGCCGATTCATCATTTCCATATCCTCCTACTGCTTGGCTTTCAGTTCATCGGCTTTAGACTGAAGCTCTACCAGCGCCTTTTGCTGCTCGTAAATTCCGTGCCAGTTTACATAATCAGCACCGCCCATCACAGCCCCATAGCGAGCTCTTCTACCTTCATGGTGCCAAAGTTCAAAATAGATGAAGTCAAGTGGGTCGGACAGAGGCTTCGTTCCTAGCAGCCCTGTATTGCGCAAGTCATCAACGATTGCTTTTCCCTTCGTTACATTTTGATTGGTAAGGTTGATGGTTTTCTCCGCTTTATCCTGCTCATCTTTAATGAAGGTTGGAGTATGGCAATTTACGCAAATTAAATTCAGGGTTTCGCGGTTCTTATCTCCATTTTCTCGAACCTTGGCAATGGGAGGTTGTAGGCTCCATTTGAGGCGTTCTCCTACATTATGGGTTCCCTTAACGCTACCAAATTGAGACATATGACAAGTAGCACAAGTAGGCACTGGAAAATCCTTAACCGTCAACGTGCCTGGAGGGGCCTCCATATTGAATTTATCTTTATTTGCCTGGTAGTAAGTGCCGTGCGCGGATTCATTGTAGATTTCAATGTGAGGATGATCAGGACCTAAGTGGCATTGACCACAGGTTTCTGGTTGGCGGGCTTGGGCCACATCAAAGGTGTGGCGAAGATGACACTTAGTACAATCTCCAAAACTACCATCTTCATTTTTCTCGCCGACCCCATGACAAACCTCACAAGACTGAGCGCTGGCGTCTTGACCGATGAGATTTAAAACGGGATTTGGATTACCTCCACCGACTGGCTTCCCATTCGCATCGAGTAAATGATTTTTGGCCAGTTCCTCGGTTGTGAAATTCTTCGAGCCTTCCACAGCATACCAGGACTTTGCAGCATGAGCGCTTTCCCCAAATTCTTCCACTTCTGTCGCGTGGCACAATGTACAGTTATTGGGGGTTGGCTTGGCGACCATAGCCACCTTATAATGTTCTTTGGTCATGGTTTCTTGACCGGCAACTGGTTTGTGACAATCAAGACACTGGACTCCCCGACCTGAATGTTTGCTGTCATGAAATTGTTGTACAATTCCAGGGTTCTCATTCTCATGACACTCTACGCAGGCTTTACTTTCACCTTGAGCTAAGGTGCTTAACGTGGGTACACTAGTTTTTATCCCATTGGGTCCAAGAACGAAATGATACGTCAAAAATAATAAGCTAATGATTAGGACAGTACCAATTCCCAAAGTAGCGATCATGCTTCGTGTTGTTTTCGGCATTTATGTATGATCTCCTCTTCCTCCATAATTTGCGTGTCCCTAAAACATGCGGTTTGAATGTTATATGATGTGTGATTTCTGTTTATGTGCCTAATATTGAGTGATTCATTCTATCATGCCGTAGTTTTTGAGGGTGTGATTAAAATCACACTTAGTTGCGTTTTTATCTTTGAAGGCGTTAGACAAACATACTAAAGGAAGTAAATAGCGACTGTGAATCATCGCTTTTTACTGACTTATTAAGGTTAATCAGAGGGATAAATAGGTGTTGAACATCGGATGGAAGGGTTAGTTTTCACGCTTATGTATCCATTGACGCAAATGCTCAACATCAAATACGAATCAAAACACCCTTGAGATAGTTACATCCCAAGGGTGTTTTCTCGAACGTCAATTCAAGTTATTTCTATGCCATGAACATTTTGATATCGTCTTCAACGTTTGAAATGCCCGCAATACCAAAGTTATCAACTAAAACTTTGACCACATTTGGAGACAAGAAACCTGGGAGCGTCGGTCCTAAATGAATATTTTTAACCCCTAAGTGTAGTAAAGCCAATAAAACAATCACCGCTTTTTGCTCGTACCAAGCAATGTTGTAGGAGATTGGAAGTTGATTAATGTCCTCCAGGCCAAACACTTCTTTCAACTTTAAGGCGATCAGTGCCAAAGAATACGAGTCATTGCATTGTCCTGCATCGAGAACTCTCGGAATACCGCCGATATCTCCAAGGTCCAGTTTGTTATACTGATACTTTGCACAACCAGCCGTCAGAATGACAGTGTCTTTTGGTAGTGCTTTTGCGAAATCTGCGTAATAATCACGACTCTTCATGCGTCCGTCACAGCCAGCCATGACGAAGAAACGTTTAATCGCTCCGGTTTTCACTGCATCGACGACTTTATCAGCAAGAGCCATGACTTGATTGTGAGCGAATCCCCCGACAATTTCACCGGTTTCGATTTCCGTCGGTGCTGCGCAAGTCTTAGCATGAGCGATGAGTGCGGAGAAATCTTTCGGCTTTCCGTCTGCGCGTTCAGCGATGTGCTTAACGCCTTCAAAGCCAACAACTCCGGTTGTGTAAACACGATCTTTGTAAGAATCCTTTGGTGGAACGAGACAGTTAGTGGTTAAGAAAATCGGGCCATTGAAGGAATCAAATTCTTTGGTTTGTTTATGCCATGCATTTCCGTAGTTGCCTATAAAGTTGTCATATTTCTTAAAGGCTGGATAGTAATGAGCTGGAAGCATTTCACCGTGTGTATAAACATCCACACCGGACCCTTTTGTTTGGATCAGTAATTCTTCGAGGTCTTTCAGATCATGACCGCTGATGAGAATGGCTGGGTTGTTTCTGACCCCAATATTCACTTTGGTGATTTCCGGGTTACCATAGGATGTTGTGTTGGCTTTATCGAGTAAGGCCATGACATCAACGCCATATTTTCCTGCTTCTAAAACGAGGGCTACTAGGTCACCGGCAGCAAGTGTGTCATCGAGTGTGGCTGCCAAGGCTTTCTCGATGAAGGCGAAGATACCTGCCTCTTTGTATTCAAGAGTATACGCATGCTCTGCATAAGCGGCAATGCCTTTTAAACCATAAGTGAGCAATTCTCGAAGTGAGCGAACGTCTTCATTTTCTGTAGCCAGGACGCCAACGAGCGCAGCTTTTGCTTCGAACTCCTCTGCGGATGCTGTCCAAGTTGCTGCATCATTTAAGTTCGTCGCAATCGTACCGCCTCCCTTAATGATGGCTTGCTTGAGTTCTCCGCGGAGGGTGATACCTTCTTGGATTCGTTCTATAAAACGGCTTCTATCGAAGTTAGCATTGGTAATCGTACTAAAAAGGCTTTCCATGATAAATTTATCAACTTCTGGACGCACTATACCTAGTTCACGTGCTTGAACCGCGAAAACTGAGATCCCTTTTAAAGTGTAAATCAGTAGGTCTTGCAGCTTGGCAACATTTTCAGATTTTCCGCAAACCCCTTTAATTGTACAACCAGTTCCTTTGGCGGTCTCCTGACATTGATAACAAAACATGCCCATGTATGTTTCCCCCTAAATTTTTATTTAAATTTTCTATTACTCAACTTGACTAAGGTTAGTATAAATCAATTAGGGGTAATTTGATGTGATGCAAATCACACTTATATGTATTTAATTAACTTGGGAACTACTCCTTAGTTTCAGTACCTCTCTCTCAATAAGCATATTATAAGTTGATAGTTATGTGATTGGTGTCACGGCGAGTAAGTTATAGTATTGTTATAATTGAAAATAAGAAATGAGAATACCCTTTCAGAAGGAGAAAGAAGGTTTACAAGTATGTTACCAGGAAAAGCTTTAACCACGGCCATGGGCATTTTACCGCATAAAAGTCTACCAGAGGCTCAGAAATTAGCGCTCAGTTTAGATATTCCCTTTTGGCCTCAATTACCTCATTTTCGATTTCGAGAAGATATGTATGCTCAATTTTCCGAACACTTTCCCGGCATAATTATTGATGAAGAAAAAGCGGTTCTCCGGTTCACTCACGAACGTTTTGCTCAAGAGTTTGATGAATATCTCGAAGCTAGTAGTAATCCAGACCACTTTGCGTTATCTGAAGAATCTTCTGCAGCTTTCACTTCTTTTTTAGCGCAGGATCTATCTTCTTATCCAATGATTCACGGACAGACTATTGGTCCCATTAGTTTTGGGCTTAAAATAACGGATGAAGAAAAAAAGCCAATTATATATAATGATTTTGTCCGCGAAACTCTTTATGACTTTCTCGTCCATAAGATATCTTGGCAATATGAAGCCTTGAAGCGAGTTCATCCTAATCCTTTTGTTTGGCTGGATGAACCTGGCTTAGAGATGATCTTTAATTCTTTTAGTGCCTATACTTCTGAATTGGCACAAGTTGAATACAGTGCTTTTCTCTCTAAACTGCCAGGCCCTAAGGGAGTTCATTTATGTGGCAATCCTGATTGGGCATTTCTTTTAAATTCCGGCATTGATATTATCTCCGTCGATGCCTTCACTTATGGTCATATTTTCGTTCATTATATTGATGAAGTTAAGGAATTTCTGCGGGCGGGAAAAATAATATCTTGGGGAATTACACCCACCTTGACTGACGAATTGAACCTGGAAACTGCCAAAACGCTGACAGATCGTCTGCTCGAATTATGGAAATTCCTTAATAAACATGGGATTGATGACGCTCTAATATATGATCGTTCCTGGTTAGCTCCCTCTCGTTGTTGCCTTGTTAATCGCAACGGAACAGCGAGTATTGAGCAATCCTATGCCTTATTAGGAGAGATTTCTCAAAATCTTCGTACACGGTAAATTAGGGCTATGTTAGGAATATATCCTTAAATAAGACAAGACAAGGCTGGAAGTATATTTACTTCCAGCCTTGTCTGTGAAGGATTATATAAAAAAGGCGTATAGTCCAAACACTTCTTTCAGTTTCAACGCAATTAATGCCAAGGAAACTCTAAATTTTCTTTTACTCATTTAATAATCATGACTGGACAACCCGCTTGGGTTAAGACTCTTTGGCTAACACTCCCCAGTAGGGCTCCAGCAATCGGTCCATAACCTCGGTTCCCCATCACAACGAGGTCTATATTACAACTTTTAATCTCCTCGATAATGGCTAAACCGGGATGTCCTGGTATTTGCTTCTTTTCAATGGGTACATTCCCTGTGTCAATCCCGTTTGTAGCCGCGGTTAAAGCCTGTTCCCCGTAAATCCCAATTTCTTGTTGAGCTACAGAAACTCCGTCAGAAAGAGTATAGCCCATAGCCTCCGGTGTAAAAACCACGTGCAGCAGAACAATTCGTGAACCGAGCTCCTTTGCTAATTCTACAGCTACCTTCAAAGCACGCTGTGCCGCTTCTGAAGCATCAGTTGGAACCAAAATAGTCTTAAACATTGTCTTCCCCTCCTAGTCATGGCTCATAACATAAACGTCTAACGTCTCAATACCAATATCTTGGATAGTGTCTATTGGGGGATAGGTTATTAACCAAAAGTCCGACGACCACCAAGATAACTGCACCCACCATAATCGGTGTCAAAATGTAACTAGGATGGGCTTTACTCAAAACTGCAAATAGTGCGGTTGCTCCCCCCGGTGGATGTGTCGTCTTAGTAAGAAGCATCGCGACCAAAGCAAGAGCGGTACCCAGGGCAGGAGACCACCAGGTTAACCCAAACGTCATAAAGATTGCGACGCCCGCCACAGCCGAAAAAGTATGGCCAAAGATAACATTACGGGGTTGGGACAGAGGTGCATCAGGAACACCATAAATCAGGACCGCAGAGGCGCCAAAGGATGCCACAACAGGGAGGGCATACTGGTGAGCGAATAAAGTTATTGCTGTTATACCTAAAAAAGCGCCCAGCCAAGTCAATATGATGTCTAGAGGTGCCGGGGACACAAGGGGAGTCGTCCTTTTATGACCCTTCATTTTGAATAAGTAACTAAGCATCCAACTGCGTTTCTGCTGGATCAATTTGACTGTATTTTCCTGATTTGACTCGCCCATTTTTTTTACTTCCTCCAACACGAACACTCCCACTCTTAATTTCCATAACCTCATTATAGAGCAATGTCCGCAACAAAACTGTGAACAAGGTCACACTTCCACTACTGATGAGTCATTTCTTCTTTAAAATATTGAGTCACTGCGATCCTTTTCTTCTTTGTTTACTTCAGTAAATCATAATGCTTTTCAATTGTAGTGGGAACAATTTCCAACATTTTTAAGATAATATGTGTTTTGTGTCACACTAAGTATGTCAGGGTAGTGCTACACTGATAAATATAAGAGAGGTACTTCAAGAATGCTTGAACTTGAAGATATTATTAAGTGGAAAAATGCTTGATGGCAGTGAAACGTGAGTATCAATGTGCTTTCTTCTACCATAGCATGGGGGAATAGTTGTGAAACATACAGGCTTTCAGCTTGAACATTGTCGTGCAAATTGTCCTAAATCGGCTCGAAATTGGCACAACCTTTATGA
This sequence comes from Desulfosporosinus sp., assembly GCA_035648035.1. Lineage (GTDB taxonomy): Bacteria > Bacillota > Desulfitobacteriia > Desulfitobacteriales > Desulfitobacteriaceae > Desulfosporosinus. The sequence continues at coordinate 9,774 of DASRMG010000222.1, read as the reverse complement.
AGCACTGAACACAAATCTAACGTCCCTGAACCTATATCAAGCAATTGAGGATAAGTTCAGCCCTGTTCTCCATCATCAGATTCCAAAAATCTGCCTAGCGGGATGCCCCAATGGATGCTCTTCTCCTGATATCAAAGATTTCGGGATTTCGGGATATTCTATTCCCGCAGTTACTAATGTCCAGTGTTTAGGTTGCAATGAATGTATCAGCTCCTGCTCAGAAAAGGCCATAACTTGGGGGACAATTGGGATTGTCATTGACTATTCGCGTTGTCTTTCCTGTGGAGATTGTCAACGAGTCTGTCCTTCGGGGACGCTGACCATTAAAGAAAGTGGATGGACATTGCGATTGGGTGGTCGAGTAGGACGGCACCCTCATTTTGCGAAATTAGCTGGACACGTTCAAACAGATGAGGAAGTGGTGACATGGGTCTCAGATACAATACAGCGCTATATCGAGAATGGACAGCCACAAGAAAGATTAACCCATTTTCTTGAACGTTCAGGTCACCTACATCACAATAAAGTTAAAGTTTTTGTTCCAGAATTTATACATAACTAGAAGATTCTATAACAAGAAAGCCAGGTAAAATAATCATTTTGTGATATTTCACCTGGCTTTCAATACTAGTTTTTTTATAAGTCTCTTCTTTTATTGAACCTTTTCAAAATCCGATTTTCCAACTCCACATAATGGACAAACCCAATCGTCTGGAATATCTTCAAACTCAGTACCTGGTGCTATTCCGCCGTCTGGATCTCCTGTTGCTGGATCATACTCGTAATCACATACTAAACAAACATACTTATCCATAATACATCACCCCTACAAATTCTGTCGCTTTCCTATCCTAATATTGCTTTTAAATCATCATCGGGTGTGCTAATTGGTTTAAGGTCAAAAGTATCAACTAGGAATTGTAGTACATTAGGGCTTAAGAAAGCTGGCAAAGTTGGTCCGAGGTAAATTCCTTTGACGCCTAATGAAAGTAATGCCAATAAATCGGCAACTGCTTTCTGCTCATACCAACTTATAATCATTGCTAAGGGAAGGTCATTAATGCCACATTTAAAGGCATCAGCTAGGGCTAGGCCAATTTTAACAGCAGAGTAGGCATCGTTACATTGACCTATATCTAGTAATCTCGGAAGTCCTGCTACTTCACCAAACTCCAATTTATTAAAACGGTATTTTCCACATGCGAGTGTAAGAATAATGCAATCCTTAGGAACCTTCTCAGCGAATTCAGTGTAGTAATTTCTGCCTGCTCTTGCGCCGTCACATCCACCTATTAAGAAGAAATGTCTAATCTTTCCTTCTTTGACGGCATTCACGATGGTTTCAGCATGACTTAACGTTGCTTTATGTCCAAATCCTACAAGGATTTCTTTAACTTCTTCATCCTTTTCAAAGCCGCCTAATTCTAACGCTTTATTGATGATTTCGGAGAAGTCCTTATGGCCATTCCCATCATTAGATATATGTTTTATGCCATCCCATCCAACAACATTGGTTGAAAAGATTCTATCCTTATAAGAATCTCTTGGTTTCATTAAGCAGTTTGTGGTCATTAACATACAACCAGGTATGCCATCGAATTCTTTTTGTTGATCTTGCCATGCTCCTCCAAAGTTACCCACCAAATGAGGGTATTTATTGAGCACCGGATATCCATGGGAAGGTAACATTTCCCCATGCGTATAGATATTGATGCCCTTACCTTCAGTTTGCTGTAATAACATTTCCAGGTCCCTTAAATCATGACCAGAAACTATGATAAAGGGTCCTTTCTTACGGTTTACATTGACCTTCTGAGGTGCAGGAACGCTGAATTTTTCGTTATTAGCTGTATCTAAGACCTCCATCACCTTAACACACATCTCTCCAGTTTTAACCAATATCTTGATAAGATCCTGAAGATTTAGACTGTCATCTGTTAAAGCTGCTAAACCTCTAAAATAGAATTCATCGACTTCATCGCTATGATATTTAATAAATCTTGCTTGATGGCCATAAGCAGCCATCCCTTTTATCCCGTACTTTATAGTTTCTCTGACAGAACGAATATCAGCATCTAATTCCTGATCATACATAACGCCTGCTTTTTTAGCATCTTCGAGTATTTGTTCTTTAGTACCACTTAAATTATACAGAGCCTCTTCAGTCTTAACTTCTTCTCCAACCTTTTTTCTAAGGTCTTCTTTGATGACTTGAGATTTTTTGAGCATCTTCATATGATCTTCAGGATCAAAGTTTACATTAGTTAAGGTCATAAACATTGAATTCTCAACAAATGAGATCCATGACTCATCAAGTTTTTCACCTTTATCTAAAAGTTTAACGGCATAACAACTGATTCCTTTGACCTGATATATCAGTAAGTCTTGCATTCCTGCAATTTCTGGTGTTTTGCCACAGATTCCTAAGTTAGTACAACCTTTACCACCAGCAGTTTGTTCACATTGAAAACAAAACATTTTCCCTTGCATACAATAATCCTCCTACATTTTAGGTATTATTTTGATCTTAGTTTTACACTTTTCCCGTGTAACTATGCAAGAGAATACTCGAGCCAGCCCCTATTACTGTTGAACCAAAGTCAGGTATAAAAAAGCAGCCCTCGGGCTGCTGTCTATCACTATCCTATTTACACTCCTTGCATGCTAAGACCCTCAGATTTGTCAACCAAGACTTGGAGGAATTCAAGGATATTCAAAGTTGCTAGTGGTCACTTTACATTTATTGCGGCCACTGGGCACTGTTCTACTGCTTCATAGGCACTATCAACTATGCGCTCCAAAATTTCATCTTCTGATGTACATACTTTACCCTCTTCGTCTAACTCAAAAACTTCTGGACAAATCACCTCACATAAACCACATCCGATGCAAGCATTTTTATTTACAAACCCTTTCATTATATAAAATCCCCTTTATTATAGAAATCAAAGCACCCTTGAGATAGTTACATCCCAAGGGTGCTTTCTCAAGGCGTAGATTCAAATTATCTCTAAGCCATAAACATTTTGATATCATCTTCCACTGTAGAAATACCTGCAATGCCGAAGTTATCAACTAAAACTTTGACCACATTTGGAGACAGGAAACCTGGCAGCGTCGGTCCTAAGTGAATGTTCTTAACACCTAAGTGGAGTAGGGCCAGTAATACAATGACTGCTTTTTGCTCGTACCAAGCAATGTTATAGGAGATGGGAAGTTCATTGATATCTTCTAATCCAAACACTTCTTTTAGTTTCAAGGCGATCAAGGCCAAGGAATAAGAGTCGTTGCATTGTCCTGCATCGAGAACTCTCGGTATGCCACCGATATCTCCAAGGTTCAGTTTATTGTACCTGTATTTTGCACACCCTGCTGTGAGGATTACAGTATCTTTAGGTAGCGCCTTAGCGAAATCCGTGTAATAGTCACGGCCCTTCATGCGGCCGTCACAGCCAGCCATGACGAAGAAGCGCTTAATGGCTCCAGTTTTGACAGCATCAACAACTTTGTCAGCTAGTGCCATCACTTGATTGTGAGCAAAGCCCCCAACAATTTCGCCCTTCTCGATTTCGGTTGGTGCTGGACATTTCTTGGCATGTTCGATGAGTGCCGAGAAATCTTTAGGCTTTCCATCTTCACGCTCAGCGATGTGTTTAACGCCTTCAAAACCGACGACACCAGTGGTGTAGACGCGATCTTTATAGGAATCCTTCGGTGGTACGAGGCAGTTGGTGGTCAAGAAAATGGGGCCGTTGAAGGAATCAAATTCCTTGTCTTGTTTATGCCAAGCATTGCCGTAGTTACCGACAAAGTTGTCATATTTCTTGAACGCAGGATAGTAGTGAGCTGGGAGCATTTCTCCGTGAGTATAAACATCCACACCGGAACCTTTGGTTTGGAGGAGTAATTCTTCGAGGTCTTTCAGATCATGGCCGCTAATGAGAATGGCGGGATTTTTCTTTACTCCAATGTTTACTTTGGTCAATTCAGGGTGACCGTAAGTTGTGGTGTTGGCTTTATCTAGTAAGGCCATTACATCAACCCCGTATTTGCCGGCTTCTAAGACAAGGGCCACGAGATCACCAGCTTCCAGCGTATCATCAAGGGTTGCTGCCAAGGCTTTCTCGATAAAGGCGAAGATTCCTGCCTCTTTGTACTCCAGAGTATACGCATGCTCTGCATAAGCCGCGATTCCTTTTAAGCCATAGATGAGCAATTCTCTGAGGGAACGGACATCTTCGTTTTCTGTAGCTAAGACGCCCACGAGCGCTGCTTTTGCTTCGAACTGATTGGCAGGTGCCATCCAAGTTGCTGCATCATGTAAGTTTTCCGGAATTGTACCACCCACTCTAAGGACGGCTTGTTTGAGATCTTCGCGAAGTCTGAGAGATTCTTGAATTCGTTCTACAAAACTTTTTTTATCAAAGTTAGCATTGGTAATCGTGCTGAAGAGGCTTTCCATGATGAACTTTTCCACATCTTTACGGACAAGATGGCGTTCACGCGCCTGAACTGCATAAACCGAGATCCCTTTTAAGGTGTGGATCAGAAGGTCTTGCAAATTAGCAACATTTTCGGTTTTCCCGCAGACTCCCTTGATCGTGCATCCGGTTCCTTTGGCGGTTTCCTGACACTGATAACAAAACATACTCATGTTTTTTCCCCCTAAATTTTATTTGAATTTTTTATAACTCAACTTCACTAACGTTAGTATAAATCAATTTCTGGCCACATGGTGTGATGAAAATCACACTATATACATTATTAAAAATCTTGGGGACTCCTTAGTCTCTGGCAACGAAAAATGCAGTATGTCTTCTAAGACATACTGCATCTCAATATCATTTCACCAAGAACTACTATTTCTTCTACTTTACTAATCTCTAAGTTTAACGACTGGTTCCGGAAGCAGACTTAATCCCCCCAAAACCGCAAGATTACAAAAGAGCAACGGACCCATTAAGGGATTTCGATACATCATCCTTGCCCATACGATACTCTGAGTTCCCTCTAGATTTCCAGCGAGATGAAATCCGAAGCCCAATAGACCAACCAAAAGATTAAGGGCCAAAATTGAAAAACAGATATAAGTTTCATGACGGTTTGCTTGAGCATACGCCATATAAAAACAAGTTAATGTGGCCAGGGTTCCCGAGACTAAAGGAATCATCGTATAGCCTGAGACAAATCCTAGGCGAGCATGGTCCAGAAACACGGCGATTACGGCACCTAGAAAACCTAGGCCGGTGAACAACAGCAATTTGGAACTCCGCGTTGTTCCACGATAGTGGGTAATTGCTAAGGCATAACAGGCGATTCCAGCAAAGGCTATGGGGGCACCTATGGGAGAGCCTGTCACTAGAAGACGGTTTAGGCTCTGTTGGCTAGAGGTGGCATTACCCGAAAGATGAAGCAAGGTTCCCACGATACCCACGACAACCCCCACCCACATGACAGTTTGAAAGGTTCGCTTTACAACCGTATTTTTATTAAATACGATCTGAGCAAGAACTGCTAACACAGCGAGCGGGGAGAAAATCAGAGGAATCACTTCCCAGCCAAAGAAGTTGTTTTCCGAGTGAGCTATTAAGACATCAACGCCCGTTAAGAGGAAGTTTAACGCCATGAAGCTCAGCAAGATCGAAGTTTTGTAGGGAGCTATATTTATTTTCTTCAGCTGATTTAACATATCCAACGCCTCCTATTGCTTGGCTTTCAGTTCATCAGCTTTAGCCTTAAGCTCCACCAACGCTTTCTTCTGTTCATAAATTCCGTGCCAGTTTACATAGTCAGGACCGCCCATCACGGCGCCATTGCGAGCCCTTCGACCTTCGTGGTGCCAGAGTTCAAAATAGAGGAAATCAACAGTGGTGGACATTGGCAGAGGCTTGATACCTGGTGTCCCTACTTCTCCTATTAACCCTGCATTCCGGATGTCAGCAACGAGCGTTCTTCCCGCTAAGACATTCTCATTGGTAACGTTAATGGTCTTATCCGCTTTAGTTTGCTCCTCTTTGATGAAGACTGTGGTATGGCAATTTAGGCAGATGGTGTTCATGGTTTCTCGGTTCTTATCTCCATTTTCTCGGACCACGGCAATCTCAGGTTGTAGTTTCCATTTCAGACGTTCTCCGACATTATGAGATCCCGTGACGCTGCCGAACGCCGACATATGACAGGTGGCACAGGTGGGTGCCGGGAAATCCTTAACTGTTAAGGTACCTGTCGGAGCCTCCAGGTTAAACTTATCTTTATTAGCATTGTAGTAAGCGCCGTGTGCTGACTCAGTGTACACTTCAATTTGAGGGTGATCAGGACCTAAGTGGCATTGTCCACAGGTTTCTGGTTGGCGGGCCTGGGCCACGTCAAACGTATGTCGAAGATGGCATTTGGTACAATCTCCAAAGCTTCCATCTTGATTTTTTTGACCGATCGCGTGACAAACCTCACAGGACTGAACGCTCGCATCTTTACCAATTAGATTAAAGATGGGATTTTCGCTACCCGCATTGATCGGTTTCCCGTCAGCACCGAGTAAATGATGTTTTGCGAGTTCCTCCGTCGTGAAATTCTTCGCCCCTTCCACAGAATACCAAGACCTTGCGGCATGATTACTCTCTGCGGATTGTTTCACTGCATCTTCATGGCACAGTACGCAGTTGTTCGGGGTTGGTTTGGCGACCATCGCCACTTTATAATGTTCTTTAGTCATAGTTTCTTGACCATCCACTGGTTTGTGACAATCAAGGCACTGGACTCCCCGACCAGAATGTTTGCTGTCATGATATTGTTGTACAATTCCAGGGTTCTCTTTCTCATGGCATTCTACACACTCTTTACTCGCGCCTTGAGCTATGGTGCTTAATGTGGGAAAGTTCGTTTTTAAGCCTTTCGGTCCAATCACGAAATGATAAGCCAAGAACAGTAAAGTGACCACTAGGATAGTACCAATTCCCAAAATGGTAAGCATGCGTCGTGTGGTTGTTTTCTGCATCTCTATGTCATCCCCTCTTCTACAATGTGGTGAGCCCTTAAACAAGTTGAATTTCTTCTTAATATAAATTAGTACATCAAATACCCTTCTCAATCTATAGGATTTAATTTATGTTGCCCAATCATACAATTAATAATTATCTACTCATTCTCGGATATTGAGGACTACAGTCCTAGATAAAATTGTATGTTTTTATTTTCTGTGCCAGCATAAATTGAGGCTAAATTCTAATGTCTATACGATTTACAATGCGGTGTTTGTACTTGAAATTCTTTCGCTTTACGGAGGAATTTTCCATTGTAATCTATTCACCGTTTCCGTACTCTCGTATAGTTTGGAGACGAAGCGTTTAGACTGAGGTTTGATATGACTTTCTCCAGCACTAACGTAACTCAATAAACATATAAAATGTGTTTTAAGTCACACTTAGGGAGTGGCAATGATGCTACACTAATAAACATAAAGGGAGGTTTTACAGACATGGCAGAAGCAAAAAAAGAAGTTCCGGAACTAGAGTGTGAAAATTGTGGAACAACCAGTGAACTAACTCCAATATTAACGTATGTACACCAAGGTGAAGAAAAACATATATGTACGCGTTGCTTGCCAACGCTCATACATGGTTAGGAGATAAGACTATGAGCTTTACTTTAGATATGAAATTGAAAGATATTATGGAAGCTAACCCAAAGACGGCTGAAGCGATGCAAGAACTCGGGTTGCATTGTCTTGGGTGTGCGTTTTCAGTCAATGAAACGCTCGCCAATGCCGCGCAGATGCACAATATTGATCCAAATATGTTGTTAGAAAAAGTAAATTCTGCCGAACAAGGAGAACTTTCTGAAGCGGCAGCAGCAAAGGCTCAACCGGCTGGGGGCATCTTGCAAATGGACAAGAAGACCTATTCTATCGCCCCTCATATTCCAGCAGGTGTCGTGACTGCGGAAATTCTACGTAAGATTGCCGATGTGTCTGAAAAATACCACGCTCAAGCCATTAAGGTTACCTCCGCCCAGCGTATTGCTATTGTCGGCTTACTTCCTGAAGATGTCCCAAAGGCTTGGAAAGACTTGGGCATGGACCCTGGGCATGCAATCGGGTTATGTGTACGGAGTGTGAAAGTTTGTCCAGGTAATACGTTCTGTAAGCGCGGAATGCAAGAAACGCTTGCCTTGGGCACAGAAATCGACAAGCTTTATCATGGAATGAAATTACCCTCCAAATTTAAAATGGGGGTATCCGGTTGCCCCAACAAATGTGCCGACTCTGCCTCTGTAGACTTAGGTCTCATGGGTACCACCAAAGGGTATCATCTTTATGTTGGAGGAAATGGTGGGGTCAAGCCCAGACAGGGAACTCTATTATTAGAAAATCTCCAGAAGGAACAAGTTTTGCCGGTGGTTGCCGCGGTGATCGCTTACTACAAGGAAAATTCAAAACCCCATGAACGGCTTGGACGTCTCCTGGATCGCATTGGGACCGAGGGACTTCATGAATTTGCAGAAAAAGCAACGCTTTAAAGGTAAGTTAGGTAGAGACGGCTCTTTAGGTCTGTTATTAACGCAGACAACCTAAAGAGCAGTAAAAGAACCATTATCTATGGCCCACACACTTACTACTTCGTACAACTCACGAATACGAGGAGGTTTAAATATAGAAAAAATCTCATCAAAGAAGAAGAGCACCTGTTTCCTCTGATTGAAAGTTTTGAACTAACTAAGGACGATAGTGTCTTATCGGAAATTCATCAGGTAATAAAGGATACAGAGGATGAGCATGAAGCGGCTGGTAATATACTCAAGCAATTAGAAAAGATAACTAGAGATTTTGAGGCACCAGACGATGCTTGCACCACATACAAACTTGCCTATACAAAACTTCATAATTTGGAAAAAGATCTATTTATTCATATTTATCTTGAGAACAGTGTCTTGTTTAAAATGCTTTAAATAAAATAACTGAAACAGATCTAGAAGATCTATAGAAATAGACATTCTCGGATGAGGATGTCTATTTCTATAGGCACTAACGATAAAACAGGCCGTTTCAAACGGACTCCCATCAGAATGAGCAACATCCCCCCCAGCAAGGCTGCGATAGCCCGATGTACCTTTTCCGTGAGTATTAATCCATAAACAATGATAAACACAATAATAGCAATTGTAGCATTCATTTTTATCATTTCTCCTATCGTTATTTCTGTTTAGAGGACATACTTTAAATAGATAAGAATTATCATCTCAAAATTGAGAGTTATGCCCAAGATAGGTTAGTAAAAGGCAATAGCATGACGGAGCCTTTCTGTCTTAAATATATAAAAAATTTATTCTTATAAAATAGCTATATATCATTGACTCAAAGTTGGCCCATTTACAAGGATCTTATCCTCCAGAAAATTTATTGTTATAAAAAGTTTTCCTATTTAAAAATTTTATATTCACATATATAAATACCCTAGGTCGCTCTCACAGTTCCTTATCTTTAGGGCATTCCTGCGGAATTGCACTTAAACCAACCCTCTTCATTCTATCTAAGGGTTTAGAAAACAATGAACCTGTTTTTACACCAGCGATTGATAAGGTTTTTACTTCTGCTATGACGCCGTGCTCTGGATCAAAAATCAAAGTTATTGATTCCCTTTGTAATGCCCCCGCTTGTCAAGACACGATTTTGAAAATCTTAAGATAAACTCCTTTCTTCACAAGCAGCCTTGTTTTATTCACCTAACTAGCGCATTTTAACTTCTTTTTCTTTTTTGGGTTCACAGAGCAAACCACATG
>DASRMG010000221.1:0-14210 GCA_035648035.1 Desulfosporosinus sp. | reverse complement strand
GATGGACACGAACCGAAGAAGTGTCGAAATTAAAATTTGTTGAAGATAGTTTACGTGGCAACTGGCGATAGAAACGTAAAAACAATAGTCCCACTAGCAACAACAAGCCTAGTGTAGCAGGAACAAACATCATGAGGGTATGCATATAAAGTGTCATTCCAACAATTTTTAAGGCAATCAAATTCACGATATTGCTTACACCGATTGGGGCGCTCGAGGCAGTAGCAATTAAAGCACCGGAGAGAAGATAAGGAATTTTTTCGTGATCTTTTAGTCCGAAATGTTCGAGTAAGATGAGTAGAATGGGTGTCGTAATTAATATACTTCCGTCGTTGTTAAATAATAGAGTCATTAAAAAGCAAAGTAAATTTACATACCAAAAAAGTCGGATGCCAGAGCCTTTTGCTCTTGCGACTAATCCTTCTGCGGCCCAGGTAAAGAAACCAAAGCTCTCCAAAACATTTGCCATCACAATGGTTGCCATGATGGTGATGGCTGCACCGCTAATAGTAGAACCGATTTTTCCTAGGTCTGCTATAGAGACACTGCCGCTTAAAAATACCAAAAAGGCACCACCAGTGGCTGGTATCGCTTCATTTAAGTCGTTTGGGCGCCAGAGAAGAAGAATTAATGTTAGAATAAAGGCAATGACAGTGATGCAAACCATGGGTGACCCGAACATGTTTTCACCTCTCAATTAATAAAAATATTCTTCATAGTGGTTTTCTTAATTTTTTGGTCACTTCTTCTTTCAAATTCATCAATCGGTTCGTAGCTTAAACCCTGTTTATATTCAGAAGATGTGGGTTCCCTCAGAAGAAAATATAATGAGATTCCGGCTAGAATAATGATAAATGCAGTAATATACAACTATTTCATCCTCCTTTCTTATGATTTTTTACTTATTGAGGCTTAACGATCATAAATTGTCACTTGTATTTATCCTGGATGATTATTCCAGATACTGTATTAATACGTTGCCTACGTTTCTTTGGTGCATGTTTGTCCAGACAAGGTTGTTCGGACTTAGAAATAAAAAGTTAAGAAAACAACCCTTCCTGCAAATACTGTTTATTTGCAGGAAGGGTTGTTTTCTTGTTGTGAATTTTAAACCAGTGATACAACCTACAATTACTTTGCACATTATGACAAACCTTTTGCTTTATTCGTAAGGCTGTCTTAGGTTACAATAAAGTAGATCACTATTTATGAAGTAATAAGTGAGAATTCCAAAAACCTGGATATAATCCAGGTAGAAAGGATAAGTATGACTGCACAAGAAAGATATATCATTGAAACTATTCTAGTCGATGTTGGGCTGGAACCATTACACGTCGTGGTCAATGATCAAGAATGGAAAATTAAACCAGCAATAGAGAGCTAGAAGCGGATACTCATGTAGTTGAGTATCCGCTCTTCGATTTTTATCATAGATTAAATTGATACCTCGGGCAATATAACCCCATGGCTCACACATTACCTCACCTCACTGCTAAATCTTACGGCCTTCCCGATAATGTTAACTTGTTTCATGTCTCTCTTGGTGAATACTTGATCCGGGTAATTGGGACTTTCTGCATGCAAGGTAACGGTGCCGGTCCCTTTGTGGACTCGCTTTAAGGTAGCGTCTTCACCATCCACTAAAACAACAGCGATCTCACCATTCTCAACATCAGACTGCTGACGAATGAACACGAGATCCCCATCCATGATACGCGCATCAATCATAGAATCGCCTTGGACATGGAGACAGAAGTCAACGTTCATGCTCACTGGAACGTATTCATAACCCTCAATATTATCTTGGGCTAAAATAGGGATACCTGCAGCAATCTTGCCAAGAAGTGGAATTTTCTTATAGGGACCCAGGTTGTCAAGCGTTTCATACTTATTGTCAGTTCTGCCCATGAGAAAATCAGTGGTAACTCCATAGAACTCTGCAATCTCTTGGACAAGAGAGAATCTTTGAGGTTTGTGAACATTGTTTTCATATCTAGACACCATAGGTTTACTTAATTTCGAATCCGGAAATCTCTTGCTCATTTCGTGGGTAAACTCATCAATGGTTAGGTCGTTTTCTTTCCTTAATCTAAATAGCCTGTCTCCAAATTTCTCTAACATATTAAACCCCTTTAGTTTTAAAATACACCTTAATTGATTATATAACCAATTATTACGTTAGCGCAACAATATTGTATTATTTATAGTAAAAAAGTTGTTGACACAGTAACATTGTGAGCTTATACTAAATCCATAAGTTGCGTATATGCAACAAATTTTAGCATAAAAAGGAGATGAACATGTCGAAAAATCAGGGAAAAAGGCTTAAACACCTTCCCTATCTAAAACTAAAGGGATTGCTTGCTGAGATGGATCTAACACAAAAATGTCTAGCGGAGTTGCTAGGCCTCAGCCCAGCTACAATCAACCAGAAGATTAATGGGTCCCTAGAGTTTACTTACACTGAAGTTGAGAATATCTGTGATAAATTAAACGTTTCAACCGAAGTGTTGCGTTGCAAAAAGAGTTACATAATCGTAACAATTATGAAAAAAGTGCGTTAACCAACGATGGCTACTTAACCACGAATGAAGACATGAAAAGCTCTCCGCGCCACGGAGAGCCTCGAGAAAATGAACCATCTATAGTGTACCATAAATCGTCTTTAAAATATAAGGGGGATTGTGCATGAGAAAATCCACACTCAAGTTTGATAAAACCAAGGGGGTGGTGTAATGCTCCAACTGACACATGATAATTACCATAGTATCGAAGCCAATCTAGACTATATGTCGCGCAGCCAATACGTTGGGTTTGTTTACGAGTGCGAGGCCAAACAAATAGCCAAGTTATCCGATATCTGGGTGGAAGTGCTCACCACTGCCCAGGAGGTCGGTCAATATGTGCATAGCTGGAGTGCCGGTACCCAAGAGGAATTTATGATGAATCACCGAACCATGTTTACCAAAGCGTTGACGTTGAGAGCAGAATATCTCGTCGCTAACACGATGATTGACTGTCTCCAAGAAGATCTGTTTGTGTTGTCTCACCTGGAAGGTGTCAAGGAAAAGATCATGACGGCAGAGATGTTTGGCGTAACCTGGAAGGTGATGGCCAACGTTCATAGCACGGAGCGTCGCCAAATCATTGACTTAGCCACCACGAGAAGTATCACCAAGAAGGTGTGGGACGAAGGGGCTAGGTTACATGTCTCTTTCCTTGAGCTTTATAAATCCCCCCTAAAAGCGGCGATTTATACGGAGGTTGAGCGGATCGCTCTGGGAAGAGCCTCTGGGGACTGGTCCGAGTTTTTGCTCGTAGCCGTTAGTAAGGAGAAGTATCCAGATAAAGCCGTGATCGCCATGACGGATCCCAATCGATCCGCTGCGGAGCTGGCGAAAGTTGAACTCAATATGCCCAGAATTATTGCCCTCAAGTCAGGCCTAGAGGCACCGATACGTTGTGAAGGCTGCGACTACTGCCGTGCAACCAAGGTGCTGAGTGCCGCCATTAACTATTTAGAGCTATAGGGGTCATGCCCATTAACCCTAATACTGTCTTAAAGAGGGGAGGTTTTATAATGTCATGGATCGAGAGTCATCAAGAAGTCGGTAGACATCCCAAAACCAAGAAGCTCGCTAGATTGTTAGAGGTGTCAGTCGTCACAGTGGTTGGGCATCTTCATTATCTCTGGTGGTGGGCACTGGACTTTGCTCAGGATGGCTACATCGGTAAATATGATGAATTCGATATTGCCGAAGCGTGCCTGTGGGTAGGGGATCATCAAGCGTTTGTTGAGGCACTGCTTCAGTCTGGATTTGTCGACCAAACAGAATCAGGCTTGTTGATTCACGACTGGTTTGAATATGCTGGCAGGTTGATTACCCAGAAGGAAATTAAACGAGAAAAAACCAACGAAAGGGTGAAACGCTTTAGAAATAAGTCCGCAAAAACCTGTAACGCTGATGTAACGCTCTGTAACGCTCCTACCGTACCTAACCTAACCGTACCTGACCTAACCGTACATAACCCTACCGTACCAAAGTTTAATATCATCAACATCATCCCGCGCGAGGCTGAAATTGTCGTAAGCCCTCCTGATTCGTTAAGAACTCTTGGTACAAAGGCTGTTGAATGGGCCGAAACGAACTGGGGACGAATCATACCCAAGGGTGATGCTGACTCCATTGTTGCCTGGTGTGATGAATTCTTAGCAAAGGGAAGTGTGGAACCTGATGCGGTCGTCATCGAAGGTCTGAAATATTGTCTTGAGGCAGATGTCCGAAATGTGAAGTACCTCCGTGCTGTTCTCACTGACTGGAGAGACTCTGGCATCCTGTCAGTCGAGAAGGTCAAAGCACGCGAGGCTCAACATATCAGCCGAAAAAATCATAAAAGGAATAAGGATCCAGTGGGTAAGCTGCCGTTGGCATCTTCCAATAAATACGACGCCTTCTATCTCTAGGAAGGATGTGGACAGGTATTTAAAAAAAATATTTGTTGGAAATATTTATGTTGTAATTATGATAAAGGTCATGTATACTAAGAACATAAATAGAACGTTAGTTCTTAATAACAGAACAATTTAAGAACAGTTTTATTTTAAGCCTAGCTTGAGAGGAGGTGAAATGAATGGCTGTACTTGCGACACCGAGTGAGACCGTAATGGTCCTCGAAGTTCAAACTGGCTTAACTCCGGAAGGAGGCCCTATCTTATCCACTCGCAGTTATCCGAATGTTAAATTTGCGATCCTCGACCAAGACATCCTTGATGTAGCAACTGCTATGCAAGCCCTCTCCGAAGACCCGTTAATCTCTGTACGTCGAGACAATCGCATTGACCTGATCGACGACGGGGAATAATCAGGAAACGTGTTTAGCCCAGTATTAAGTAATTAAGCTGAAAGGAAAGGAGGGAATAACTATGGCTGTTGGGACACTATCTAGAAAAGTTCTTCGCATGACCTTTGCAAACACCTTAGGGGCATCGGTAAGCTTTAACTTAAACAATCCTTTGCCAGATTTGACGGCAGCGACGGTCCAGGGCTATATGGATATTGTGATTGCGAAGAACCTTTTCACATCCACCGGTGGTGATCTGGTGGCGATCAAGGATATCTCAATCGTTGATACCACGACCCAAGATCTGTTTGATGCACCTGTAGTCTAGAAGCAAGTTCGATCGTCTGGGCAGGGGATCGAACTGATTCTTCCAGGGAGAGTGCATTATATAAGTGGAGAGGCGAGATCGTCCCTCCACTTATCATGAGAGTCAGGGGTGTGAATTAGGGGTGATCGTCACGAATAGAGACAAGAAGGAAAGGAGAGAGATACAATGGATGAGTTTTTGAAGTTGGTTGGGAATTTTGGCTTCCCCATCGTAGTGAGTGCTTATTTGCTAGTGCGAATCGAAGGGAAATTAAGCGAGCTAACGATCAGTATCACGCAACTTGCCAAGGCTGTTGCTATTATTGAGGCATGATGCCGAGGCTTTATATTAGCCCAACTAGTGCAACATTAATCGGTTAAGAAAACAACCTTTCTGGCAAATGCTGTTTATTTGCAGGAAGGGTTGTTTTCTTGTGGTACGTTGGAAAGAAGATGGAAATTTTATCTATTCTTGTCTTGCATCCCGCGGGGTCTGTATGCTAACCTTAGAGTAGGCATAACCCTTGTAGGGGGGAGTCGATGGTACATGTTGGGGATGTATACGAGAGACTTGTTTAGTAGAGATTAATCTCTTAAATTTAAGAGATAAAATATTAGTAAAAGGGGACAAATAATGCGTAAAATTCGTAAAGCAATTATTCCGGCGGCAGGAATGGGAACCCGATTTTTGCCAGCAACAAAGTCTCAACCCAAAGAAATGTTGCCTATCGTGGATAAACCAACGATTCAATATATTGTGGAAGAGGCTGTTGCTGCCGGAATTGAAGCGATTGTTATTGTTACGGGGCGAAATGAGCGGTCCATCGAAGATCACTTTGATCGTTCCATGGAACTTGAGTCGTTTCTGGAGAAAAAAGAAAAAGACGAACTGTTAGATTTGGTGAAGGATGTCGCTCGGATGGCCGATATTTACTACGTTCGGCAAAAAGAAGCGTTAGGTTTGGGGCATGCCATCTATAGTGCGCGTGAATTCATTGGTAATGAACCCTTTGCTGTTCTTTTAGGTGATGATGTTATTTATTCTGAAGTACCTGCTTTACGCCAAATGATCAATCAATATGAGCGCTATGGTGCTAGTATGGTAGGAGTTCAAGAAGTTCCACTTCAGGATACGTCCAAATACGGGATCGTGGATGGCGAAAAGTTTGCGGATCGGCTTTATCGCGCCAAGAATTTAGTGGAGAAACCTCGTTCTGAAGAGGCCCCAGAAACTCACTTAGGTATTATGGGACGGTATATCTTGAATCCGGAGATTTTTGATATTTTAAGTGTCCTTCCAGCGGGTAAGGGCGGGGAGATTCAGCTCACGGATGGGATTAAGGAACTTGGGCGGTATCAGGAAATCCTTGCTTATGAATTTGAAGGCCGGAGGTATGATGTCGGAGACAAGTTGGGTTTTGTAGAAGCAACGATCGAATACGCTTTGCGTCGGGGAGATCTTTCTGAGGATCTGATGGCTTACTTGAGAAATTTAGTTCGGCAAATAGAACTGCCAGCTTAGGCTTGATCTTCTAAGTAAAGAATTTCATATAAAGTGGAGGCGTAACGAAACTTTGGTTTCGTTACGCCTCCTTTGATGATTGAAAAGATAACAAATTTTTGTCATTGACAATGGTTCGCAATTTGGTATAGAATAAAAAAGTTCTAACACGAACAGTTTGATAATGTATAGTACGAATACGTACATAAGAAGAATTGTAATAAGAAATTGTTTGCTAAAGTTCAATGAGGGAGAGGGTATGCATGGATCAAACACCTGATTTGCAGGAGTTATGGAGTAATTCTGCTGAAAAAATTGCCTTCCTATTTAAATCTATTCAGAAGATATACAGGGAACATGTATTCGAAATATCGAAGCAATATGGTTTCACCGGCCCTCAATTCTCACTCATTATAGGCTTGTACAAGGACCCGTACAAAAACCTGAATGAAATGAGTGAATGTTTGGGTTTGACCAAAAGCACTGTTTCGGGGATGGTGGACCGTTTGGTGGCGCAGGGAGTCGTCATTAGGGAGATTCCTGAAAATAATCGTAGAACTGTACGACTGTCGATATCGTCAGAATTTTTAGAGAATAATAATTTTAAAGATTTGATGAACCAATACCTGACTGACACCATTAAGGGTGCCAGTGAGGAGGACATCGAGACAATGGTGTCCGGATTGGAGCTACTGCTTTCGTTCGTTGAAAAGAATAAGGTTGGTGAGGGTATTGTCTGAACACGATGAACGATATATGTGGCTTTCCTTATTAGTGGTGGTGGTAGGAACGTTTATGTCAATTCTCGATTCCAGTATTGTGAATGTTGCGCTTCCCAAGATGATGTCAGTATTTAGCGCCTCCACTCAGCAGATCTCCTGGGTTCTCACTGGCTATATGCTGACCATGGGAATTGTGATTCCGCTGACTGGATATTTAGGGGACACGTTTGGTTATAAGAAAATCTATATTTTCGCCTTGACAGTGTTTACCTTTGGCTCGGCGCTTTGCGGATTTTCGTGGAGCACGAATTCCCTGGTAGTTGCTAGGGTGATCCAAGGGATTGGTGGTGGAATGATCATACCCGTGGGTATGGCAATGATATTTCAGATAGTTCCCGTTGCGAAACGAGGAATGGCTTTGGGAATATGGGGAATTGCAGCCATGGCTGCACCGGCCATTGGTCCAACCCTCAGTGGCTTTATCGTTGAGTATCTCGATTGGCGATTGATTTTCACTTTAAACATCCCTGTAGGCATCCTCGGCGTCACGCTTGCTTTCTTCATTCTCCGAGAAACAACCCTTATTCCCAACAAGAGATTCGATCTAGGTGGGGCCTTAACAGTGGCCATCGGCTTATTCTCACTGCTTTACGGGTTAAGTAAAGTTTCCGCGGATGGTTGGAATTCAGCCACCGTTATAGGGTTATTAATCATGGCCGTAATATTTTTAACGACCTTTGTCATCATTGAATTAAACCACTCTGATCCCTTAATGGACTTACGGATCTTGAAGTATTTCCCTTTTACGTTAAGCCTGCTGATTTCAGTCATCACCACCTTTGCTATGTTTGGAGGCGTTTTCTTAGTCCCTTTATATATGCAAAACCTTAGAGGCTTAACGGCTATGCAAACCGGGTTGATTATGTTTCCCTCTGCGATCGCCACGGGGATCATGATGCCGATTAGTGGTCGGCTGTTTGACAGGTATGGGGCCAAATGGTTAACCATTTCGGGACTTTCAATTATAATCGTCAGCACCTACGCCCTTTCGAGACTAGGGGTGGATACTTCGACTGACTATATAAAATATGTATTAATCATCCGAGGTATCGGGATAGGTTTATGCATGATGCCAACCCAAACGTCCGGAATGAATGCGATACCCATACATTTAACAGGTCGAGCGTCTGCCTTAAGCAGTACAATCCGCCAGGCGGTAGGAGCTATGGGAATAGCCATCATATCCACCATAGTCCAAAGTAGAATGACGTTTCACGAAGTAAGGTATGCAGAAAATTTTAGCACGACCAATCCTCAAGTGATGCAAACAGTCAAGGGTTTGACGGGCATGCCTGTAAGCAAAGGCTTATCACCCTTGCAAGCCAACTATACCGCGGTCATGCAATTATATGGGCAAGTTATGAAACAAGCCATGGTTACAGCGATGGATGATACGTTCCTAATCTTAGCCATCATCACTTGTCTCGGTATTCCCTTAGGCATGCTCGTTAAAAATGGACAAGCAATTAGACCAAAGCCTGTGCCTAAAACAGTGGCAGTAGAACATTAACAAAGGAGATAGAATGATGGAAAATAGTGCTGAAGGTAAGACTGTTCTAGTAAAAAAGCCTAAAAAGGGCAAAGGTAAGTTAATAATAGGGGCACTTGTTGTGGTAGTGGCCTTAGGCTGGCTCGGAACGAGCTATTATATTCAAAAAAGAGACTATGTCAGTACGGATAATGCTAAAGTGAGCGGGGATATACTGAATGTTTCGCCGAAGGTTCCTGGTACGGTCGTTAGTGTGGATGTAAAGAATGGAAGCATCGTCAAAATAGGGGATGACTTGTTTACCATCGAAAACCAGCAACCCACTAAGTCTACCCAGGCAGGAACGGTCATTCAGGAGAATGCCCATGTTGGAGACACTCTAAGCCCAGGTCAGACAGCCGTATCCATCGTTGATATGACGAAACTTGAAATCACGGCTTACGTCATGGAAAAGGATTACCAAAGGATCAAACTTGACGAGCCAGTTGAGTTGAGTATTGATGCACTGCCGGGCCAAAAGTTCAACGGAACCGTTGTAGAAGTAGGATTGGCAACTGCCTCGACCTTTAGTCTCTTTAATACAGATAATACCTCCGGAAATTATACAAAAGTAAGTCAACGTGTTCCCCTTAAAATAGACTTCGATTACTCCACGGGGCCGGTCTTCCCAGGGATGTCGGTAACGGCGAAAATCCGTGTAAACAATTAAATCAGTCCAGCAGTCATGCTATTTGCATTGAGCATAGATGCGCACTATATAGATAAATCTAACCAATGATTTAAACAAAAGTAACAAATGATAACATTGACCAAGAAAGACCGATCACATGGTGACCGGTCTTTCTTATGCTCAAGTATGCAGGGCAGTATGCCCAATAGGACAAGGGCACTCAAAATAGGGTATCCATCAATGAATAATTATGAAGCGTCTATCGAACAATAATTTATAACTAAAAAAAAGAGGGTAATAGCTTGAGACAGAGGTATAGAAGGAATTTCTTAGGTATTAGTTTTATATTGTTCTTATTACTAGCTTATCCTGAACAAGTGTATGGTTACGGTAGTACTATTATAGTCGCTAAATATGGCGGTGATTATACGACAATACAGGGAGCCTTAGATAATGCATCGGATACGGCATTAAACCCTGTTACTATAATGATTACGCCAGGAACATACCGTGAAAGTTTAAACATATGTAATGGAAGGTATATTTCGCTTGTTGGTGTCGATAAAAGGACGTGCATTATTAGAGATGATAGCGGTGATTATTATAAAGCACCTTTAAACATTGCTGGTAATGTTAAGGTATCAAATCTAACGGTTATGGCGACACATGACTTAGGGACTCCGGCACTTAAAAGTTACGCGATACATCACGACTTCCCTGGAACTGGTACCTCTGAAATTAATAATTGCATTCTCATATCTGAACAAAATTCTGCCATAGGCATAGGTTTACAAGATCAACAGACCCTAATCATCAATGATTGTGAATTATATAAGCAAGATACAGGGGATACGTATGATATGGGCGCTTTATATATCCATAACAAACAAGCGAATGGCGCTATAAATCAAAAATTAATCGTTAAAAACAGCCGTATTGAAGCGGATCACGGTTATGCTTGTGTGATTCAAGATGCCAATAATAGAAAGGGTGGTGGGTTGGGGGATGCTAGAGATACCACAATTAGTTTATATAATAATGTATTTTGGTCGAAGACTCTAGGCGATACTGGGATCATATCGGGTGACGCACCCCTCGGGGCTGGTACATGGGGCTATATACAATTGACGGCTGATAGTTTTGGCAATAATACGCCTGAATGTAATAGGGTGAAATAAAGTTCATTCATTGCTTTTTTGCGCTCTCTACACTAGGAGATTTATTAGTCCCAAATAGGATTGACAATAGGTATATTTTTCTATATTATAAAATTAAATTTATAATATACTATGACGATAATAGCACACCAACCGAAAGGTTGGGCCGCAAAGTTCTGGGTCTAAAGCAAATTTGCTAGGATTGCCAGACTGCCGAAACATTAGATGATCTATAAACAAGCATCTATGCTTCAAAAGATGCTTGTTTTATTATGTCTAATTATAATACAGGGCATAATTAATTTGCAGTTTAGGGGAGGCGATCGGGTCATCGATTGTGATAAAACGAACTTTCTAATTTAAGCTAGAATATGAGGGGGATTGTCTATGCATCTTTTTAAAAAGTCGTTGATTTGCTCGCTATTAATTCTAATTTTCACATTCTCCCTATCTATTCCTGTCTTTGCAAATACAATGGCAGAGACAATGGCAAATGCACATCGTTTAGCGGGTCAAGATCGATATGAAACTGCAGCCGCAATAGCAAGAGGCGGTTGGACTCAATCAAATTATGCAATCCTCGCCTTCGGAAGAAATTTCCCTGATGCATTATCCGCTGCACCGCTTTCAAAGAAGTACGATGCTCCAATTCTTCTAAGTGAACGTGCAACCCTCACACCACAAACAAAACAAGCATTAATCGACCTAAAGGTAAAACACGTGATCATTATAGGTGGAACGGGTGTCATTTCTCAAAATATAGATACCACACTCGTAAGTATGGGGATAAACCCTACTAGAATCGCTGGTAATGACCGATACGAAACGTCCATCAAAATTGCGCAACAACTAGGTCCGGTAACATCAGTGGCAGTGGTTAGCGGAGATGGTTTTGCTGATGGCCTCTCAATAGGCGCTATAGCGGCCAAACTAAACATGCCAGTGATACTAATGCCTGGAGGTACAATACCCGCCAATGTTTCAGCGTACCTAGCCACTCAAAACATAAAAAATTCCTACGTCATCGGTGGCACATCGGTCGTCAGTGATTCCGTTATGCGTCAATTACCAAACGCCCAAAGACTTAGTGGTGATGATCGCTATGCTACAAACATCGCTGTACTTGATAAGTTCGACTCAAACTTTGGTTCAAAGCAAATTTGCATAGCAGCCGGATCAGGGTTTGCTGATGCTTTAGCAGGATCAGGTTATGCTGCAAAGACAAATTCTCCAATAGTATTAGTGGGTAACAGCTTGAGCAGTTCAACAAGAAATTATTTAACTTCAAATGTATCGGGTAAAACTGTGAATATTCTGGGAGGCGAAGCAGCGGTTAGTAGCTCAATGTTTAATGAAAATACTCTTCTGAAGTTGGGGTACACCAACGAAAAGTATGCATTAGTCTTTGGATCTGTGGATAACGATGTGTATCAAAGCGCCTCTGAAGCGCAAGCAAATATGGTTAATATCTCAATTAATGTATGGCAAATAAACGCAAGTGGCGTGAAGTGCGCAGCACAGCGTACATTAACGGTACATAAGGCCGTTGCGGGTAGGGTTCGGACAGTATTCAAGGAAATATTTGAGGGTCAAGATAAATTCCCAATCTATAGTGTCTCAGGATACTCTTGGCGTGGGGACGGTATTTCGGAGCACAATTGGGGTCTGGCAATCGACATAAACCCGAAAGAAAATTATATGATAACCAGCGGCGGAGTCATTGTAGCAGGCTCGTTATGGAATCCAGGAAACAACCCCTATTCCATACCTGAAGAGGGCAAGGTGGTGACAACGTTCAATAAATACGGTTTTGCATGGGGAGGAAACGCTTGGAAATCGTCACATGATTATATGCATTTTTCTTATTTGGGAAGATAATCGCAGGGTGTGAATAAATACTAATGAGATATAAAGACCGCCTGAGAGCCAGTCAATTTTGGCGTTTCAGGCGGTCTTTAATTGGACGCATTCGAGTCCATCATCAAGCAAAGGCCGAGGTTATGTTCATCTATCTATATGGAAATGGTATAATGCAGTTAAAATAGTGGTCATTTATAAACTAGTGGAGGGTACATGAGATGAAAATAACAATCGCAGGAATAGGCTATGTAGGCTTATCTAACGCTGTTCTACTGGCGCAACATAACGAAGTCATCGCGATGGATATCATCCAGGAAAAAGTGGATATGATCAACCATAAGAAATCACCGATCGTTGATGCGGAGATTGAAGACTATCTGGCGACTAAAGATTTGAACCTTAAAGCAACCACTGATCATTATATTGCTTTCAAAGAGGCTGAATATGTCATCATTTCTACACCCACGAACTACGATGCGGTGAAAAACCACTTCAATACGAGAACTGTTGAGGCCGTGATTGCGAATGTCTTATCAATTAATCCCAATGCAGTGATGATTATAAAGTCTACTGTCCCTGTAGGTTATACCGAAGCGATCAAAGAAAAGTTTGAGACAGAGAACATTATCTTCTCACCTGAGTTCTTAAGAGAAGGGAAGGCACTTTATGATAATCTCTACCCTTCAAGAATTGTCGTAGGAGAGCAATCTGAAAGAGCGAAGGTATTTGCAGATCTTCTGGTCCAGGGCGCACTGAAAGATGATATTGAGGTGTTGTTTACCAATCCTACTGAAGCTGAAGCTGTGAAACTCTTCGCAAATACTTACCTCGCTTTGAGGGTCGCATTCTTTAACGAGCTAGATTCCTATTCTGAAGTTAGAGAACTTAACACACAACAGATTATAGAAGGCGTTGGCCTGGACCCACGGATCGGAAGCCATTATAACAATCCTTCGTTTGGTTATGGTGGATACTGCCTACCTAAAGATACAAAGCAACTTCTGGCCAACTATGCGGACGTCCCTCAAAATATTATGTCAGCAATCGTTGACGCCAACAGAACTAGGAAAGACCATATTGCAGAAATGATTCTCAAGAGAAATCCTAAGATTGTCGGAATCTATAGACTGACCATGAAGACAGATTCTGATAACTTTAGACAATCGGCCATTCAAGGCGTTATGAAGCGCATCAAGGCTAAGGGTATTGAGGTGGTCGTGTTTGAGCCTGCGCTTCATGAGGATGAATTCTATCATTCTAGAGTTATCAAAGACATTAATGAGTTTAAGGAAATATCAGACGTGATCGTTTCCAATAGATTATCTGATGAGATTAAAGATGTCGTGGATAAGGTGTATACGAGAGACTTGTTCAGTAGGGATTAACCTGTTGACAGTTAAGTGATGCTTGGGATCAAATGAGCAGCAAGTTCACAGAAGTTATATAAAGAAGCTCCCGCCTTCTAAAATGGACCCTATAAAGTAGACAGTTAAAAAAGAGGCCTACTCGGCCAAAAATTAACTGACTCTATTTTATAGGGTCTTTTTTGTTATACTTAATACATCCAGTTAGGAGAGAGATGCTATGGGGAGAAATTATTTTA
>DASRMG010000220.1:0-13853 GCA_035648035.1 Desulfosporosinus sp. | reverse complement strand
TATATTTGTTCAATCTCTCCTTGGGTAAAGCACTCTTTATGTAATGCTGTTGAAAAAATACCATACCAATCCTTTGTACACATATCACACCTCACAGGCTTAACTCTTTACTATATCATAATGTGAAAACTCGTGCGTGTTCAGCATTTTCTTCATCTTATTTGAGTAAGAGCCCTCTACAATAACATAAGCGGAAATGTTTGTCCAGATTATTTTTAAAATTTCGCTCGCCTGGAGTGGTGAGTAGTTACGAATGCGTAGCATCAAATACACCAAGAAGGGGTTATGTAAATCAATTTGCAGATGTTCTTTGTGACGTTATCACAGGGCATTCACCGTGTGATAATATATTATTTATAACCAAGGTTCAGTCTCTTGTTATTAATTTTATTTCAGAAGAGCCAAAGCTTTTTGAGTTCGTAACGAAGTATGGTCAATTACTTTAAAGCGAATAAAATAAAGGAGCGTGAGCGTTATGAAATGGGGACCCACCAAAGAATCAAATGTAATTTCGGATTATAATGTTTATTATTATGACCCATTCTTGGAAACGGACACTTCAGTTATTGTCGGAGCATATGACGCTAAGCAAGCTATTCAAATTGTTGTAGCGGGTAATCCTGATCTTCAAATTTCGAGGCAAGGGAATAGGTACGCGAGGGGCCTTTAGTAGGAGGAAATATCATAGGTAATGGTTATTTCTGCATTTTTGAAATTTAATGATTGTGTAAAAATGCGCTATTGAAAATAATGATTCATCTTGATACAATAAAACGTAGTGTGTATTATGATACGTACTACATATTATTATGAGGGCGAGTGAAATACCATGAAAAGAAGCCCGTTCCACACAAATAATTTTACTATATTGCCTGCAATAAGACAAAATAATTATGACCATTGGGAGAGATTTGTCTATAAAGGTATTCTCGCGGAGGGTGTTCGTGATTTGGTTAAGGAGTCTTGGAAACGTTGTGCCCGCTTGAATGTAGAGCCTTTTACTCATGCTCTGGCTAAGATTTTGCTCCCGAAAGAATTGGCCGTCAGAAAGAATAGAAGAAAGCACTTACTTCAAATTGCTAAACCATATATCAAAACACTTTACAATTTGGTTGCAGGTGACGGCTTCACTATTGTTATTACTGATGAGGAAGGTGTAGTTTTACTAATTGATGGGGACGAAGAAGAAATAGCTAAGCACAGGCAAACTAATTTGGTAGAAGGCGCTATTTGGACGGAAAAAGAAGCCGGTACCAATGCAGTAGGAGTAGCTATTATTCTTCACGAACCTGTTCAGATTGTGGGATGTGAACACTATTGTGTAACACGGCATAATTTCACTTGTTCTGTTGCACCTATCTTAGATTCCGACGGGAAAATGTTAGGTGTTCTGAACATGTCAGCTGCAAGTGAGAAAGTCTATTTGCATACTTTAGGTATGGTTGTAGCGACAGCCAAGGCGATCGAGAACCAGCTCCGAATTGAGAAGGCACTAAACGAAGTTATTAAGGCGAATAATACTATGAAAACTACCTTAATGTCTGTTCAATGCGGTATTCTTACACTTGATGAACTTGGTGTTGTGAACCAAATAAATTTACCTGCTGCCAACATGCTACAGTTTGATCTGGAGGAGGCGATCGGCAAGCATATTGACGTGGTATTTGCGGCTACCCCACATTTGTCTCAAGTGGTAACAAAAGGTGTGGTTATGGACAATGTGGAGGTTTCCGTCACCAATGATAAAGGAACTAATCACTATACTGTTAATGCCCGGCCGATTATTACCTCCGGAAGAAAAGTGGAAGGAGCAGTTGCAGTAATCCAGAACAAAGAGGCTGTTACACGTCTAGTTAATGAGCAGACTGGTGCCCAAGCTCAATTCAATTTCAACTCTATCCTTGGTAAAAGTAAGAAGCTTGAACAGGCAAAAGAGATAGCTCGTAAAATAGGTTTGACTAACAGTAGCGTGTTGCTTTTAGGAGAAAGCGGCACGGGGAAAGAATTGTTTGCACAAAGTATCCATAATGCTAGCCGACGCAAGGGCCCTTTTATTGCTGTTAATTGCAGCGCGATGCCTCGCTCTTTAATAGAAAGCGAATTATTTGGCTATGAATCAGGGAGCTTTACTGGTGCTAATCGCAACGGACGACCTGGAAAATTTGAACGAGCTAATGGTGGTAGCTTCTTTTTGGATGAAATTGGAGACATGCCGCTTGACCTTCAAGCAGTTTTACTAAGGGTCTTGCAGGAACGTCAAGTGGTACGTGTTGGCGGCTTTAAGCCTATACCAATTGACGTTCGTGTAATAGCGGCTACGAACAAGGATTTAAGAACGAAGGTTGCTGAGGGGACATTTCGCGAGGACTTATATTTTCGTTTGAATGTAGTTACCGTTAACATTCCACCGCTTCGGGAGCGTAAGGAAGATATCCCTGTTCTCCTCGAATATTTTCTCGCCCGACTTAGTCAACGACTAGGTAAAAAGGTAACTGGTGTGAATTCGAGAACCTTAAAAACATTGATGGGTTATGATTGGCCTGGCAATGTTCGAGAATTGGAGAATGCAATTGAACGGGGCATTATAGTAGCAAGTGAGGAAACAATCAGGGTGGAAGATCTACCCGAGCTGTTATCTCGTGGGTTTACTCCAGCTAAGGGCAAAGAGCTATTATCAATGGTTGAAATGGAGAAAAGAACTATAATTACTACCTTATCCCAGATCCACGGTATTGCAGAGTCCGCTAAAATATTAGGGATTAGCCGAAGCACTTTATATCGCAAGATGAACGAATATAATCTTACGGAAAACGAATTTCACAATTGACAGGATAGAATTACGGCCTCATTATGCTAAGTTAGGTCTATTTAAATGGGGCGAATTATTTTGGAACATAATTTCTTTATATGACACATTTGTTTCTTGAAATGAATCAAATGTGTTTTATTTTGTGAATTCAAATAACATCGTATTGACATAAACATGTCCAATTATCTGTCAATTATCTTAATAAACCCCCATAACGGATAAATAAGGTAGGAATTTAAGTTCTGTGGTGGCACAGAAATTGCATTGTAACTTATCATAGTGAAAAAAGAAGGTGGCATGGTTGCCAGTTTTGTTGTAACAAGCGGGGATAGATATGAGTTTACTCTATTGGAGCTGAGAAATGAGATGACAACTTTTGAACGTAGGAGAAAGTGTATTGTTGCAAGTACCTTCTTGTAGAGAATAAACCAGGTATCTGATTTGAACAACTGAAAGGGAGAAAACTATGGAATCCTTAGACTTAAAGCAGTTCCCAGATATAGCTCTGCCCAAGTTTCTAAAAGTGAGGCAGCACTTCCCAACCAAAAAGGTTGACAACATTCAAGAGGAATTAATTCGTAAAGTGTCAGCACAATTAGTAGGACTTGAAGGGAAACGTATCGCTATAGGTGTAGGAAGTCGTGGTATTTCAAACATCGACTTAATAACTAAGACATTAGTTGACGCTTTAAAAGAAGCTGGAGCAATTCCATTCATCATACCTGCAATGGGGAGTCATGGAGGCGGCACCTCTGAAGGGCAGTTGGCTATTCTGTCTTCGTTAAATATGACACCTGAGACTATGGGAGTCGAATTCGACGCATCGATGGATGTGGAAGTAATTGGAGACTTGGAGCCTGATCTTTCAATATTTTTTTCTAGAAGTGCACTGCATGCGGACTTCATTATCCTTATACCACGGATAAAACCACATACTTGTTTTAGAGGTGAGGTCGAAAGCGGAATTTGTAAGATGTTGACTGTTGGTTTTGGTAAACAAATAGGTGCAGACCATTTGCACAGTGCAGGCTATGCTCGTTTCGCAGAGATTATCCCAAAAGCAGCGTCACTGGTGGTCAGTAAGGCGCCGGTGTTGTTTGCAGTATGTATAGTTGAAAATGCATATAAAGAAATTTATAGGTTAGACGTAATTAATCGTAATGAAATTCCTCTGTTAGCGCATGAGGCGCAACTGCTCAGAGAAAGCAAGCAAGTAATAGGTAAAATAATTCTGCAAGATTTCGACATCTTAGTGATAGAAGAAATAGGAAAGGAAATTAGTGGTGACGGTCAAGATCCCAACGTGACAGGGTTGTATTCTGTAAAAAATATTTCTGGTTGTCCTAGTTTCCAGAAAAGTGTGGTTTTCGATCTAACCCAAGCATCTCATGGCAACGCATGTGGAGTAGGTGTGTTTGACATTATCACGAGATCTCTTTTTGATAAGATTGATTTTATTAAAACCTATACTAATACGTTTACTAGTACGGAAATAGGCGCCACAAAAATTCCAATGGTAGCTTCTACCAAAGAAGATGCATTGCGGGTTGCAGCAAAGACATCTAACGGAAAAAGATCTGAACTACTGAAGATTATTTGGATCAAGAATACATCAGATCTTGTCGAAATTATTATCAGTGAACCTTTATTACTTGAGGCGGAAGAGAATCCACAATTGGAAATATTGACCGAGCCTAAATGGATAACGTTTTATGATGGGGAACCAATCTTTCCTTGGTAGGACGTTCTCAAGTGCTTTTTAGTAGCGAAAGAATTATCTGTTTTCTAGTGCAAGGTTTAAGGTATTTTTTGATATTTACTTGCATGAGGATTCGAAATAATAGAACAACCAGACATATTATACAGACTATTTTAACTAGTCGGTATAATTCTAATAGTTAAACCATGTGAAATTTGTGATGCCGTACTGAGGGGGGTGATTTTAATATAGGGTGTTTCTCCAAGTAAAGAAGTAGTAGAAAAAAATACTGTTTGGTAAAAAATAAAAAAATAGGGGGAATAACATTGATTAAAATTAAACCGGTTTGGCTAGTAGTTTTAATGGTTGCTCTATTAGTTGTAGGTTGCGGTCAGAAACAAACTACTGCGAAAACTGAACCAGCGGCAGTAGCACCTGCTAGTTCAGGAGACATATTAATTGGCATGGTTAATTCTGAAACTGGTGACTATGCTTCAGCGGGTGTATATATTAAAGACGGCGTCAAAATGGCTGTAGATGAATGGAATAAAAAAGGTGGTATAAATGGCCGCCAAGTCAAGTTAATAATTGAAGATGACCAAAGTAAACCAGCCGGTGCGGTAAATGCATTTAATAAGCTGGTCTCGGAAAACAAGATCCAAGGATTCGTCTCACCAGGATATAGCGTTTTAACCATGGCGATTATGCCGAACATTGATAAGGCTGGTATTCCTACTATAACAGGGTCAACAAATCCAAAAATCACAACGCTTAATAATAAATGGATGTTTAGAGTTCGTACAAACGACCAAATTATGGCCAAGTTGGCTGCTAAATATGCAGTAGAAAATGTAAGTGATAAGGTAGCAATAATTCACGACAATAACGAATTCGGTGGCGGAGGAGCGGAAGCGGTTAAGATTGCACTAGATGGAATGAAAGTTAAATTACTGGCAAGTGAAGGCTACAATACAGGCGATAAGGATTTCACTGCACAGTTGCTAAATATAAAGAAATCTGGGGCTGAGGTGTTAATTGGCTGGGGACATCCACTCGAAGACGGGTTGATCCTAACTCAAATTAAGCAACTGGGACTCGATATAAAGGTCGTAGGAGCTGCGCCATTTGGGCAACCGGTAACTCTTGACTTAGCAAAAGATGCGGCTAACGGTATAGTATTCGTACAAGAATATTCTGCATATAATACTGATGCAAAAGTTCAAGCTTGGGCTAAGCAATTTAAAGCAAACTATAACCTTACATCAGAATTTAATGGTGCTGGATATTATGATGGAACAAATTTATTATTAACTGCTATTCAAAAAGCTAAAACAATGAGCCCACAAGATGTTAGAGAATCACTACTTAGTATAAAAGATCAGCAAGGGATTTGTGGGGTCTACGGATTTGACGCAAATGGTGAAGGATTTCGATCTGCAGTAATTGTGAAGGTAGAGAGCCAAGACAAAATAAATGTTATCAATCAAGTTACTTTGCCATTGTAAATTCCTAGAATCAGGGCGGAAGAATCAAAATATCTTCCGCCTTATTAAATCGGGGAGGGAATTAAGTGTTACTACAAATCATAGTGAATGGATTAGCAATGGGTTGTATTTATACATTAGTGGCACTGGGAATAATTTTGATTTATAACGCTACTCAAGCTATCAATTTCTCTCAAGGCGAGTTTGTGATGATGGGCGCATATTTAGCAATCGGCTTTCTAGGTGCTTGGAAACTTCCGTATATTTATATCCTCATTTTAGTTGTTTTATGTATGGCTGTATTTGGTATGGTTTTTGAAAGAATAGCGTATTATCCATTGCGTAAGGCTGACCCTCTGACAGTTATAATTAGTACTTTGGGTGTGTCTATTTTCTTAAAAAATATGGCGTTAATAGTGTGGGGCCCCTTACCATTGTTTTTTGGGCAACCGTTTAAAGGTAGAATGGTAGATCTTGGCTTTGTAACATTAAATCCCCAGCATTTGCTAATTATTTCAGTTACAGTTACTTTAATAGTCTTGCTTTATATCTTTTTCGAGAAAACTCCTGCAGGTAGGATTGTTCTTGCTACCAGTCAGGATGCAGAGGCCGCCAAGTTGATGGGAATCAGAACTAGTAAAGTGGTTATGGTGGTATTCATGATTGGATCAGCACTAGGCGCTGTAGCCGGTATATTACTCGCTCCAATATTTTTCGCCAACACTGAAATGGGATACCTTGTTGGCATGAAAGCATTTGCAGGTGCAATAATCGGAGGATTCGGAAAAATAGAAGGTGCGATAGTGGGTTGTCTGTTTTTGGGCATAGTAGAGATTTTAACTGCATCATTTATTTCGTCAGTTTACAGGGACGCCTTTGCATTCCTTGTGTTAATTGTGGTATTAATGATTAAGCCCCAAGGGTTCTTCGGAGAAAAAGTATCAGAAAAAGTTTAGGGGTGAGAATATGAAACGTAAATGGCTTGTCTATGGAATAGGTTTTGCATTACTCTTGTTACTTCCGCAACTCTTTAGCGCTCAATACTATAAAGTCCTATTTAACCAAATCGGAATCAATATAATTATGGTTATCGGCTTAAATATTGTTTTAGGATATACAGGTCAGGTCTCGCTTGCAACCGCTGCGTTCTTTGGAATTGGCGCCTATGTTTCTGCGTTACTTACGACTCGACTGGGGGTTTCGTTCTGGGTGGCATTACCACTTTCAGGTTTAGTTGCGGCTACCTTTGGTGTCGGATTAGGAATTCCTTCTCTTAGGGTAAAAGGTCACTATTTAGCAATGATAACAATTGGGTTTGGGGAAATAGTCAGGCTGATTATGATAAATTATAAAACCTTAACTAATGGGCCAAATGGAATCACAAATATTCCTGTTCCTCAGCTGTTTGGGTATACGTTGGATCGACCAGAAAGATTTTATTACCTTGTGTTAACTGTCGTCGCGTTGGTAATGATTACTACAGCACGATTAGAAGTATCAAAAATTGGAAGAGCGTTAAAAGCTATCCGGGACAGCTCAACAGCAGCAGAGTGTATGGGTATAAATACCACTTATTATAAAGTATTGGCTTTTACAATAAGTGCTTTTTGGATGGGAATTGCAGGCAGCCTTTATGCACACTTAATGTGTTACATTTCTCCAGATTTATTTGTTTTTTCTGAATCCGTGAAAATCTTAATAATGCTGTTTATCGGTGGAATAGGCACTGTATGGGGTCCTGTCGTTGGATCTGTATTGCTTACACTTTTACCAGAATGGCTGAGATTTATGCAAGGTTATTACATGGCCATATATGGTTTAGGTGTATTGATTATGATGATTTTCATGCGCGGTGGAATTATAGGAGGTTTAAGCTATATTAGAGAAAGAATATTAAGGCGTCAACGCTAACGTTTGGAGGGAAAGATAAATGGCATTATTTGAATGCGAGGATGTGCTCAAGAAGTTTGGAGGCTTAACCGCTGTTAATTCAGTAAGCTTGAAAATCGAAAAAGGCGAAGTTCGTGCGTTAATCGGCCCAAACGGTTCCGGTAAGACAACTTTTATTAATCTAGTGAGCGGTGTTTATCAGGCAACTAGTGGTAAAATCGTGTTTAACGGAACAGTAATTTCCAACTTAAAACCCTATAAAATTTCACAAAGAGGCATTTCAAGAACCTTCCAGAATATTAAACTATTCCCGGAACTAACCGTTTTGCAAAATGTCATGATAGGGAGACATACACATATAGATTCCGGATTGTTTGATATTTGGCTTAAAACGAGAAAACAGCAACACGAGGAAGACTTGAATAACGAAGTTTGTGCGGATTTTTTAAAATTTGTTGGACTAGCTGGCAAGAACAAACTCAAAGCTAAAAATCTCTCTTACGGGCAACAACGCCTGGTAGAGATCGCTAGAGCACTAGCTGCTGAGCCTAGTCTTCTATTACTTGATGAGCCTGCAGCAGGAATGAACTCGCAGGAAAAGGTAGAATTAATGAATCTTATCCGGAAGATTAGTGAAAAAGGAATAACAATACTGCTTATTGAGCATGACATGAAGCTAGTTATGAAGGTTTCAACACGTATTGGTGTATTTAATTTTGGACGAAAGATTGCTGATGGTACACCCAGCGAAATTAGGAAGGACCCAAGTGTTATTGAAGCCTACCTCGGCCATGGAGGGTTAGCTAATGCTGGTAATTAAAGAAATCTCAACATATTATGGTAACATAAAGGCAACCGATGAAGTAAGTTTATCGGTAAATGAAGGCGAGATTGTTACACTAATTGGTTCTAACGGAGCTGGAAAAACAACTATAT
This sequence comes from Desulfosporosinus sp., assembly GCA_035648035.1. Classification (GTDB taxonomy): domain Bacteria; phylum Bacillota; class Desulfitobacteriia; order Desulfitobacteriales; family Desulfitobacteriaceae; genus Desulfosporosinus. The sequence goes on along the minus strand of DASRMG010000220.1, from coordinate 5,035 downwards.
TGAAAACGATTTCGGGGTTACTTCAACCAAAAGCAGGAGAAATTTATTTTAACAATAAAAAAGTAACTGGTCTTCCTGCTGAGGAAATTGTTAAACTCGGCTTAATACACGTTCCTGAGGGAAGAAGACTGTTCCCAGGATTGACAGTTCACGGCAACCTAGAAATAGGAGCTTATTCAGTTAAGAGGACCAAAAAAGAATTTAACCGAGATTTAGAGAAAGTATTTCAGTTGTTCCCAGTTTTAAAGGAACGAAAAGACCAATTATGTTGGAGTCTTAGCGGAGGCGAACAACAAATGGCCGCAATTGGTAGGGGATTAATGGCTAGCCCCAAACTATTAATTCTTGATGAACCCTCTTTGGGACTGGCGCCAATGCTGGTAGAAACCGTCTTTAAAGCCATAAAGGAAATTAATGACAGTGGTACAACGATATTGTTAGTAGAGCAAAATGCTTATGGTGCATTGGCGGTTGCCTATCGAGCCTATGTAATGGAAGTAGGGAGAATTACCATGCAAGGTTTGGCGAAAGATCTTCTAGTAGATGAGGAAGTAAAAAGAGCATACTTAGGGATATAGTGTTAAATCGTACAACCTCGGGGCTCAAGGATTGAAATGTCCACCAAGGTTAGACCCGAGGGGGTTCCATTTTGGAGTTGAAAGGCACAATTAAGCCCACCCGAAAAGGAGTTGTTATCTTGGTTAGACCTAACGATTTAATCAAAAGATTAATAGATATTGTTGGAAAAGAAAATCTGCTATTTGATATTATTGATCTTGAAAGTTATGCTTTTGACGGGTCTATGTATACAGGCAGGCCGGATGTTGTGGCTTTACCGGAGAACATGGAGCAAGTGGTGCAAATAGTTAAAGTAGCGGGCCAGAACGGAGTAGCTATTTTACCTAGGGGTGCGGGCACCAGTTTAAGCGGTGGAGCAGTACCGCTCTTTGGTGGAATTGTTCTGGGATTCAGCAGAATGAAAAGGATATTGGAAATTGATCTGGATAATGAGAGGGTAATTGTTGAGCCAGGTATTTCAAACCTTGACCTACAAAAGATGCTGAAGAAATACAACTATATATTTGCACCTGACCCAGCTAGTATGAAGGTGTGTACTATCGGTGGAAACATTGCGGAAAATGCCGGAGGAATGCACTGTCTTAAATATGGCAATACCAGAGACCATGTTCTCGGTCTGGAGATTGTCATGGCAAGTGGTGAGGTTATCTATACGGGTGATCTGGATAACAACTATGCTAGTCCGAACCTAACTACTATGTTCTGTGGTTCGGAAGGTACGTTTGGCATTATAACCAAAGCTATGCTGCGGTTAACCCGTATGACGGAAAAAGTCGGAACCTTGCTTGCAGTTTTCGAAAATCTCGAAGATGCAGGGAATGCTGTATCGGAAATTTTGTCCAAGGCATTAGTTCCCACAAGTCTTGAAATATTGAATGATGTAATAACCAGGTCTTTGATTAAATATATGAATGCTGATTTGCCGTCTAATGGGGTAGCCACTCTCTTAGTGGAAGTGGAAGGCTACGAGGTGGAATTGGAAGATCAAATGGCTAAAGTGATGGCAAGTTTTACAGCTAATAACGCCATAACTTCTAGAATTGCGAGGGACCAGAAAGAAAGATCGAAGCTGTGGGAAGCGCGACAAGGTGTCAACGGCATTTTTGGACACCTTGGATCAGGGCAATTGGTGCAGGATCCTTCAGTACCTGTAGATAAAATTGGGCAAATGATGAGGGAAACAGCTAGAATCGGAGAAAAATATGGTTTAATCATCTGTCAGACATGTCATGCTGGCGATGGAAATCTGCATCCTGGTATAATGTATGACGCTAATTCAAAAGAGCAGTATACAAAGGCGGAGGAAGCCAGTGACGAAATACTGAAAATTGCGATCAGTCTTGGAGGAAGTATTTCGGGGGAACACGGGATTGGGATTGAAAAGCTTAGATTCATGCCTTTGCAGTTCAGTGAAAATGACTTGGGATTCATGGAGAGTATTAAACGTATATTAGACCCAACATTGATTCTGAATCATGGGAAGATATTGAACTTGCAATCTAATATTTAAGTGAGGGATCTATTGATGGATGTATTAGTTGCGTCTCGTTTTTCAAAGATGTATTATCCCAGTTCTTCGGAAGAAGTTAGGGATATTGTCAATATAGGTAGAGAAAATGATTTTAACATTATTCCCATGGGAAATGGTACCCTTGTTTGCGACTACCTTGGGGAAATGGTAAAACCTTCAATCGGTCTTTGTCTAAGAAAACTAAACAGGGTTATGGAAGTCAATCCTCGTAATTTAACTGTTACAGTGGAGGCCGGTATAACTCTTTTCAAACTGCAAAGTGTTTTAAGAAACTATAACCTTTGGCTGCCAGTATTAAGTACAAATGAAAGTGAACGTACTATAGGCGGGATGCTAGCCGAAAATGCCAGAAATTACGAAAAATACGGACATAAAAACATAGGAGATTATGTTATTGGCTTAGAGTTTATTACTGCGGCTGGCCTGATTATTAAAACAGGTGGCAAGACAGTTAAAAATGTTGCAGGATATGATTTCACCCACCTCCTAAATGGCAGTCTGGGTACTCTGGCAATAGCAACAAAGGTTACATTGAAGTTAAACCCACAACCTGAAGTAAGAAAAACATTTCTGTATAACATCCCAGATTTTGTATATGGAAATAACGTTATCAGTACGATTAGCAAGATGTCATTAGCAGCTGTCTCTTATCACATGTTCCAGCTAACTGATTCTTTTGAATTGAACTATTTTAGTAATGCAAAAGCAGTAGCTGCAATAAGTATAGAAGGGTCTAAATCCGTGGTTGAAAATCATCTTGTTAAATTATCAACCGTGGCAGGGCAATATAGAATTGGACAGGCTGTTATTAACAGTTGTGAGTACTGGGATAATTACAGCACGCAATATGAACATATTGACATGAAATATAAACTTGCTGGAAGTGTTAACAAAAAATATTTACCGCAAATCATAAAACTGATTACAGAATTAGTACATTATCCCATAGGTGTATTTTTTGACATTGGTATAGGATATTTTATGATTTATTTCTCAAAAGAAAGCGATTTGAAAAATGCAGAGGTAAAAATATCACAAGTTTCAGTCAAATATCAAATGCATATATCCACGACTAGACTGGAAATTCATCCTTTATATCAGTCGATTAAAATTAAAATGGATAACATGAATTGCCTTTTTTCAAATAACACTATATTCTCACTGGAAAACTGTTTGATTAAGGAGTGATAAGTTTGATAAAGGAGTGATAAGTTTGATAGCAAGCGATTTGCTGGAGGAACTTAATAAATGCACCAGATGTGGTTTCTGCCAAGAGGTATGTCCTACATATAAAGCAGAACTTACCGAGGGGTCGGTAGCACGAGGGCGTATAAGGCTGGCAAAAATTGTAGAAGAGGGGAACTACATATGGAGCAGACATAACACGTTAAGCAAATACATAAACGATTGCTTGTTATGTGGTGCCTGTGTCAGTAATTGCCCCGGAGCTATTCCTACTAATGAGCTTATGATAATGGCACGGCGGAAGATTAACCAGCATTCAGGCTTTTCCTTATTTCATAAGATTGTGTACAGAGGGGCACTTTCCGATCAAAAAAAGCTTAAATTAGGACGGAAAGCGATGAGATTTTACCAGGCAACAGGTATACGAGCAATAGTGAAAAATACTGGCTTTCTAGGATTGATACCTGCAATAAAAGCAATGGAAGAAAGGATGCCTGATATACCAAAGAAAGCCTTCTTCGATATCCTACCTGATCTTAAAGTTGAACAGCAGAGCCCGAAATATAGACTGGGTTACTTTTGTGGTTGTGCAACTAACTCCTTTTTCAGCGATGTTGCTGTCTCTGCCACAAACGTATTACAAAAATTAAATTGTCAGGTAACTTTTCCCCGTGTAGAATGTTGCGGAGAACCACATAAAAGTGCTGGTGATTTGGAGGAAGCAAAAAGACTGGCAAAGAAGAATATTGATCTTTTCCTTAGAGATAGTTTTGATTATATTGTTACTGATTGTGCTACTTGCGGCAATTCCCTAAAGAAATATGGGGAATTGTTAGCCGATGATGAAGAATACAGGGAGAAATCGAAACTATTTAGCTCATTAGTTTACGATTTAAACCAGTTTGTAGTTCAAAAAACTGCTGTTTTACAAAAGGTAAACCCCAATAAAAGTAAGCAAATAACTGTCACATATCATTCCCCTTGCCATGAAGTGAGAGGACAGAAAATAATTGACGCCCCACGTGATATATTGCAAATGATTCCAGGAATTAGTTTCGTTGAAATGGAGGACGCAGATAGCTGCTGTGGTGGAGCTGGCTCGTATGGGTTTAGCCACCATAGAATTTCATTGAAAATCTTGGAAAGCAAAATGGAGAAGGTCAAGGCCACAGGGGCGAATTGCTTAGCTACTTCCTGCCCCGCTTGTATGATGCAATTGAGTTATGGTATTAGACATTCGGAGTTGAAGATTAAACTGGTACACCCTATACAACTATTAGAAATGGTATTGGATCAGTAGAACTAGTAGTTAGAGGTAGCGTAGCGCAAGATTCCGCCATGTTTAATGCTCAGCGACGAATAACAAAAAAAGGAGAGTGCCTTTTAATGGCAGAAGTTCTTTTTAAAATCTTACAAGAGGAAGAATTTGAACAAGTCGTCTATGGCTATGACAAGTTTTCAGGACTCAGGTCAATTATTGCAATCCATAATACAGCGTTAGGCCCTGCATTTGGTGGAACAAGGATGGTTCCGTACTTAACTGAAGCTGAAGCATTACAAGATGTGTTGCGTTTAGCGAAATCTATGACTTATAAGAATGCAGCGGGTGGGATCAATTTTGGCGGTGGTAAGGCTGTAATCATTGGTGATCCTAAAAAAGATAAAACCGAAGATTTACTTCGAGCCTATGGTCGTTTTATTGATGGACTCGGTGGAAGGTACATTGGCGGTGTAGACGTT
>DASRMG010000219.1:0-5045 GCA_035648035.1 Desulfosporosinus sp. | reverse complement strand
AAATTAAATGACAACGCTAAGGGGATAGGCTTACTTGAATGGGGGGTACCTCAATGCACTTACTGGTTAACAAATATGGAAGATGATATTTTGGGAATTGTAAGAATACGCACATCGTTAAATAACGAATTTGTAAGAAATTTTATAGGCCATATAGGCTATAATATTTCTCCCCTGTCCCGAAGAAAGGGTTATGGTGGTGCTTTATTAAAACTTGCCCTTGAAAAGGCAGCAATGATTAATTTGAATAAAGTATTAATTACGTGTGAGCATGACAATATGGGTTCAAAAAAAATTATCGAAAATAACGGAGGGATATTTGAATCAGAAACATTTTACAAAGATGAAAATAAGAAGTTTAGCAGGTATTGGATAACGTTAAGAACTTAATATTTTGTGCAACATTTCAGGGCGAAGAAGGACTCTATTAAACACTTGGCCAACTTTAAGTAATGTACTTATCAGAGCCAAAGAGAAAAATAATAGTTGCTTAAAAAATCCTCAATCACGGCCTACTTGACTGCCAGAGGCACGAATTTTTTCTAATGTTTCTATCCCGTCCATTCCTTCCGATAACATAATTGTACTAAACTGTGCGCGGTGGCTCTTAAAAAAGCCACCCAAGTGGTTGTTATTTACAAATCCAATGATAATGCTCTTATTCCGTGGGGATTCGCGATAGATACATGTTTCACACTCATTGCGCAGCCTCCTCACGTTCGATATAATTATCTCAAGCCATGATGACATTACTCCTCCTTAAAGCTTCCGTTCGCTCGGGGGCTTTTTTTATGTCCTTCTTCATCACATTTAGTGTTTTCGCGACTTTACGTAATCCTAAATGTAGAACACACTCTGAACTTTGTATCGTGTTTGGATTAGCTCTCATTTTAAGAACATGTTGTAGTGTTCCATAAAGGACAGGAAGCCACAGAAGGTAGAAAAGGGTACAATTACCCTAACGGAGGAATATGAGCCCAAAGAACCCAGTGTGGACGAGTATTCTCCAACGTGCCAAAAACGGGAAAATTGAAATACTTTTAACCTACCCACCAAAAAGTATTCTCCGTTAACGAATGACTATATGAAAACAGGGGGTGACTATAAGATAAAAGTAACCTTTTAACATTATAATAATCTAAGCGTCAAATAAAGAGAGGATGATTTTTTCATGAAAAATATTATTAAAAACAAATTCTTGGTAGGTGCCTTGTCACTTGGATTATTAGTTAGTGCAGCCGGTGTAGCTAGTGCTGCCACTTCCCCTAACTATCCGTGCGCTAACCCTGTAGCAGCTGCTTCCTATGCTACAAATGCAGCGACACCAGCAGGTATAGTAGCTGGATTAACAGGACAGTCAATGGAACAAATTATGGCACAAAGAGCAACAGGAATAACGTTTGGGGCCATTGCCCAAGAAGCTGGAATGTTAGATGAATTTAAAGTCCAGACTCTCGAACAGAAAAAAATTATTCTTGACCAACGAGTTAAGGATGGCAATTTAACTCAGGCTGAGGCGGACCAGATCTATAATTCCATAAAGACTAATCAGGCGAACTGCGACGGGACCGGCAGTGCGCAACTAGGGCAAAGAAATGGCGCTGGTTTTGGACAAGGACAAGGAATGGGTGCGGGGCAAGGGAATGGTGCCTGTAGGAGGTAGAGACATGAACATTGCGAAAGGTTTCATCCAATAATAGAAACTTTCAACTAAAGCACCGCAATAATGAATAAAGCTAAAGGTATTGTGGTGAGAGTTCGAGAAAGAGGGAGGGAGCAATCCCTCCCTCTTAGGCGGCAAACGATGGAGAGATAACATCAAAGTTTTACCACTTGTTGCCGTAAAGCCCCTAACTTCAGCTATGGGGATATAAGGCAAATCTAAAGATTTGATTGTATTATATATTCTTACTTATGCTTTATAATTATTATATGGATATAAAATACAAATCGAACAAAAACATAATTTTCAGGTGTGGGCAAAAATGTCATTATATAATTTGAAAAAGTAGTAAAATATCCGAAAACGACTGCCACAACGAGTTGAAACATGTTTTTCATTTATGCTGTTTTCTAATCTGTATCCAATTTTATATTTTCCAGCATTACTTGGTACTTATTTAAGGCAGAATCTAACTCTTGGCTCGCAGCTACAACTTCTGGATGTGAAAAATATTTACCCTCTTTTATCTTTATCATCTTCGCGCGCAAATGTTCGATTTCTCCTATTAATTCTACGAGCTCAAAAATACAATCCCCCCGTCCAACGCCCTCGATCATGCTGGGTGCTTTATTTGTTCAAAAAAAACCTCGCTAGGAGGAAATGAAAAATAACCTTTATGTAACCCACTAAACTAACGGGTGCTTATCTACTGTAATTACTATAAACTATATTTGTTACACTTCCATGAACTTTATATGAAAAATTCGTTAAACCTTATAATTGAGAATATGCTGAAGGGCTATGAGGAAAGGAAGGCCCTGGGCGATCGGCTTTGTCGAGAGATTCCATAGCGGGTTGATCATTAAGTGTTCTCTGCTTATCTTTCGCATTCTGTTGAATGTTTAGCACTCCCAGCACCACCCACCTTGAGAATGAAGCTATTACGAAAATCGCAACATAGGAGAATGATACATTGCAATTTTTATTTATGATCGTTAGAAAGCCAAGCTTTACTAATATCGGAAATATTGCAAAACTGATAATCCCCTTGACCACGCCCGTCCATATAAGGAACTTCTTCCATAAGTGGCAATACTGATAGACCACCATAAAAAGCATCGCTATCAGGGTGAAATCAAGCTGAAAAGGGCTAGGGAAAATGGTGTTTCGCGAATGCCTTACTTTGTCATAGTCAATGAACTACGCCCCAACACATTACGTAAAGCACCAGCATTTAGATTGATAAATGCTGGTGCTTTACGTAATCTTTACTATAGTGTTCAATAGGCTTAGGACGTAGAAACCCTTACGGACTTGGGCAAGACCTGGGTCCTGCGGACTAAATATTCCGGGTTTTCTTTCCCCATATAATCCATATGTAATGACTACCTCCTTATATTAATGCGTGGTACTATAAGCACATATTAGAGATCACTAATGACTATTTTCGTAAAGAAGGCAAACATCAAGATATTTTCCTCTCCCCAATGAATCTAGAGGATGAAGAACTGAGCCGCTATGAGCTTGATGCTTCCCTAGAGCAATACCAAGAAAATGAGAACCAAGAGTTCTTTGCGCGAGTTCTTGAAAACTTCGTCCGAGTGCTATGTGACTACCACATAACGTTAGATGATTTAATGAAGGTTTCCCCAAAACATAGTGAGAGAAAGCAAACTCTCATCCGGGCTGCCTTAGCTTTAAGCCGTGCCCCGGTGCTTATGACGCATCTTCAAACACATAGACTTTTACCCATCAAAGAACTAGAATTATTAACCGGCATAAAACGAAAAGTCTTGGAAAAGGGGCGAAAATATCTTATCGCCTTGGCTCTCATTTTATCCAAGCCTGATTTCTATCCACTGAAAAATTTTATGAAGATTCCAGAACAATTGGAAGAGAGGGTGTAGCAAAAATGAAGAAAATCAAAGGCCTTGTGATGCGGACCTCTCCAAAGGTTACTGGTATTTTCACAGAAGAAGGGGACTTTGTAGAAATTCCCACGCCTAGAGGGTCAGCTGTAGTCGGCCAGACTATAGAAGTAAATCTAAAACCTAGACGTTTATTTGCACCTCATAATATTATCTTTAAGTATGCCTCCGTTGCAGCAGTTTTGTTCCTTGTTCTAAGCATCAGTGTTTTCTACTTATTTATTCCGAATATGGCCGTGGCTTCGGTCTCGCTAGATATCAATAAAGGCGTAGAGATATTGATCAACAAAGATGGCAAGGTGATTAAAGTACAAGATGTCAATGGCGGTTTAAGTATCGTGGAAGGACTATCCATCAAAGGTCTGGACGTGTATCAAGCCGTTGATTTAATTATAGGAAACGCCAATCAAACAGGGACGTTCAACGCAACTCACAACCTGATCTTAGCCAGCGTGGTACCCGTAAATAGGTGGGGAACCCATATTATTGATACACAGAAACTTAGAGACTCAATACGTGAGGAAATGACTCGTGGAAACATGTTCGGAAGTGTGGTTGTCAGTCAAGCAAACCATAAAATCCAACAGGAAGCCAAGCAACAAGGTATGACGGTTAACGGCTATTCAATCTACGCTCGATGTGAAGAGCATGGTATATCGGTTCAACCGGATACCCTCCGTGATGATGCACAGAAAGCTTTGGCAGATGCGAAGGTTAGTGTTGCCAGCCTATACCCTGAAGAAAGCTTCGAGGTAAGAGCACAAGACGGGAAAGGTCACTCCACTGATATTGATACCAAGAGAGAGCCAAATGTTAAACATGGTCCAGAATACGAACATCCTTCAAATATGGAATCAAGCCCAACAGAGGACCATAGTTCTACGAACACTCCCAGTACAGGCGAGACAGATCATGAGAACGAAACGACTCATCACACAGCACCGCCGGTAACGCAGCCAGCTCCAACAGGGGAAGTAGGCCATGAAAATGAAACCACTCAACACTCCATGTAAGCCAGATGCTAAAAACAGTCATATACAAAATTTCTCAAATTGCCATAGAAACACCAGTTAGGAAGACGATCTTCCTACACTGGTGTTTTTGCTCTGAACGTCATACTTTTTCAGTGTTCTGAGCAAATATATTCGATATTATAAAGGGCTACCCCCAAAAAAGGAAAAACAGTGTCGAATAACTTAGTGAGGGCAGGGGGGATCATTGGAAGAGAAACTATAAGAGCCAAGCAATCGGTCTAAATAAATAAATTTTTAAAATTGGAAGGATGATTTTAATGTTAAATATTAAACATACGTTAATGGTAACTACGCTGTCTCTAGGTCTGGTAATGGGAGGCGTTGCTGCAGTTAGTGCAACAACTTCTGCAACTGATGCAAACACAGCACACACAACACCTGTCACACCAATGGCTGTTCCGGAAACACATGTCACCCCAG
>DASRMG010000218.1:0-11571 GCA_035648035.1 Desulfosporosinus sp. | reverse complement strand
GCATGATAACACCTCATTTTTGGTTTATTTGGTTTTGCATCTTAATTATACCAAAAACCGAGTGTTCATGCGGATTTTTGCTGTTCTTTTATATCTTTTCGGGCCAAAATTTGGCCCATTTTATGGGTGCAAAACTTCAGTAATGATATATTGATTAGACTAAGATATGCACTAGATATAAAGAATACACGGATGCTAGAGATATTTAAACTTGGTGGCGTTGAACTAACAGCAGAAGAAGTGAGGAAGCTGCTCATTAAATCAAAAGAAACCTATAAATATGATAATGACGTTGCCGAGCATGACCCAATAGACGAAAAGGAAGAGAATATAAAATGTAAGAACAGTGTTCTAGAGTCATTTTTAAATGGCTTTATTATATTTAAAAGAGGGAAACAAGAACCTAAACCAGGCCAACCTGAAAAAATCGTACTGACAAAAAATGAAAATCCTAATAATATGCTTCTTAAGAAATTGAAAATAGCGCTATCCCTAACAAGTGAGGATATGCTTCACATATTAGCAGAGGCAGGTGTCATTGTAACAAAGGGTGAATTGGGCGCTATATTTAGAAAAGAAGGCCATAGCAATTATAAAGAGTGTGGCGATAAATACGCTAGAAATTTCTTAAAGGGATTAGCTATAATGAACAGGGGATAGCTAATCGTCAAACAAAATCAGTAGGAGTTAACTAGTAATCCTTCATTATACTTGTAAAAGAGGTTATAATATGTCAAACAATTTTTCAGAATATATCAATAGAATGGGAACTGATTCTGCTAAGTGGGACGGCTTTGAAGAACGCTACCCTGGGTTCGATTCAAGGGGCTGCATACCCATGTGGGTCGCGGATATGGATTTTAAAGCTCCACAAGAAGTGATTGATGCGATTGTTGAAAAGGGTAAATTTGGGGTGTATGGCTATCCAAGGTCAAAGGGTGACTCCTTTGACAAGGCTGTAATAGACTGGATTTATAAGCGTCATGCCTGGAAGCTAAGCAAGGAATGGATCGTTCCGACGGCTGGTATTGTGCCTGCTGTTACCTATGCTATCCAAGCTTTTACGCAAGAGGGCCAGGGTGTCATTATTCAACCCCCTGTGTATTATCCGTTTAAACAAACGATCAAGAAAAATAAACGAATTGTAATAAAAAACTCTCTAATGCTTGATCCTAAGACTTATAACTATGCCATAGATTTTGAAGATTTAGAGCACAAGGTTAAAGACCCAAATAATAAGCTCTTAATTCTTTGCAATCCTCATAATCCGATGGGTAGAGTTTGGTCTGTGGATGATTTGAGAAAGATAGGCGAGCTTTGTTTAAATAATGGGGTGCTCGTATTCACTGATGAGATTCATTCTGACCTTATTTTCAAGGGCTATAAGCACACGCCGTTAGGAATGTTGAGCGATAGCATCAATCAGAACATTATTACAGCGTATTCACCCAGCAAGACCTTTAACTTAGCCGGTCTACAAACTTCGGCGATTATTATTGCGAATAAAAAAATTCGTAAAAAGTATGTCAATCAGCTTGAAATAAATTGTGTAGGTAATCTTAATGTTTTTGGTACTACCGCACTGCAGGCAGCCTATAACCATGGGGAGCAATACTTAACGGAGCTTCTTGAGTATGTAGAAGCCAATATAGACTATGCGATAGACTATGCAGAAAAGAATCTGAAAGGGGTAAGGATATTAAAACCCCAGGCTACCTATCTTGTTTGGATGGATTTTAGGGGGACAGGTCTTTCAGCAGATGAAATTGATGCCTTAGTCATAGAAAGAGCCAAGGTTGCAGCCGATTTGGGGCGCTGGTTTGGCGAAGAAGGGGCTGGCTTCTTGAGATTTAATTTTGCTTGTCATCGCTCCACACTAGAAAAGGCGCTGGGACAGTTAAAGTCCGCGATTGATCAGTTATAATTGTGGGAGCTGGCCAAGAGCAATAATCAAGGTATGGCTTAGGCACATGCTGACAATTTGTCAGCATGTGCCTTTTTGTTACGCTACAAGCTGTGACGCTTTGTCATGACTCTGGCACGGTTCTGGCGTATTAATTGAGATGATGGCTGATAGGAGTGAAGAGAACGAAACGGAGAATGCAGCAGAATAGACTTGATTGGGCGATAGGTCTGGTTATGCAGACCAAGAATGTGATATAATCATTTGTTGCACAAGAGATAAGAAATTTAAGCCTGAAAGCTAAATATTTGCAGTCTGACTTTCAGGATAGTAATAATTTATGTCTAAAGGAAGAACAACTATCTTGAGGACGTTTATACTCAAAGCTAACCTCGTTAGAAATGGAGTGACATAGAATGAATCAATCAGCCTTGGTCGTATTTAGTGGTGGTCAAGATAGCACGACGTGTCTATTTTGGGCAATAAAAAACTATCATAGAGTAGAAGCAATTACCTTCAACTATAATCAAAGGCATAAGGCGGAAATCGATTGTGCGATGAAGATCGCCAAAGAGTTGGAGATACCTCATTCGGTGATAGATATGAGTCTGCTAAACCAGCTGGCACCTAATGCACTCACAAGAAATGACCTTGAAATAAAAGCCGGTGAAAGTGGGCAGCCACCGAACACCTTTGTGGATGGTCGCAACTTACTTTTCCTTTCATTTGCGGCGGTAGTGGCGAAACAAAAAGGGATCCATCATTTGGTTACCGGTGTTTGTGAGACCGATTTTAGTGGTTATCCAGATTGCCGCGATATCTTTATAAAGTCGCTGAATGTTACATTAGATCTGGCCATGGACTATACTTTTGTGATTGATACTCCGTTGATGTGGATCGATAAGGCTGACACCTGGGAATTGGCGGATCAATTAGGTCAATTGGAGTACGTACAGCAAAATACATTAACGTGTTATAACGGAATGATTGGGACGGGTTGTGGCGATTGTCCTGCGTGTAAGCTGCGAAGTGCTGGGCTTAAAAAGTATTTAGAAAGGAAGGCGGTGGCTCAATGAAACGTGTCCTTATAAAAACTACAAAAAGTTTCACCTTTGATGCTGCACATTTTTTGCCAAATCATAAGGGGAAGTGCTCTGCAATGCATGGTCATACCTACAAATTAGAGGTGACGGTGGTTCGTGATAATGGGGGGCTGATTACTGGTGGCTCGGATGATGGCATGGTCATGGACTTCTCTGATTTGAAAGATGTTGTAGGGATTGAAGTCATCGATAAAGTAGATCATAAAGTGCTCAATGAAGTCTTTCCTTTTAGAACAACAGCCGAGAATATGGTCGCACATTTTTTTGGAGTTTTGACCGATCAGTTGCAACCAAGGGGCGTTACGGTTGATAGCGTGAAATTATGGGAGACTGCAGATTCCTATGCGGAAGCATGTCATGAATAAGGTGCTTTATCCGATCATTGAGATATTTACGAGTATTCAAGGCGAAGGATCTCACATGGGAAAGGGCTCTACCTTTATTCGGGTTGCTGGATGCAATTTGCGATGTAGTTGGTGTGATACTCAGAACTCCTTTGATGTATCGACAGCACGACGGATGAGTGCACAGGAAATCGTGGGGGAGATCGAAATGCCTCATCATCACGTTGTTATTACGGGTGGGGAACCGACACTTTATGATCTAGGGCCACTCGTGAGAGCATTGCATCAGTTAGGTAAATATGTGGCGATAGAAACAAATGGGACGAATCCAATACCGACTGAGTGGGGTATTGATTGGATTACTGCATCTCCAAAACCGGGTAGTGGGTTTGCCTTATGTTGTCAGGCAGACGAACTGAAGTATGTGGTGGATGATGAATTTTCGATTGATTGTATTACTGAACAGGATAGGGTCGAAGGAACTATTTATCTTCAGGTAGAAAGTGGTCGACCGGAGTCCGCGCAAAAGGGTTATGATTTGGTTCAACGTTTTCCAGAACGTGGATTAAGATTGGGAATACAACTTCATAAGCTTCTCAAGGTGAGGTAACTTTCATTTGCGCTTCAAATCTGGGTGTTGTCTCCAAAATATATAAGAAGGCCTTCGGTTTTAATAAAACCGAAGGCCTTCTTATATCGCAATATAGACTTAGTGTATCAAAAAGGACAATCCTGCATATAAAATAAAATTACCATATTGTTCCATATTGCTTAGGCTGTGCATATTATTTACTATCACTAACAAAGGGGGAAAATAATATGGCATTTGGTAATGAAAATTGCGGTTGTGGTTGCGAAGAACACGGTAAAGGTATCGGTACAGGAATCGCTGCAGTCGTTGTAATAATTCTTCTTCTGATCGCTATGGGAATAGTATTCTAAATAAAAATTAAAGGAGGAACTTCTTATGTATGGAATGAACCAAGGAATGATGCAAGGAATGCATCAAGCATGTTGCCCTCAACCTGTCGCTCCTGTTGCTGCTTATGGTGTAGGAGCCGGAGTCGGTGTGGCAGTCATTGCTGTTGCAATCTTGATTCTTATCGCATTAGGATTGATTTTCTAAAAAGATCTTATGAGCTGGCTATCACCTTTCAGGTGGTAGCTTTTATTTGTTGGCCTTTGTACAATTGTGCCTTGACACTCATACCATCCAATAATACAATAGAGTAGTTTCCTTCAACCCTTTGAAAGAGCAATGAGGCTCAGGAATAAAACTTTAGAGTTTTTTTCCTGAACCTCATTTTTTCTGAGTATCAACTCACGTTTTCCTCAGTTTGTTGTGAATCGGGATAACCCAATAAAAGGGATGAATAGGTTGCCAATTGGACAACTTATGCTAGTATGGTTGGCTAATAATTAATAGAAAATCGGTTCCTACGAACTGATGGAAAAAGGTAGGTGCTAATGATAGGGAAGTATGTCGATCTAAACAGTGATGTTGGGGAAAGCTTTGGTCGCTACAAGCTAGGTCACGACGAATTGGTCATGAAATATATATCCTCCGTCAACATTGCCTGTGGCTGGCATGCAGGTGACTCGTTGGTTATGGAAGACACCGTTAATTTGGCTCGACAGCATGGCTTAGGGATCGGCGCACATCCTGGCTATCCAGATTTAACGGCTTTTGGTCGAAGAAATATCGATATTACACCCAAAGAGGCAAGGACTTACTTAATATATCAATTGGGTGCCCTTTCAGCTTTTGCGACTGCGGCTGAAGGCAGGGTAGATCATGTGAAATTGCATGGTGCTTTCTATAATATGGTGAGCGGTAATGCCACGTTTGCCAAAGAAATCGCCAAAGCAGTCTATGATGTCGACAAGAGTCTCATTGTATTGGCCCTTGCAGGCAGCGAATTAGTGACGGCTTGCAGAGAGATTGGCATTAAAGTTGCAGAGGAGGTTTTTGCAGATAGAGCTTATAACTCTGATGGTACGCTTGTTGCTAGGACACTGCCTGGTTCAATGATACTAGGTAAGACAGAAGCCGTTGAAAGAGCCGTGAAAATGGTTGTAGAAGGCAAAGTGACGGCAATTGATGGAAAAGAAATTAAACTCAATGCAAATTCTATTTGTGTTCATGGTGACAATCCAGAAGCGATTGCTTTTGTCGAGCTGATCAGCAGCCAGCTTAAGAAAAATGGTGTTGAACTGCGATCCCTCAAAAATTTAGTATAAGAAAGGAGTTTCAATATGTCCATGAAAGAAACTCAAAATGCAAACAAGAAAAATACTTCGGTTCTTATAGGCGCGGCATTTTTAATGGCAACTTCAGCAGTTGGCCCTGGATTTTTGACACAGACCGCTGTGTTTACGGAAAAGTACTTAGCCTCTTTCGGATTTATTATTTTACTATCGATACTCATTGATATCGGTGCGCAGATGAATGTATGGAGAGTGATCGGGGTCAGCGGCTTGAGAGGTCAAGATGTTGCGAACAAGGTGTTACCAGGGCTGGGATATTTCGTGGCGGCTTTAGTTGCCTTAGGGGGTTTGGCCTTCAATATTGGTAACATTGCAGGGGCCTCATTGGGTCTGAATGTTTTGTTCGGTATGGATTTAAAGTTCGCAGCTCTTATATCCGCGGCCATTGCAATTGTCATATTTATTTCCAAAGAAATGGGCAAAGCCTTAGATACTTTTACCAAAGTCCTTGGAGGTTTAATGATTTTGCTGGTCTTATATTTAGCCATTTCGACAGGTCCTCCTGTTGGCGAAGCTGTAATTAGGACTTTCGCTCCAGAAACCTTTTCTTTCCTCGCGCTTATAACCATCGTGGGAGGTAGTGTTGGGGGATATATCACCTTTGCCGGGGGGCATAGGCTGGTAGATGCTGGTGTAACGGGTGTAGAACATTTAGGCGAAATTACAAAGGCCTCTGTCACAGGTATTATTATTGCATCAATCGTGAGAATTTTGCTTTTCCTGGCGGTATTAGGGGTTGTAGCAAAAGGCGTACATCTTGATCCTGCAAATCCACCGGCTTCCGCCTTTAAACTGGGCGCAGGCATGCTGGGCTATAAGTTTTTCGGCGTGGTTCTATGGGCGGCGGCCATTACCTCCGTTGTTGGTGCGGCGTATACCTCCGTTTCGTTCATTAAAACGTTATCGCCGGTGGTTGAAAAGTACAACAAATTCTTTATTATAGGGTTTATTGTTGCTTCAACACTCATATTTGTTACAATTGGAAAACCTGTCAGCTTATTGATTCTTGCTGGTGCACTCAATGGTTTGATATTGCCGGTAACACTTGGGACCATGCTCTTAGCGACTAGGAATAAAGAAATCATGGGTGACTACAAACAGCCGATGTGGCTCATCATCGTTGGGATCGTCATTGTCGTCATTGGGGTGATCGGTGGTTATCAGTCCATGCTTGGCATTCAAGCCTTATTCTAGAAGAATTATTCCTAATTAAATTATTATGCTATTATAGAATTGCAGCTCATGTAAATGGGCTGCATCGCTATAGTGTCTAGAGGATGGTGAAAGAGAGAAAGATGGTTAAAGAGATGCGTTATTTACCCGCAGGAGACAAAGTCATTGTGGTTGAATTTGGAAATGAAATTAATCAAGCTATTAATCATAAAGTGATGGCGTTATACCAGGCCATCAATAGTTGTGATATAGAGGGAATTGAGGAACTAATTCCTACGTATCGTTCGTTAATGGTGCAGTATAATCCTTCAAAGGTCGTTTATAAAGAACTCATCAATCGACTCAAAGAATTAAGTGAGGATTTAGATCAGGAAATAAAGACTAAGCAACGAATTATTGAAGTGCCTGTTATTTATGGACAAGAATTCGGGCCAGATATAGAGTTTGTTGCAAGTCATAATAATATAAGTGTTGATGAAGTGATTCAAATTCATACCTCCCAGGATTATCTGATCTATATGTTAGGCTTTACGCCTGGGTTTCCTTATCTGGGCGGAATGAGTGATAAAATTGAAACCCCTCGTCTAGAAACACCTAGGAACAAAATCCCCGTTGGCTCAGTAGGCATTGCAGGAAAGCAAACCGGCATTTATCCCATTGAAAGCCCTGGGGGTTGGCAACTCATCGGAAGAACGCCGATCACGTTGTATGACCCGTACAGAGAACCCCCCATACTGATGCAGGCAGGAGACTTTATTCGGTTCGTGTCGGTGGGATTGAAAGACTATCGACAGATCGAGACTCAGGTTGCAGAAAATACGTATAGCCTTAAAATAAGCTATAAGTAAGGAAGATGAATATGGATGTTACTATATTAGACGGTGGCCTTATGACCACTATTCAAGATAAAGGCAGAACTGGATTTCAGCAGTATGGTATGCCTGTATCTGGCGCGATGGATGATTATTCAATGCAACTTGGCAACCTTCTCGTTGGAAATAAACCGCATGAAGCGGTGCTTGAGACGACGATACTTGGCCCAAGCGTTCAATTTAATGTGACGACGAGGATTGCACTAACCGGTGCCAATATGGAGCCGCAAATCAATCGACAGGCTGTCACTATGTGGCGATCAATACTTGTTTGTCCAGGAGATGTCCTGACGTTTGGAGGCCTTATCTCAGGCTGCCGTGGTTATATAGCGTTGGCAGGTGGCATCGGTATTGAAGCGGTTATGGGGAGTAAATCAACCTATGTACGAGGTGCTATTGGCGGCTTAAAGGGAGAAAAACTGCAGGCCGGCGATGAATTTGATCTAAGTTTTGCGAACAAGGATATGAGTCTGTTGCCTCTAAAAAGAATACCACTGGAATACCTGCCGATTTATGAAAAGGCATGTGAAGTCAGAGTCGTATTAGGTCCGCAAGATGATTGTTTTACTCAGCCGGCCATAAGAACGTTTCTTGAATCCGAGTATGACGTCACTAACGAAGCAGATCGAATGGGATATCGGTTGGCAGGGCCTAAGCTAGAGCACATTGAGAGTGCAGATATTATTTCAGATGGGATTGCTCTGGGATCAATTCAGGTGCCGGGGCATGGTATACCAATTATTATGATGTCAGATCGGCAAACCACCGGAGGCTATACGAAAATAGCGACCGTTATTTCCCCTGATTTAGCGATCTTAGCACAATTGAAACCAGGGGATAAGGTCAGGTTTAAGCAAGTGAGCATTACAACGTCGCATGAAATATATCACCAATACAAGGTTAAGATGGAAGACATTCAGCGTCACATAAAAAACAATAGTTTTGAGATTACCAGTACGAGGCTCTATGAGGTCAGCGTAAAAGGGAAGCCGGACAAGAAATCCTTCAAAGTGACCGTAGAAGAAATCAATTCAAGGAGATGATCAGGTTGGTTTTTAAAAATGGAGAGGAAGCAAGGGCAGCCATAAGACTTGAAAAATGGACAGGTCCTACGCCTGGACTAGCTTATGGTTATACTCAGGCTAATCTGGTCGTACTTCCCGCCAAATATGCCTTGGATTTTCTGATATTTTGCCAACGTAATCCTAAACCTTGTCCTATTCTAGATATCTGTGAACCTGGAAAATTCACGCCTATTTTGACGGCGCCGATGGCCGATATCCGTACGGATATACCCAAATATCGGGTCTACAGGGACGGAATATTGGTAGAAGAAGTGAATAACATCTTAAATTTGTGGTCGGAGGATCTGGTCTCTTTCCTGCTTGGCTGTAGTTTTACCTTTGAAAAAGCTCTGTCAGATGCAGGCATTGGTATTCGTCACATTGAAGAAGACCGTAATGTTCCCATGTATATCACCAATATAGAAACCATACCCGCAGGAATCTTCAAGGGGCCAATGGTTGTCAGTATGAGACCCATACCAAAACATCTGGTGGAGCAAACGATCGCCATTACTGCAAGGTTCCCGAGGGTTCATGGAGCACCCATTCATGTAGGAGATCCTGAGAAGCTCGGTATTAGAGACCTGTCGAAACCAGACTTTGGTGAGTCTGTCACCCTTAAAGAGGGTGAAGTCCCTGTATTCTGGGCCTGCGGAGTGACACCTCAGGCAGTCATCATGCATGTAAAACCAGAGTTTGTCATAACTCATGCTCCTGGGTGCATGTTTATTACAGATATTAAGGACGATGATTTAGAATTATAATGACCGATCAGGTCAGAGGCCTGGTGATATTCCTTTTAAGGGGGTGGAAAGATGTTTAAGAAGATCCTCATTGCGAACCGAGGAGAAATTGCTGTACGGATTATAAGAACTTGTCAAGAAATGAAAATCAAGACAGTAGCCATATACAGTCAAGTAGATGAAGAGTCTCTCCATGTTGAGATGGCGGACGAGACTGTGAAGTTTGCTGCTAGCACTGGATATTTGGACATTGATTGGATTATTCAAACGGCCATAGACATGAAGGCCGAAGCGATCCACCCAGGCTACGGTTTTCTCGCAGAGAACCCACTTTTTGCGACGAAGATTCTGGAAGCGGGGCTTGTCTTCATTGGTCCAGATGCCCAGACCATGGCCACTATGGGAGATAAAGAGAAAGGTCGAAAAACGATGATTTCCTATGGTTGTCCCGTGATTCCAGGCGGCACAGGGATTGTCACAAAGGACGAGGAAGCCCTTAAAATTGCCAAGACTCTGGGCTACCCTGTAATGATCAAGGCGGTTGCAGGAGGTGGAGGACGTGGCATGCGCCTAGCACTTCAAGAAGACGAACTTCTTCAAGGCTTGGAGAGCGCCCGCTCCGAGGCGAAATCCTGTTTCGCTAACCCAGATGTTTATTTAGAAAAATATCTCGTGGGATGCAGTCATGTGGAAGTTCAAATTCTAGCGGACAACTACGGAGAAGTCGTCACCCTAGGTGAACGGGATTGTTCCATTCAACGGCGACATCAAAAACTGATTGAAGAGTCACCCTCTCCTGCTCTTACACCCGAATTAAGGGCTCGTATGAGTCAGGTAACCCAAGATGCTGTTAAAGCTGTGCAGTATCGTGGCGCAGGTACCTTAGAATTCTTAGTAGACAAAGACATGAATTTTCACTTTATGGAAATGAATACTCGTGTACAAGTGGAACATACCGTCTCAGAATTAGTTTGCGGTCTTGATCTCATTAAGGAGCAAATTCGGATTGCAGCAGGAGAGCCGTTAGGTTATAACCAATCTGATATTCAGCTGAGAGGTTGGGCCATGGAATGCCGTATTAATGCCGAAGATCCTGTTACGTTTATGCCGTCACCGGGCAAGATAGAGTTTTACCGTCCGCCAGGAGGGTACGGAGTTCGAGTTGATAGTGCGGCTTACTGCGGATATACTATTTCCCCGTATTATGATTCTCTGATTAGCAAACTCTTGGTTTATGGTCAGACACGAGAAGAAGTACTCGTCCGAATGCAGCGTGCCCTCGCTGAATTTGATATTCGCGGGATCAAGACTACGATCCCTTTTCACCAACTTATCTTAGCAGACAAGGACTTCCAAAGCGGAAAATTTACAACAAACTTCATTAAGAATAAACTAGAGGCGGATCTTCTGAAGATCAAAGAAGCCCCCACTCAGCTTACTCAGGAGGATGATCCAAGAAATGCCAGCATAGCGGCAGTGCTAAGCGCGGCCATTGAAACGAAGGGAAACTCGGAAAATGGAAGCTACCGGATTATCAACAATCATGCTACTGGGAAATTTCTGGTTATGATCAATGACCAAGAATTCGAAGTGGGCGTTGAAGATATACAGAGGGACTCAAAGCAAGGTGCTAGCTCGCCTGCCGAAGATCAAGTAACCCTGAGTGAGATTGGTCAGGTATTAGCACCGATGGCGGGGGTCATTACACAGATCCACGTGAAGCGCGGGGATGTTGTTAAAGCGAATCAAGGGGTTGTTACTCTAGAAGCTATGAAGATGGAAAATAAAATTTCCGCCGGTAAGGACGGAAGCGTCTCTGATATCAAAGTGAGTGCTGGTCAAAACGTTTCCGCGGGAGACCTTATGTTTGTTGTTGTTTAAAGGGTAAATTTCCCAATAAACACATATTATGATAAAATAGTTGAGAATAGTTCCCTTTAACAAAAGGAAACAAATAATTTATAGACCAGCTAATTAAAGTCAAGAATTTGATTGGTTAATGGTTAGATTTTGGTTTCGGAAAAAAGGTCATAACAAACAGGCCATTGAAAAATCCGAACAATGACTAATTAACTGATGGATTAAACCCTTAAGCTGCTAC
>DASRMG010000217.1:0-12128 GCA_035648035.1 Desulfosporosinus sp. | reverse complement strand
CCCCTAAGATTTACATGTCTATTATTCCAAATACCTTTTCCCGTCAATTTTTATTTTTTAAAAAATTCAACAGGACAAACGCAATAAACGGTCATCCTATCAAACGAAAAAACAGAAAATAACGCATCTTTATTGTTTAGCATAAACTTAACTTTGGAAAGCTGTGAGGTCGTAAAGGATAAAATATTTAAATATCAATACTAAGGGCAATATTAACACCACCGGCAGCCTGAGCATCCCCTTTAAAGACTCTTTCATCGGTCTGCTCCCCTTACTTGCATTATAGAGCCCCAATGTATTGAGCGTCATATTCTGTACTATAAGCACAATGGCCTGTACCGTGATTGCATATGTGAGATAAGCAGCTTCTCCGTTCACCAAAAACAGTTCACTGCTGGATACCAGTGCTATCAGCGGCAATCTGACATTCCCATTATTGTAAAACAGCTGCGGATTTATAAACTCATTTACCATGCTGGGACTAAAGCCGCGTATTCTTGCCACTGCCTTCGAAATAACTGCGCTGAAAACGAGCAAAAACACCACAAACATCAACTCTTTCAACAATTACAAATCCAAATTTGTCGTATAGATAGTTACCGACAGGAAAGAAAGCGTACACACATACAGGCTAATCTTACCCATAGTGATAACTTCTAAATTAAAATACCGTCAAAGAATATATCCGATGATTATAACAAAAACAATGAGTGCAATTCTATTCGTTAAAGCAAAAATAAATATCCCCATAATTACTTTATGCCCATTCAATTCTTTATCAGTGGGACGAGCCCGCTTGCATCAGGCAGCGGGCTCGCCTTTTTATTAATCACTTGATTTGGTATAAATGCCTTACTTTTCTAGGTTATCTATATGGAAATCAACAATCTCGTCACCTATATTGCACAAATACTGTCATATACGCTTTGAGATTTCTCATTCTAACTTATTCAAATACCTCTTTAAAAAGGGCAACTGATTGATTCCAACCATCCTCTTCCTCGCCACCAGAGGGAATCACTTGATTTTCGAAAGTGACAACCCCTGCATACTTATCCTGACGCAAGGCCAACGCCAGATCATCAATGAATTGGCCCATTTCACCGTGACCCAATGGACAATAGACAATACTAGCCATTGGCTTGTTTACACGAATATCCTTGATGTGAACATCCGCAATATGCTCACGAATGACTTCATAGGTTCGCATGGGATGTTCTTGACTATATAGACAGTTTGCGGGGTCCCACAAAATTTTTAAGCGTGGACTGCCCAGATCGTCAATCAACTTTTTGGCAAGGCTTGCACTATGGATAAATGCACCGGTTCCCGTCTCCATCATCAGGTCGATTTTTTCGTCTTCAGCTATGAGGCAAGCGGGTTCCATCAGCTTTAAAAGCTTGATCCATGCTTTGTTACCACCGGAAAGATATTTTTCAGCTCCACCTGCTCCGAATACGACATTTTGTTTAGCAAATGTCATAGTACGGGTAATGTTTGTGTCAAAAAATCTGGCAAGCTGAATAGACTTGCGCAGTAAGTTTATTTGCTCGTTATAGGTTGTATCACCAATTTCCGTGTCCATCAGTGGCATACCGTTAAACACATGCTTCATGATACAAGCAACCTTGATGCCATACTTATCGAGTAATCGTTTTATCTCCTTGTTTTCTTCTTCGGTATGATGGCAAATTTCCTTTTCCCAGATGAATTGGAGTTCCGCATACCCAATGCCATCACGTTGCATGACCTGCATTGCCCGCTCAAAATCCTGTGAAATACCGTTCGTAATTGCTCCAAGTTTCATGTTTCTCCCCTTTCAATCCGGCTATTAACAAATGTGTAATACTACGAGAACAGTTTTATGAAGGTATCAACCTGCGCGCGGTAACCATCCATGTAGGTGCCGCCATCCGGACGATAGATACTCTCCAATGAAATGGAGCCGGTATAACCGTCTTTTTTAAGAGAGGCTGCAATCTTTTCAAAATAAGGAGCCATATCACCCTGTCCCAACGGGCAGGCATGCACAGTAGCATGCGGAATATTTACCTTGATATCCTTGATGTGTACATGCCCGATCAGATCTTTTATTTCATTGTAGGCAATAGGCCAGGGAATATCAGCGCAGCACAGTGTGTTTGCAGGATCCCATAATACCTTGAGGTGATTGGTACCCAGATCCTCAATTAATCGTCTGGCGAGAAATCCAGATGAAATCATGGCGTTTGTGCCTGTCTCCATAACAAGGGTAATGTCGTTCAATTCGGCCATTTCCACAAGCTTTTCGAACAGACACAAGAACTTATTCCATGCCTGATTGTTCCCCGCCATCCAACGGTCAGCACCATTGTATCCCCAGATGTTGATTTCCTTGCCAAAGGTCATGGTCCGAACCATTTTGGCACCAAAATATTTTGCCAGTTTAATACAATTTTTTAAATTATTAAAATGCTTTTGGTATATATCGCTGTCTACCTCAGTTGTCATCACTGGCAGAGCCATAAAATTGTGTTTGGAGATTACTGAAACCTCCATTCCATATTGATCAAGAAGTTGCTTCGCGCGTTCATTTTGTTCATCGGTCAGATTGCCAATCTCGGTTCCCCACAAAAACTGCAATTCCGCCTGTGTAAGGCCGTCTTGTTGCATAATCGACAGTGCTTGACCAAAATCTTCGCTGACGCCGTCAGTCATTGTTCCCAGTTTCATTATGAATACTATCCCTCCCTCCCGTATATACAATTTAAATTATGTCAAAATCAGCTACGCCGCTTAATCGAATCTGCCAATGCATGCGCTCCAAACTTTATGCTGCTGATGACCTGTATTCGAAGGCCCTCTTCAATTTTAGGAGTAACCGGACCCATTGAAGCCTGTGTCAAAACAACAATATCAAACTGCCCCACATTCGGCTTGATTTTATCGATAATGATTTGCGCAGCCTTATCTGGTGCTTGCCCAATAAGGTTTGGCAGTATAAGTTTTGTAATGGAAGAGCCGGAGCCGGTTTCGGCTTTACACTTATCAAGCAATCTGCTGTTTGGCGCCATGATGGCATCGCTCGTCGCCACAAAAGCAATACGTTTGTTATCTTTGAGTGCATATTGCATCATTGCTTCATCAATGCGCACGAAAGGAACATTAAACATTTTGAAAAGAGGCTTGGCCGCCTCTGCTACATCGCCAAGTGTAGAGCATACGCTCAGCACTGCATCAGCATCTGAAGTCATCGCCTCAAAAAAGCACTTAGCATGGAGTTTTGCGGCTTTAGGCGTCACATATCCGGCATCCAGAACTTCCTTGATGATCTCAGGATTTGCATAAGTAATAAAGACAACTTCCTCGTTGCCCATTGCAGACTGTACGCCGCTTTCAACAAGTGACATAAGCCCGGTGTTAAAGCCGGTATAAACAAGCGCAATCTTCACCATTATTGTTACCTCCTCTTGATTTATTCGAGTTGACATGGAAAATTTATTCTTTACCGTTTCCAAAGGTCGGCATTACCTTCATAGTGTTTTCCTTCCCCCAGTTCCGAAGGACTTGGGATTTCAAAATCTTCCATCAGTTGGCGGTTTAATTCTTCGTCGCTCGTCTCTAAGATTTCTTTTTTCAGTCGTCCCACAGAATTGTCTTCAAAAAATATCGCCGGTTCATTTGTAGAATATCATTTCTCGGCTTCTAACATTTTAAAATATTATCCATTTTTTGCCATATTTTAATTTTTATAATGATGCTTTGAATACCGTATACGGAATATATTTGTATAATAACTCAATTATATGAAAATGTCAATTATATACCTGGAAAATTTAAAAACATTTTATTATTTTTGTTAATTTGCTATATATTTAAATAATAGCAAAGGTTTTGTAATAATATTTTATTGACTATAAATATTTAATATGTTATTATTCCTTTGTAAAGAATACCGTATACGATTATTAAAACTAAAATAAGGCATATATAACAAAAAAAAGGAGGTCATTATTATGCGATTAGCGGAAAAAGTTGCAATTATCACCGGGGGCAGTGGTGACATCGGGAGTGCCTGTGCACTAAAATTTTTAGAGAATGGAGCAAAAGTTGTTTTAATTGGAACAAATCCTCAAAAACTGAATAATGCGCTGGATAGCCTTTCTGAATACGGAGAGAAAGTTAAAGGAATTACTGCAAACGTTAAATCATATAAGGATATGGAAAAAGCAGTCGAGTTTACATTGCAAACGTTTGGTAGAATTGATATTCTAGTAGCTAATGCAGGAATCGTACGTCATGCACCAATTGATGAAATGACTTTGGAAGATTGGAACGAAGTTGTTAATGTCAATTTTAACGGAGTATTTAATAGTTGCAAAGCGGTTGTGCCACAAATGAAAAAACAGAAATATGGGCGCATTGTCAATATGTCCTCCATTGCAGGACGCACCGGCCGTGCTGGCTGCGGTGTCAATTATTCCGCCACCAAAGCTGGTGTGGTAGGCATAACTCAACAGCTGGCTTATGAATTAGGTCCATGGAATATTACAGTCAACGCAGTAGCACCAGGTCCCGTTATGGGCGAAATGCTACGAAAATCTTCCGAGGAGGACATCCGCTCACGCACCGCTCCTTGCCGCATACCCCGCCTCGGCACTCTAGAAGAAGTTGCTTACGCAATCCTCTACCTTGCAAGTGATGAAGCGGGCTGGACCACTGGAGAGGTTCTAGACATTAATGGCGGCTTGTTTTACTAAATCCATGTTTTTTATACTTGCTAACAGTTCCTTATATAGCTTATTCGCGTACTCAATTCGTTCTTCGCTTAAAGATGTTCGCTGGCGGAATGTTTTTGTCTGGATTCGATTGTCAGCATAAATACTTATCAACCGCGAGTTATTTGAAAGTTTAATCAGACTATCGTGAAAATCCTCATCATATTTAATGAACAATTTGCTTCCTTGTGCAATATCTACATTAAAGTTCTCTTCCATTTGTTGCAGAGACTCGCGGTAATACTGATAGTTTCCGGGTAATACTTCGGTAATCAGCTTGGTTACCATCATTTTATCCAACATAAACCTGATCTCAAAGACTTCGACAATATCTTGTTGCGTAGTTCAAAACCACAATAGTCCTTCTTTTTATTTCTCAAGTTCTCTGCTCATAATTTTTTGCTTTAACTCCAAATAAGCTTTCCTAAATAAGCTTTATAATTCAATTTTTCAGTGGTCCATTTATTTTCGGTACGCATTATGTAGGGCGACAATTTCAATTCTGTTTAAAATTGTTGCCCTACATAATGATTTACTAGCTATATATTAGTATATCTGTTATAATTTCTTCTGAGTTGTTTTTTATTGTCGTAATAAAGTAGGAAGGGTAAGTGAAAAATATGACGAGGGAAACTTTAGGCGACCGCGCATACTATGCATTAAAGGATAAAATCGTTACACTTGAAAGTGGCACATATTTAAGTGCTCGCCGGTTTGCGAATGATATCGGAATGAGCTACACACCTGTGCGCGAGGCTTTTTTACGTTTGCGTAGAGAAGGTTCAATCAGACAGGTTCCAAATGTGGGGTTTTTTGTGGAAACGATGGATTTATCTGATCTTGTACAGTTTTTCCAGGTACGTGAGTGTATCGAACCTTTTGTGCTACAAAAGGTTATTTCGCGGATTCCCCCCCTACAAATACAGATGATGAGGGACTGTGTGGAAAAACAAAACCAAGCCCTTGCATCCGGCGACATCATGCAGTATATGCTCATGGATATAACGCTTCACGAAGTGCTCCTTAACCTATATGGGAACCAACATCTGATAACGCTATACCATTCCATTCGTGAAAAATACATGGTGTGTTCTAAAAAAGTTGCTGTTGATTATTATCCCGATGCCATGTCCGAGCATACGTCGCTGATAGACTCCATCGAAAAAAGAGATATTAAGCGTGCACTCAA
Source organism: Desulfosporosinus sp. (assembly GCA_035648035.1). Lineage (GTDB taxonomy): Bacteria > Bacillota > Desulfitobacteriia > Desulfitobacteriales > Desulfitobacteriaceae > Desulfosporosinus. Next base: position 6,182 of record DASRMG010000217.1, on the reverse strand, counting down.
GCTCTTGACAAATCATATAGAAAATGCCAAGCAACGTATGCGAGAGGGCTACATTAATGTGACAGAATGATTTCAAGAAACCGGTGGGGCGTCTCGAAAAAAGAGGCGGCCCACTTTTTTTATGGGAAAATGCACCATTTTATGTTGTCTTAAACCAAAGATGAAATAGTTGCCTAATCATATAAAGCTACATTACATTAAATAAATTGACAGTATAGCGAAGCTGATATATCATCAATATATTACCTACACAATTACATATATCTGTAATGAATCAAAGAAAGGAGCTTTTTTATATGAAAATGCGTTTATCTAGTTTTGGTTTTGTGAAGGACATTGATGCAATCGCAAATGCTGGCTTTGACTGTATCGAAATGCACTACCGCGAAATCGTTCCCATGACCGAATCAGAGTTTCGTACAGCAAAAAGAAAACTCAACGATAGCCTTCTCACAGCGGAGGTCTTCAATAACCCCCTGCCTCTTGACCGCCAGATTATCACACCAGATTTTTCCCTCAACGATTATCGTGAGCATATAAAAATAGGCGCTGAACGCGCGGCAGAGATGGGAGCACGTTTCTGCAACTTTGGAAACGGCAAAACCCGGAGTCTACCCTTAAACGCCTCCGCAGATGAAATGGCCGCAGCGCGAGAAAAGATACTGGAATCCATCCTTCTTTGTTGTGAAACCAACGCCGCATATAACATTACGGTACTCATAGAACCTCTATCATCGGTGGTCTCAAACTTTATTATGAATATACCGGAAGCTATTGCACTGTCTAAGGAACTTGGTGTATATAATTTAAAGCCCTTCATCGACCTGCGTTGGTTTGTAGACGAAAAGCGCCCTTACGATGAAATAATAAAATATGCAGATCAGATTCAACATATACATATAGATAATCCAGTAATGCCTTTCCCTACAAGACCTATTCCTCGACTATCAGATGATTTCGATTATTCAACATTTATGAATGCACTTAAAAAGATTTGCTATAAAGGTATTATTTCCTGTGAAGCAAACACCTTTGTTGACTTTGAGAAGGATCTTAAAGATTTAATGGCATTTTTCAACTCCTTTGACATTACTGCATATCGTTCGTGATTATATCAACCACCATACAACACATAATAAATGGTCTCCTGCTGTTTAATGACACTTTGTCAAATGTTGTGGTAGAGCTCAAGTAAAATAAAAAACATTAAAACACTTTCTAGCCGGCGAGATTAAAATAATCGCCGGCTTATCTTTCGCCTTGTGGTTCATCCTAGTACATAAAAAGCAGTACAGGAAATATCCTCCACCAGAGAGTCGGAAGCAAGAGCCATTATGATTTCTGCCTATGCTGCCATTAAATGCAAAATACGATTTTGGAAACGGCCAAAGTTTCGAACCCTGTAACAGTTGCGTTTCTATATTTTGATCCGGTTGTTGATACCTTCAGTAAATCTGTTGGTATATCCCAGGCTAAAAGCTCTGATTATGTAAGATTGCCATCGGTTTATCATTTCAAAGCAGCTGTTAAACTCTTCTGGTTTTGCTACTCCGACGCATAGATTCCAACTCCTAAGGTTCTTTTTCGCTTCATCAATATTGCAACTATCCATGATAGGTATATAAAGCATAGGCAGCTTTCCTTTCAAATGTAGGGTCAACTTCATTTTACTTGAGATTGAACTTATGCTCTATCTTTTTTGCTCTAAAAATTAAAATGTCATGGCATTTGTTTTCTTGATTTGCCTCATTCATGCGCTCAGTTCCTTCGTCATTCCCTCCACTGTCCGTTTTCCCTTTGTGGCTGAAGCCCCATGAAGAAGGTGTGGGACTTTCTCACTCACTCGCGGGGGATCAGATCCACGGGGCTTTGACACCTTACCTGATTTCCAATCAGGCTTCTTAGCCACTCGGTTAATCCTCCAAATTTAGTGCCTGACTGTTCATAGGCACAATAAATTATTCAACATATTATCACTGTTTTTGCAATTTATTTCTTAAAAGCATCCAAACAACTTTGAACAAAAAAGTAAGTTTCATGTCTTTGAAAAATAAGGAGCTTCACTTTCTGAACTATGTGCCGCTTCTCACATATTTACAATCGCTTTGCACTGATTATTATTGGTTTGATGAATATACCAAAAATACAGATTCCAGAAAATATTTTAAATGCTGTATGCATAGTTTCAATGAGTAATAACGGTGATGCTCCAGATAAGGACTGATTTCCCATGTACATCCCCACTATTATTGTGATTATCGCCATACTTGTGGTTTGTCCGAGTGATCTCATCGTGGTTAAAACCGAAGAAGCAACTCCGTAGTCCTCTTTCTCCACACATGCCATTAATGCATTTGTATTCGGTGAGGAAAAAATTGCAAATCCAATCCCTGATATTACCAAGGCTAGCATGGTAACCCAAAGAGGTGTTGACTCCGAAATAAATGCAAAAAACAAGAGCCCCAGCGCACAAATCCCCATCCCTATCGACGCCAGTTTATAAGGAGCGACTCTATCTGAAAGTTTACCCATATAAGGAGATCCTATTGCCATTATTATAGGTTGAATAATTAAAATCATTCCTGCGATTTGTGAGGAATACCCCATTACAACCTGTAGGTAGATAGACATCAGGTAGCCAATTGCAAAAGTGGCCCCGTAATTCAAAAAGGCTGTTACATTTGACGCAGTGTAGTTAGAATTTGCAAAAAGTCCGATGTTAATGACAGGGTTTGAAGTTCTTTTTTCATGCAATATAAAGAACACCAGAAAAACTATTCCTAAGGTAATTAAGGGCAATGGGTATCCACCCGTTGATAATGTTGATAAACCATACATAATGAATATTACGCTTAGAATATATAAAACATTTCCAGATATATCAAAATTACCTTCAACTCTAACACTTGAAGTCGGCAATCGTTTAATTGCTATATACAAAACAATTACGGATAAAAGAAAAGTGAACAAAAAAATAGAGCGCCATCCCAGATAGTGATTCAGTATCCCGCCAACGACCGGCCCAGATGAAAGTCCAATATACGTGGCTGCAACAAAATAGCCAAGCACTTTACCTCTTTGATTCCTAGGAAAAGCACTTATAAGTGTTGCTGTATTTGTGCCGAAAATCATTGCACCGCCAATGCCTTGCAATGCCCTTAGGGCAATGAGAATCATAATATTCCAGGCAAAAGCCGAGAAAAGTGAAGATATTGCAAATACAAATATCCCAATCGTCAAAACCCTTTTTCTGTTTGTCAGGTCGGCAAATCTTCCAAATGGGACAGACAAAGCAGCAACTGCCAGCATATAAGCAGTAACTACCCATCCTATGAAACGTGCACTAACATAAAATTCATGCCCTATATTCGGAATTGATAAATTTAATGCACTAGCTGTAAAAGCCGTGACAAAAGCAGTGATAAGTCCCACATAAATTGTTGCCATTTGATCTTTTGAATATTTTCCAGTCAATTTGCTATTCACTTTATTCTAACCACTTCTTTCATCTGATCAATATTGAGCACTTCCGTGTGTCTGATCACCTTGTTCTCCAGACCTTTTAATCCTGCCGGTATTCTGACTTTTGTCTTTTCATTCAGTTTTCTCACATTGGCAAATCCATCCTCTTCAACTTCGAGGCCGATGGCTGCCGCTACACTGTCTGCAAATTTATAAGCACTTGCAGTGGAAGCAATAACAGCTGGAGTCAAATCGCCTGTCTCTTTTTTATAATCTTCATATACCTTATAGGCAACAGATGTATGCGTGTCCATCAGGTAGCCATTGTTATAATACATTTCACCTATTGTCCGGTTCGTTTCCTCAGTGCCTGCGAAGCCGCCGTAAAAGACCTTTAGGCCTTCTTTAATCATCGAACTGACCCGATACACCTTTTCCTTGTCCAGTCTCTCCATCAGCCCCCTAATCTCTTCACCGTTGTTGCCGCTTAAATGGTAAAGTAGCCTTTCAAGGTTTGATGAAATGAGGATATCCATGGATGGCGAATTTGTCAAATAAAATTCCCTGTTTATATTGTATTCTCCACTGTTCAAAAAATCTGTCAGAACCTTGTTTTCATTTGATGCGCAGATAAACTTATTGATGCCGATTCCCATTTTTCTTGCGTAAAAGGCAGCAAGTATATTACCGAAATTCCCTGTTGGCACGACAACGTTCATCTTTTCGCCAGGTTTAATGATGCCCTTTTCAATGAGTTTAATATATGAATATACATAATAAGCAACTTGTGGCACAAGTCTTCCTATATTTATTGAATTTACGGAAGATAGCTTCACACCTTTTTCAGCAAGCTCTTTTGCAAGATTTTCATCGTTGAATATTTTCTTGACACTAGTCTGGGCATCATCAAAATTACCATTGATTGCATAAACCTTTGCATTAGCACCTTCTTGAGTAACCATCTGTCGTTCCTGGACCTGACTTACTCCCTGGTTTGGGTAAAACACAATGATTTCTGTTCCCGCAACATCTGCAAAACCTTCAAGTGCTGCTTTGCCGGTATCCCCAGAGGTCGCTGTCAGAATATGAATTTTCTTCTCTTCCTTTTCTTTCTTCATTGCTGTCGTCAGTAAATATGGAAGAATTGACAAGGTCATATCCTTAAATGCTGCTGTTTTCCCATGATAAAGCTCAAGGAACTATGCACCTCCTGCCTCAACAATCGGTGCGATTTCCTCAGCTTCAAATTTTTCGTCGTAAGCTCCATCAATACAGGCTTTCATTTCTTCTTCTGTATAATCTGTAAAGAAACTGGAGATGACTGCGAAAGCAATCTCCTGATAAGATTTCCCCACCATTTCTTCTGGTTTAAACCCTAATTCTGGTATTCTATCTGGAACATACAGGCCTTTATCCTCAGCAATACCTTGTATAACTGCCTGTGCTGCCGTTTTTTTGTTAACACTGCCTCTTGTGCTGTAATAATTAATCATCTGATAGTTCTCCTTTTTTTCATATGAATCAATTGTAACAAACAATAAGGTTAATTTCAATCACATATCTTGTGAGTTCTATTTTCCATTAATAAGGGCCGACCTCAATTCCTTGTATTTAATAGGCTTTAATTATATTGTTTTGCTTTATCAGCATTTTCTCGCGAAGAAATTTGATAATAATAAAAAGATATAAAAAAAAACGCCAAGATAATTGTAATGAGTTCCGTTTTGAAGTACAAAATGCAAAATCACGTACACAAACACATATAAATTCAAAAAAACCATAGCTCTTTCTATTATTAGAGAACTGTGATTTTTGATTTAGTCTATGTAAAAAAATATTATTGGTTTTTATTTATATATCATTTAGTTAAATAACTTTAAAATATGCTTAGGAAGCATCATTTAATCTACGTTTTTTGTAAAAATAAATAACAATGCCAATAGGTGGGAAAAAGAATAATGCAATCACAGCCCAAAATAATGAACTTGCTAACTAATTATTGTTTTTCCTTGCAGCTATAAAAATCCAAACGCTTATTATCCCCAAAGTACTTAAAATATATATATTTATTATAGTAGCAATGTGACACAGCCTAAAGTTTCTGGCCGGATATTTTTATCATTCACCAATGCAACCGCCCTCTTCTGAAGATACTTTTCCGCCAGGCGTAAATGCTGACCCTTGTATAATCAATATCTTCTAATACTAATTTTATTCTTTCTCCCAGTACAAAACAACGATGTAATGCATCCATTTTCACTCCAACAGTTGGATTTCGTGGATGCGTTTTATTATTAATAAGCTCAAGTATCTTTCTTTGTTGTTTAGGTTTACTCTCATCATGAATCCATCCATATAATGCTTTTCTAGTAGGATATCCTAGTATTTGCACAGTCTTCGTTACAGATTCACATTGATGATATAGTTTCAATGCGATATTAACTTTTTCTTGAGAATACATCTTTCATAAGCTCATTTCGAAGTTCTAAGGGATTCCAAATTTATGTCCGCACCCCCCTCTCCCACACCAACCGCATTTGACATACAACCAAAACAAGGCCCGCATCGCTGCGAGCCTTGTTGTTCATTTATACAAGTTCTAAAAATACAACTTCGGCACAATCTCCGTGTCTTGGTCCTAGTTTTAATATTCTGGTATATCCGCCATGTCTTTCAGCGTACTTTGGTCCTATTTCATCAAAAAGCTTTGTAACTACATC
>DASRMG010000216.1:0-2911 GCA_035648035.1 Desulfosporosinus sp. | reverse complement strand
CATGTGGTTTGCTCTGTGAACCCAAAAAAGAAAAAGAAGTTAAAATGCGCTAGTTAGGTGAATAAAACAAGGCTGCTTGTGAAGAAAGGAGTTTATCTTAAGATTTTCAAAATCGTGTCTTGACAAGCGGGGGCATTACAGATCTTCCAAATTACCAATAACCATTATGCCTTTGCGCCAGGCCCTTGTATTATTAGATACGCTTCACCTAATGGGTACCATTCGGTGAAGCGTATCTATACGTGCTCAAGGCACATTTACCTGTGCTCATAGATTGTTGGACCAGTTTTTTTATATATAATTTTATTTGGGACATAATATTTATTATAAAAATATTGATAAGGACTGGTGAAATGATGGAGGTACTTGAAGCTCTTTATCAGGCAGGTAAAAATAAGGGTATCCTTAATATGGGGGATATACTCGGTTTAATAGATGTGTGCAGAAACAAAATTATTGGTCTATCTCTAATATCGATCTTTTATAGACAGGCTTACTGAAACAAGATTCAGAAACTATTGGCTAAAAAAGGGTTTGACGTTCCTTCAGAGCAAAACTGGAAACGAAAATATGATGAAACTTCTCCTTTTGTCATACCCCGGTCAGTGATTGATGATGAAGAGATTCCAAGGAGTGTAAGAGAAGCATCAAGATTAACCTTAACACTTGAAGCAGAGGCTATAAGAAATGCAACCGATAAAGATGTCAGAAATGTAATTGGAAGCATTATGGAAGACGACAATAACGGTTATGATCTTTGGATAAAATTTCAAAAACTAAAAGGCTGGACCGACTTCCCACCAAACATATTAATTCATTAAATAAAACTGGAGGGAAATTATGAACTTAACAAGTATTTTTACTAGCAAAGAAGACGCCATTAGTTTAAATTTAGGAAGTACATTGGGCTTGTGGGATGTCTGTAGAAATAAATTGATATTGCAATCTACCTTGATTATCTTTCAGAAACAAGCCCAGGATAAAGATTTGAAAAATATGTTGCAAAAAAAAATTGATTCCATATTAAATAAAAACATAGATAAAATACAAAAGCTGTTGAAAGAAAAAGGTTTTATTATTCCATCAGAACCTAACTGGCAGAAAAAGCAAAGCGATAGATCACCCTTTATTATTTCTGATTCCATATTAAACGATGAGGAAATTGCAATGAGTTTAAGAGAACTAACCAGAATGACCCTGACGATTGAAACGGAAGCATTAAGAAACGCAGTAGATTTAGAAGCGAGGGAACTTTTGCGGGATATTTTCGACGGCGATAATAATTTCTATGATGAAGTAATAAAGCTCCAGACAGACAACAATTGGATTGACTTTCCACCTTATCTATTGCCCCACTAGCCCGACGTCGCAAACTCTCTGGGCATTACAAAAGTTGATAACCACGACCTGAAGAAAAATTGATCAGGTCGTGGTTATTTTGTTTATGCTAATACCAATCCATAAAAAATTCTCAATATAAGACATCTAAACTTCAGAAAGTCTTTAGTTTTATCCATCCTTTCTCTTTATTTTTGTCCTGTATGATTAGTATTGTTGAAAGGAAGTGAATACCATGGAATTAATAAATCATGAAATACATTTTAACTTAACCGAAAAACTAACCTTCTTAATGAAATTTATGGAATCACCATCTCAAGTAGGTAGCATCACACCCAGTTCAAGATTTCTCGCCAAAAGAACACTTGAACCCATTGACTGGAATACTACACGAGCTATAGCGGAACTTGGTGCAGGCACCGGCGCTTTTACAAAGCATATCCAGGCACTCAAACATCAGGACTGCAAAGTTGCAGTGTTTGAAAAGGACGAGGAAATGCGGGATGAACTCAGCACATTGTATCCTGATTTGTTATATTTCGAAGATGCTCTCCGTTTATCCGAAAATGTGAAATCTATGGGCATGGAATCACTCGATGCAGTTGTTTCGGGCCTGCCTTTTACTCTTTTCGCAGAAGCTGTTCGTGAACGGATCATTGATGGGGTCCTAGACTCCTTAAAACCTAATGGAGTGTTTGTAGCTTTCCAATATTCTTTACAGATGAAAAAACTGTTATCACGAAAGTTTTCCCAAGTTGAGATTTCGTTTGTTCCACTGAACTTCCCCCCCGCCTTTGTTTACATTTGTCATAAATGAGAGGAGGACATTCAATGCATTACGATGTATTATTAAACTTAGTTCAACAATATGGTTATCTCGCCTTGTTCTTCACCCTATGGTTAGGAATCGTCGGAATGCCTATTCCAGATGAAGTGATTGTTATGACGGGCGGGCTCGTGACGGCTCTCGGAATCCTTCATCCGCTCCCTGCATTTATTATCACGTATCTTGGCGTCATATCTGGATTGTCTTTAGGATATATTCTTGGACGTCGTTTGGGTGCACCTGTTCTTGATCGCTTGGTTCAAAAGAAGAAAGCTGGCACCTATCTTACGAAAGCCCAAGCAATGTTTCAACAATTTGGCCATTATGCCCTTGTGCTAAGCTACTTTTTGCCTGTGGTCCGCCATCTTGTACCCTATCTTGCGGGCATGAGCAAAATGCCTTTCCGACAATATGCAGCATATTCTTATACAACCGGCTTTTTGTGGACCTTAATCTATTTTGTTGTTGGAAGACTTTTTGGGAATAATATTGACCAAATTGCTAAACTTGTTACGGAGTATGGTTGGTACACCCTAGCCTTTATAACCACTACAGGTCTTATTGTCTGGAGTATTCGTCGTCGCCCAGTAAAACCTAGCCCAATTCTATAGACCAGCTAATTAAAGTCAAGAATTTGATTGGTTAATGGTTAGATTTTGGTTTCGGAAAAAAGGTCATAACAAACAGGCCATTGAAAAATCCGAACAATGACTAATTAACTGATGGATTAAACCCTTAAGCTGCTAC
>DASRMG010000215.1:0-2609 GCA_035648035.1 Desulfosporosinus sp. | reverse complement strand
GAAGTAAAGGAAATTGATGCTGTTATTCAGAGATTGAAAAATAATGGGGTTTCTTTTGAAACCCAAGAAAAATCTGAATTGGCTGAGTTATTTAATGGGGTAAGCAATATATTCTTTAGTGGACCCAGTGGTGAGAGACTCGAACTGTTTCAATACAATTAGAAATTAGAATCAAATATGGCTGTATCTATTAATTGATACAGCTTTTTGTTTGCGAGGCATGTTGCCGAGCCAATGGTTTGAAAGAAAACCTATCACCTAGCTAATGGGAAGATAAGCTGTAAGCAAGGGCGTTTTTGGCGACAAAAGGGTCTGAAGGAAGCCGATGGCAGTTATTGGAGCGAAACGCAAGTGAACCAATGTTGGCATATGTAGTGGATAACCCTCCAAAAAATGGGAATGTCCTAAAATTAGCTAAACTACATATGTTATGATGGTCGTTTCAATGACAGGTGGAGCAACTTAACTTCGGAAGTACTGTATTCGAAGCTGTAGGGTTCACTCACAAGCGAAAGCAAGAAGTGAAATTAGGGTGCAGTATGCAGATGAAGCCGTAGTAGTGAATAAACCTATACCGATGAAAGCTAGTAATAGACTGGAGGAGAAAATATAGGTGATACATCACATAGTTGATGTAACTGTCATAGATCAAAAATCTATGTCAGATGCAAAGGGCAGAAGAGATTTCAAAGTGTATCAGAAAGAATTTAGAGTAAGAGCGAAGGTGTTAAAAGAAAGCTGAAAAGCTAGAAGGTACGTATTCTTGGCATAAAAGAATTTGCGAAGAGTAGTGACTACACGAATATGAAGTAATTAGGGAAATGAAGATAAGATTGCCATAGAGCTAGAGACGTCGAATGACTCTAATGAAGAACATATAGCTTAAGTAATAGAAACTTGAGATACAGCAATAATGGAGGATTAGACATGAAGAAATGGTACAGCCTAATCGATAAAATATATCGGAAAGAAAATTTAGAACTAGCATTTAAACATGTAAAGAGAAACAATGGAGCCCCAGGAATAGATGGGGAAACTGTTTCAGATTTTGCGTATAAACTAGAACTAAATATTGAGTTTCTTCATGAAAAGCTGAAAACCAACACGTATAAGCCAAGTCCAGTAAGAAGAACTGAAATTGAAAAGCCAGATGGTGGTGTAAGATTACTAGGAATTCCTACAGTAAAGGACAGAGTGGTACAACAAGCCATTGTTAATATTATAGAACCGATTTTTGATGCAACATTTCATCCATCAAGTTATGGATATCGACCGAATCACTCTCAACAACAAGCAGTAGCAAAAGCAGAACGCTTTATGAATAGATATGACCTAGAATATGTGGTAGATATGGATTTAAGTAAGTGTTTTGATACCCTAGACCATGAAATCATGATGGAAGCAGTATCTGAGAAAATAAGTGATGGAAGTGTATTATCCTTGATAAAGAATTTTCTTAAATCGGGTGTTATGCACAACGATAATTTTAGTAAAACAGAGGTCGGAAGCCCGCAAGGCGGGGTCTGTTCCCCATTACTTAGCAACATTTATCTCAATCTATTTGACCAAAATATGAAGAGTAAAGGCATTAGAATAGTGAGATATGCTGATGATATCCTTATCTTTGCAAAAGATAAGGTAACAGCAGGCAACTATAAAGCGTATGCTACAAAAGTGCTTGAGGAAGAACTAAAACTTACAGTAAATAAGGAGAAGACGAAACTTACAAATGTGTATGAAGGAGTCGAATATCTAGGATTTATTATTCTTAAAAAATGTCTAGTAGTTAATCCGAAAAGAATCAAAATATTTAAAGATAAAATCCGAAAAAAGACTGTAAGAGGTACTGGGAGAAAAATGGAAGATATCATAAAAGAACTTAACCCATTACTAAGGGGTTGGATAAACTATTTTAGGGTTGCAAACATTAAAACGCTTATAAAAGAATTGATGGGATGGATACGAAGACGGTTACGAATGATTAAAATAAGGCATTGGAAATCATACAAGGCTATGCATAAAGAAATGAGAAAACAAGGTATTAAAGGTAATAAGGAGAAAATGTCAATATACAAGTGGAAAAATTCAAATGTTCACATTGTGCATATGTTACTTCCTAACAAACTGTTTGAGGACCTTGGACTTATTGATTTAACAAAATTTAAAGTTGGGTTATTGTCTAACTATTATTAGTTAGGAGAGAAATTTCAGGAGCCGGATACGGGAAACGTAAGTCCGGTTCTGTGAGAGCAAAGAAAATAGGACTAATTATCCTATTTTCTAGCTACTCGATTTTATTCACTTAGGAGGATTAAACATGACAAAAGTAGTTATAATTGGTGGTGGATGGTCAGGCTGTGCAGCTGCAATAAGTGCTGCAAAAGCAGGTGCAGAGGTAACGTTATTGGAGAGAACTGATATGTTGTTGGGTACAGGCCTTGTGGGCGGCATAATGAGAAACAATGGCAGGTTCACTGCAACTGAAGAAATGATTGCAATGGGAGGTGGAGATTTATTTAAAATATGTGATAAAACTGCTAGACATAGAGACATTAAGTTTCCAGGTCACGATCATGCAAGTTTATATGATATTGCTCTTACTCATGGAG
>DASRMG010000214.1:0-4598 GCA_035648035.1 Desulfosporosinus sp. | reverse complement strand
TTTCGGTTGCAAAAGTGGCGATTCATTTACAAAATTGGCTTTTGGGTTACAAAAACTGCGTTTCGTTTACAAATATTCAGTTGTCGGTTTCAAAGAGTGCATTTCGTTTTACAAAGTGGCATCTCGTCTTTCAATTAAGTTCGGGAATATAGCGTAGCATTATTTATGTCAATATAACTTATTATAGTGACAAGTAATAATATTAAAATGACAAGTTTACTTGACTAATAAATTTAGACGGTATATTCTTGATATAGAGGAAGAAGGGAGCTTTCAAGGGTGCAAAAAGAGGAAATATTGGCAAGGAGTAAAAGAACGGGACTAGATGAACGGGAAGAAATGATTGAGGGTGATTCATTTGGTTATGGTCTGGTTACTGTACTAGCTTTAGTTTTTATTTTTGGTGTCTGGAAAATGATACATGGTGTTAGAAGCTATGAATTGATTTCAATTTTTACTGGATATCTAGCAACTGCAAGTTTATACAAATTCAAGAAGTTAAACTCAAAGAGATTTCTTATAGGAGGAATTATTGGGACAATGGCTACAATTGCCGGGGCTGTAGCTTTCTTTTTGGGAGCATGAATGGAATATCTTTGAAAATGAACGGGCTACAATGGGTGAGGGGGAGTTGCTAACAAATGAATAAAGAAGAAATCTTAACAAAAAGTAGAAATGAAGGTTCAGATGAAAGAGTGCGAAGTATCATGTTAGCTTCATTTGGAATCGGCAATATTATCACATTGATTTTATGTATGATATTCGTGGGTATAAATGGGATAAGGGGTGAAAGTTATATGGAATTTGTGACGATTGCCTTTGGTTCAGTATCGGCAACACATTTCAGTCAATATAAGAAATTAAATGATAAGAAGGGTCTACTTTTATCTATCTTTGAGGGCGTTTTGGCAATAGCGGCTTTTATATTGTTTATAGTAAAAGGGTGATGGAATGAACAATGAATTAGTATTAAAAAATCGTTTAAAAGTAGCTAGAGCTGAAAATAGTTTATCTCAAGGCGATTTGGCAGAAATGGTGGGTGTATCACGGCAAACAATAAGCTCTATCGAAACAGGACAGTTTTCTCCAACTGCAAAATTAGCACTTGTTCTTAGCATAGCATTAGATAAAAAGTTCGAAGATCTATTTTATTTTGATTGATGTCATGTTCATATTAATGTAAAAACTGTGAATAACATAGAGTAACTAATATCAGAACTCTTGCAAACGACAACAACGTGTTGTATATTGCAAGTATCAATGGACAATGTAAGGATAAGTGTTATATTTTCAGGAGATGAAAAAATGAATAAGCAACCGGAGGCAACAGCACAGACTAAGCAAAATTTAATCGATGCATTTTGGTCCTTGTATTGCGAAAAAAGAATTGAAAAAATAACGGTAAAAGAAGTTGCACAGAAAGCAGGCTATAACAGAGGAACCTTTTACACGTATTTTATTGATGTTTATGATGTGCTTGAGCAAATCGAACAATCACTCATACCTGCACTCGATGAATTACCGCCGTTGACGATGCCGAAACACAATATTGGTATGCCACTTGATAGGTTTCTAAAGCTGTATGAACAAAACAGTCAATATTACTCTGTTTTGCTTGGAGATCATGGTGACCCAGCTTTTGCCAGCAAACTAAAAAATTCTACCAAACCAATGCTTAAGCAGGCCTTCTCCGCAGACTGTGCTATGGATGATATAGAACTAGACTTTATTTTGGAGTATGTTCTTTCGGCAATGATTGGCATTATGAGTTATTGGTTCCTGCAGAACAAGGCTCTACCAGCAGAAAATTTATTCGCTCTGATGTATGAACTTATGCAAAATGGTGTGATGAACAAACTCACACAGCAAAAGTTATGGGTAAAATGCCCATGCAATTCACAATAAATATGATTTGGAGGCGAGAACATGAACCGTTTTGTTAAAGCAATCGTTAATACCGGCCAGGGATTTAGTAAAGCTATTTCGCGTTTCCCCCTAACTGTTGTCAGTCTGGTCTGCGCCACGATCATTACCTGCTACCTAATCTCGCAGCCTACAGACCCTAGCCTCTTAACCCAGAAGCTCCTCTTCACCTTTGGACTGGGCACTTTTCTGAGTGTGGCTGCGCAATTTTTCTGTGAACGTTTCCCAAAGCTGCAGAAACAGCGGCTGCTGGTCTACCTTGTCGCGGCGCTGCTGATTTGCGGCTATTATCTGATGATCGCCTCGGCCCCAAGCATCGACTATGCGGTCAGCGCCCGCACCCTTGTCGCTGTCTTTGCCATGTTTTGCCTATATATCTGGGTGCCGTCATATAAAGGCAAAGTCGTTTCTAACAACATCGCTGAATTTAACAGCATAGCCCTAACGCACTTTAAAGCAGCCATCACTGCGATCTTATTTTCAGCCGTGTTATCTGCCGGTGTCTCTAGCATTATCGCGGCCGTCAATGCCTTGCTGTTTAAAGTAAATACGCACTCATACGCTTATACCATGGCCGTCATCTGGATCTCCTTCGCCACCCTCTATTATCTCTCGCGGCTGCCCCGCTTTAATTCTGACACGGAAGAAGACAAAGTCTTCACGCGGGATGCCGCCAGTTATCCGCAGGTCCTGAAAATCCTGATCTCCTATATTGTAATCCCACTGATCGCCGCTTACAGCTTGGTTCTGATCGTCTATTTTGTGAAGATCTTTATCACTTTCACATGGCCTTCGGGACAGCTGGGGACGATGATTCTGGCTTACTCCATAGTCGGCCTGATCGTCTTTGTCCTGGCCAGTAACATGGAAGACAAATTTGCGGCCATCTACCGAAAGGTATTCCCCAAAGTGTTGATTCTGATGGTAATCATGCAGCTGGTCTCCGTGTATATTCGTTTGAACGCTTACGGGGTAACGGAAGGGCGTTATTACCTCACCCTTTTCGGAATCTACTCCTTAGTCTGCGGCATAGTCCTGAGCTTCAAGCCAATCACTAAAAATTTTATCATCGCTTTGCTGGGGGCTGGCTTTGCTCTCATCTCAATCATCCCGCCGGTGGACGCTTTCACTGTCTCGCGCAACTCCCAGATTACCCGTCTAGAGAAAATGCTTACTGTTGATGGGGTGCTCGCTGGCGACAAAATCACGCCTAAACCCGACGCCTCCCTGGAGCTGCGCCAGGAAACCACCAGCATCCTCAGCTACCTGGAAAGGCGCAACTACCTGCAGTACCTGGTCTGGCTACCGGCAGAGATGAAAGAAGTCACCGTTCCCCGGACCTACGGCAATCTGACAAAAGAGAAAATGAAGGCCGTCTTTGGCTTTGAACAAGCATATGAGGCCACAGATCCCACTTCCCAATACTTCAATGCCAACGTGGATAGGCAGAAACCTTTCAGCATCAGCGGCTATGACTTGTTAGTGAGCGCTGGCACCTACCGCAATATGCCAGCTGGTGAAACGCCAAGCTTTGACATCCAAATTCGGGGCAAGGACTACACTATCACGGTCGAACGCCTGACGCAGCAAGAAGCCCGGGTCTCGGTCAAGGACGTCGCTGGCAAGGAAGTAGTCGGCACAGGCCTTTATGAATTTGCTAAATCGCTGTCCGCGGTTGGGGCTGGTTCCAAAGAATCGCTCGGACCGGACGCGATGAGCATCGTTGTAGAGAACAACGGCTACAAACTTAAAGTCGTGCTGCAGAATGTCAACATGACGTTCGGCACCGGAGTTGATGCCGGCGTCGACTATGACCTCTTCATCATTTTCGGAGCCCCTGCGTCCAACTGAATGGAGAATATCATCTAGTTCCAATAGAACAGAAATGACCACTAAGCAACCTTAGCTTAGTGGTCATTTCTATTAATTAAGTTCAGCCAATGAGCAGCTACGTTTGTTCATCGGGTCCTTTGGGGTAATGGAGTCACAGCATCATCGTAATCGTGGAGTACAACTGGTGGACAATGTATGCAGTACATACATCAGTGATAACGGATTAAATATTCTTAATATATTCAATGAAAAAATAAAATAAGAAATTTACTTGGAAGGCCTTTGTGGCCTTCTTTTGTATTGACAAGTGCAGTCGTTCATACTATTATATCATTAATGGATATATCAATTAATGATATAAATTTAGGTGGTGGTTTTTGTGTCAAGAAACAACACATTTGAAGCAGACCAACTGACGGATTCTGCATACTACATCCTAGTATCGTTAATAACGCCAAGACATGGGTATGCAATTATGAAGTATATCGAAGTATTGACAGAAGGTGAGGTTACAATCGGCCCAGCAACACTGTATACTCTCCTGAAAAAAATGCAAGATGCACATTATATCGTGCTCCAGGAAGATGAAGAGGAGCGTCGTAAAACTTACCTTGTAACGGATCAAGGAAGTAAGATTATTCTTCGTGAAATTGAACGACGTCAACGGATGGCTTTACATGGGCAAAAGGCTCTTAGTGTTATTAAGACCAGCTAATTAAAGTCAAGAATTTGATTGGTTAATGGTTAGATTTTGGTTTCGGAAAAAAGGTCATAACAAACAGGCCATTGAAAAATCCGAACAATGACTAATTAACTGATGGATTAAACCCTTAAGCTGCTAC
>DASRMG010000213.1:0-10807 GCA_035648035.1 Desulfosporosinus sp. | reverse complement strand
ACTAATATTTTCTAGTCAGAAGCAAACAATCTACTCCAAAACTATGAGGATAAACAACTATTATATACACAGCTTTATTAAGTCATTATCACTGGTGGAAGTTAGTCTTACAAAGTGGAAGTTAACTTTTCAATTCACCATAAAAAAACAGATCCAAGGGCTAGGCGACCTGTGGCACTTAGTTCCTGGATCTGTTCAATGAAACTTCAGATGGCGTAAATGTCTACCTGAGGTTTCGTTATATTTGGATTAGAGATCAGGTTCAGGCCTATATGGCACTTGGTAAAGACGTCGCAGACACACTGAGCAATATGGCAATACTCGATTACTCACATGATTCCTCTTAAAAAGGATATGACCTAGATCTTCATGTTCAAAACCGCAAGCACGACATTTTTCTAACATAAACTTTAACCCCCCACACTTTGTGTATTTCTGTACAAGTAACTTACCTTTGTAGTATGCACTATTTGTCCAGAAATTAATCACCGATAACCTTAGATTTGCTTGCTGAAAATCTGGGTTAGGTGACTCAGTGTAAAGCATTCATACATTTCACAAAAAGGGAGAAACGCTTTAACATGTGGCGTCTCCAACCAGCGCCGCTCAGGAAGTGTATTCAGCCAAAGTACCTGGCGTACATGACCACGGATCCCCTTTAATAAAGTGGCTGCCTTTTCTGCCTCCAAAGTTTGAGCATCACTCACAATCAAGAGGAGCGTTTGCTTCGAAAGAATCGAAGGGAATTTAGTTTGCAACGCTTCCAAAGCCTTCGCAAGATTAGTCCCTCCCCCCCATTCATTTCCTGACATAACGAGGGCTTGTTTAACCATGGCTTCAAAGGTTTGTCCTTTACGAAACTTCCCAGTTAAGGGAATCAGTGTTTCCCCAAAGGCGAAGGTTTTAATCCCGTTAACAGCGGCGGACAACCCGTAGACGAATTGCCAGATAAATTCCGTATATTTGAGCATGGACCCGGAAATATCACAAAGCAAAATAATTTTAAGCCGTCCCTTGCGCCGACTGCGATAGCTTCGCTCTACAAGCACCCCACCATAGCGCAAATTTTTACGTAGTGTTGAGCGCATATCTAAACCACCCCGCCGACGCGCTGCACGGTAGCGACGAGTGACCTGACTGGCAAGTCTCTGACTCAGATGCCGAATTAAGCGAATAACCTCCGGCCATTCTTCAGCGGAAATTTTCTTCAGATCCCGACTTGTAACCTCAACTTCTCGCTCAAGAAGTGCGCGTTCTACTTCTGAGAGAACGCCGTCTGTGGAACCCGGGGAAAGAATGGGTTCATCTTCCTCGTTTAACCTCTTGCGCCAATACTCTAGTGACCCACGGAGAACCCGTTCCACCATGGGTTGATAGGTATGATCGACTGGGATTCCATTTCTGGTGCCCTGTGATGACTTCTCTAAGAAGTCTTGGAGACGTTGTTTATCCTTCTCCGAGAGACTGGCATAAACAGCCCGCTGTTCATCCGTAATATCCAATTCATTGTCCTGAAATCGCAGGTCCTGCCGTGCTTTCTCCATCTGCTCATCCCAGTTGCTCGCTTTTTGTTCTACTGCCTTTTGCCACGACTGAATTTGTTCAGGCGTCGCAAAGTAGGCCCGAAAGGCTTCTTTGAATGCTGGAATATTCTGATTATTTTTGACAAGTGTTGCTTGCAGTACGCCCTCAACCTTATCTCGATCCGCCATGCCAATAAGGCTTAGCCCCTCTGTAGCATCCGAAATTTCTGAAGGACTGACTTTAAGCCCAACGCTTCTTAACAGTTGGGCAAATTCCACTAAGTGTCGATCCAATTCACTCACTCTGTTATTTGTGTTTTGATCCATAGACATGATTTTCTCCTTGTGCCAATTTGCTCGACTCAAACAAGAGGCTTCCTGCGCCCATCTCCCTATAAAAGAGTTCCACGTCGTCCTTACTCTTAAGCAGCAAGGTCAACGTCGCATCAACCCAGGCCGCATCGAGACCCGTCTTCCCCATAACGAGTAAAGCCTTGGCCCAGTCCATTGTTTCCGACACAGAGGGTACCTTATTCAAGGTGAGACGCTCCCGGAGCACGTTGACAGCCCGTGCGACCTCTAAGGCTAAACGTTCTGGTAGATCAGGAATTTTGGCCCGCAGAATACGCACTTCTTTATTAACGGAAGGGGGCTCCACATGAAGGAAAATACAACGCCTTTTTAGTCCATCAGAAAGCTCCCTCTCTCCATTAGACGTTAAGACAACAATGGGTCGGTGTTTTGCCTTAATGGTCCCCATCTCTGGAATAGTCACTTGAAACTCTCCTAATAACTCAAAGAGAAACGCCTCGAATTCCGAATCTGTTTTGTCAATTTCATCGATGAGAAGAACCGTTCGTTCCTCACTCAAAAGTGCTTGTAGCAAGGGTCGCGGGAGTAAATACTCCGTAGAAAAAAGATCTGCCTCCTGCAGATGCTCCCGTCCCATTTGAATTTTCAAGAGTTGCCGCTGATAATTCCATTCGTAAAGTGCTTTCGTTTCATCCAAGCCTTCATAACACTGTAAACGAATCAGAGGCGCTCCAAAAACTGAACTTAATACTTTGGCTATTTCCGTTTTGCCCACTCCCGCTGGCCCAGAGACCAAGAGCGGTTTACCTAACTCCGTGGCTAAAAACGCTGTTAGAGCAATCCGATCATCCCTTTCACTGATGTAGCCTGCAGCCTCTAAAGATTTTTCAAACTGATCTAGTGTCATCCGCTCTGACATCTAACTCCCCCTCCATTTGTGATCGATATTGGATATTCATGTGGTTAGAATGTTTAACGATCAACTTAGAACCGCGAACTACGATTCTCGAATCACTTGCTCATATACCGCCTCATAGCTTTCCACGGCTCGATCAACCGGAAATGATTTTCTCGCCCAGTTTACAGCTTGTTCAGAGAAAGTTCTGCGCAGTAAGTCATGGGTCAACAGTTTAAGGACGTACTCACTCATACTTAGAACATCCCCGACTTCCGCTAGATAACCTGTTTTTCCGTGTTGGATCACTTCTGGTAAACCTCCCACCCGGCTTGCCACCACCGGAACCCCACAAGCCATCGCTTCCAGAGCCACGAGACCAAAACTTTCCTTCTCCGAGGGGAGCACGAAAACATCCGCCATCTGTAAAATTTCCTGAACACTTTCCTGTTTTCCAAGAAACTGAACTTTTCTTTCCAACCCTCGCTTTAGGACCTCGCGTACAACCCTTACCATCTCCGGCCCATCCCCGACGAGTAAGAGTCGAGTCGGAATCACTTTTTCCACCTGAGCAAATATTTTGACAACATCCACAACCCTCTTCACCTCGCGAAAATTAGAGATGTGGACCAATATTTTTTCTCCACAAGGCGCATAATGTTCTCGACATCTTGCCAGTAATCCATGTTTAGGCGAATAATCTTTAGGATTGATAAAGTTTGGAATCACTTCAATACCACGGTCCACCGTCCCGAAAGCAGCTTCCGTTTCCCTAGCCAACGAACCTGACACCGCCGTAACTCGGTCACTCGACCGCAGTGCTAAACGTGTTAACAAATTAAACTCTTCAAAGGCACCCACTAAAGTAATATCCGTACCATGCAACGTCGTCACGAGTGGTAGTGGCCTAGTCATCATTTGTTTGGCCAAATTCGCACTAATACTATGAGGAATCGCATAGTGGGCATGAATAACATCCAGTCCTACAAAATTTGCCACTTCTACAATCTTATTGGCCAGTAATAACGTGTATGGTGGAAATTTAAACACCGGATAATTAACATCCGTCACTTCATGAAAAAAAAGCTTTTCATGAAAGCGATGTAAACGAAACGGCCGGGCAGAAGAAATGAAATGAACTTCATGCCCTCGCTCGCCCAGAGCATAGCCTAATTCTGTCGCTACAACGCCGCTACCCCCATAGCTTGGGTAACAAACCATGCCAATCTTCATTCCTGCACCCTCTTTTATATGAGCATATTCCTCAGGTCGTAGAGACCTAACGGCTCCCTTTGCCAAAATCCCTCAGCCCAAGGTGCTCCAATCTGACTTCCTGCGTATCGATCACGCCACTCAAGACGTTGCAGGAGTCCGTGCAAACGAGTGGACACTGTGCCCTCTCCCTCCTGAAACTGAGAAAGATAACTGCGTAAGGCCTTTTGTTTAAGTATGCCGTCTTCTTCTTCCAATCGTAATAACACGTGATGAGACGACGTTTCATGAATGAAATATTCCCAGACCCGATCAACCGCCCAAGGCGCTGAGGAACCACCGTACTTTCTCAACCGAGCATTTAACACAGCTGCCCTCACCAGACCCGCAGCATGAACATGGTCCAAGTGATCATCTTCATGCCAGGGCGTAAATACCATCCGCGGACGGTAGTCTCTAATCACTCGAACAATTTCAGAAATCTGAGTCTCACACGGTTGGAGTGCCCTGTCCGGCAACCCTAAACATAGCCGTTCAGAAACCCCCAACACTTCTGCAGCCGCTAAAGCTTCAGCCCGTCGCTGAACAGCAGTTCCATTACTTCCCATTTCTCCGGCCGTCAAATCACAGATCATGACCTTACGACCCAAACGAACTTCCTGTGCGATCATTCCACCAGCGCCTAATTCCGCATCATCAGGATGGGCTCCAAAGACGATCGAATCACAGCTCCAGTTCTGCATTAGAGAGCAAGCTCCTCGAACCCTATCGGCATTGCGTCTTGAATCGCTTCTCCAATGATTTTCTGGATATCATTGACCACCCGTGATACTTCAAACTCTGCTTCTAAATACTCTCTTGCCGCAGGGTTTATGCTCACTAAACTATAGAGACGTTCTAACTCTTGTTGCTTCTCTTCACTGATTTCAGTCTCCAACATTTGCGCTTCGCGAATCTCCCATTGTTTTAATTGAAACTCACGAATCATCTTATGATTATTAGCATCGCTCATAACTTTTTCCTTAGATATAAGAAACTGCTTGAATTCAGTTGATTCCTTCAAGGTGCGCGCTAATTCATAGGCTAAATCATTCGCAGCCATATTTTCTACCCCTCCCAGACCCCTATCTAACTTAATGATTGTCTCATTATATAGAACTTTGGGACATGAAACAAATAATCTCGTTTCAATTATGCGAAGGCTATGACTCTAACTCACTCGTAGTAACAAGACCTTCCAATAAGTCGAAGGCCTGCAATCGACTGAAAGACAATAAATCATCCCATTGTTCACGAGAAATACTCCAAGGACTATGAACCGCCATCCGACTAGCAAATCCCAACGGAGTTCCGCAATACTTTTTTTCCAACCGACGTTGCGAGAGGCTTACCAGGCCGGATGCATGAGTATTACACTGAATGGGTTCTAAACACAGCACTGGCTTGCCTTCATAAGTGACGAGCAAACTATATTTCAGAAGCTGTATTATGGCCACTTTTTCTCGACAAATGGTCTCCTTCAAAGGAACCGGGTCAGGTTGAATCACGCCACCAAGTTTCCTCCAGAAAGCCCTTTCAGTAGAACTAGGATTAGAGACACAAACCCCCACGGCCCCCATTTGACTGGCGAAACGCAGCACAAAGCGGGCAAAATCACATTCTATCTTTCCCTTAAGTGATAATCCATCCAAAATAACCAGCCGCTCGGAGCCGCTTAAAGTGAGTTCTCCGATACCGCCTTCTCCTAATTGAACAACATGATACCCCGGAGACATCTTAATCTGGGGATTTAAGCCAGTGCCGCTTGCCGTTAAAAACGCTCCAAGGGCTAGTGACCAATCCTCAAGACCTTCTTCATTCCACGCTACTCGTGGGGAAAGCTCAATTTCTATCCAAGGCATTTGCTCGTCTCCTTCACATCCAGATGACAGACACATCTATAGTGTTTCACCGAATGCAAAGTCTATTCCCTCTAAACGCCAGTACTAGTCCAGTGGATAGCTTACTTTTTTCATATTTTCAAACCCAACGGCTGAGTGAACCCCGATTTGGAGCAGCAACTGCCTTGCTTCCTCAAGGTCCCGACCGACTACGTTTGCGCAGTGAGCGTCAGAACCGAACGTGAAGTCGATCCCTCGTCGCGATATTTCCTCGATCAGGCGTCTCTCTGGGTAAAATTCTTGAACCGGCTTATACCGACCGTTTGTATTGATCTCTAGGGCTAAGCCCTGTTCAGCAACAACCGTTAAAGCTTCCTCTGCCAGAATTAAGATATCCTTCTTCGGCCTAACTCCAAAAAGTTTGATCAAATCAAAATGTCCAATCGTCGTAAAAAGCCCACTTTTAGCGGCTAGCGTCACCACTTCGAAATATCGACTATAAAATTGATCGGCATCTTTCTCATGATGCGCGTGTTCCTCTTCCGCAATATCAAAAATCCAACCGTCAAACTCATGAACTGATCCTATCACAAAATCAAAGGGATACTGTTCCAGTAGCGCCTTGATTCTGCCTTCTTCATGAGGACGGTATTCCGCCTCCAACCCGATACGGACCGCTAACCCAGGATAGTCTTTCGCCACGTCTCGTATCAACGGGAAGTTCATTTGCTCCCAGTAATAATCATGATCGGCAAACCCAATTTCTTTTAAGCCGCGACGGGATGCTTCGTCCAAGAACGCCCGAATGTTTTCCCGGTTTGCCTTCCGGTCATTGTGCCCGAGAAGATGAACATGCATATCTAACATTTCTAAATAGCCCCCTAACTCTAACGTACGCGACTGCGCTAAGACCCTTCTTTCCTAAAGAGACTGGACGCCAGTTTTTATCACGAGATAAGGAAATGTATCCAGCTCAGACAGTGCCGTCTTAGTGGTGGGTGCTGCCATGTCAGCAAAGAAATTCCCAGTTAATTTTACATCCGTTTTCCCAACAATTTTACCCTTTAAGATACGCAAACTATGGGGAGCACTCAGAGAGTACGACCCAGAAACGGCCTCCTGAGTATGTAAGCCTAGCACCGATAAAATAAGCACGCCATCCTCCACGGCCTCTAAAGCCTGGCTCCAAGGAACCTCAGCCTGATGCTTAAGATAAAGCCCTGACATTCCATGAGGAAGGGCCGTCGGTTTCGCACCCCAACGCACTGAATCTTTAACCCGGAGATACGGTGTCTGAAGTTTTCCGTCACAAACTAACACCGTACGTTGTGCAGGCACTCCCTCGGACGTTACCAGATAAGACCCCAATTCCAGCGGACAGAGAGGATCTATGATTAAGGAAAAGTGCGGGTGAAAGACAAGTTTATTTTCTAGAAAATCTTCCTTCGTAAAAGCGCCCTGCTTCTCTATGACTCTGTCCCCTGAAAAATTCGGGAGTATAAACTGCCCCAGCATGTCCTCCGTCATCGAAGGGGCTAGGATCACTTGGGTCTGGGGGCCAACCGGAGGCGCAACGATTTGCAAGGCATCATATAAGTTCATCGTCCGTTCCCATAATTTCTGCTGTTCTTCCGGACGGGATAACCGCCGCTTGGCAAAACTACCTCCGATCAAACTATCGAAAGAAAACCACGACACGAATTGAGATTGTTGGTAAGTAACGGAAAGCCCTGTAGAAGTGCGAATATGTCGATACCCCCAAGCCGTCTGAATACTACCCTGCATCTTGGGCTCAGAGGGTTTATCCATCAGCCAACGCTTGACTTGATCAAATAATATCTGACCATCTCCAGAAATAATCGTTTGTATTTCAGGGTCTTCCACCGTCACAAGGGGCAGCGGTTCTGGTGTAGGAATATGTGCCGCATCCGGGTCTTCATAGGAAGCCTGTCTCCACTGCGATAATTCCTGCTGCCAATACGCCTGATCGTCATGGGCTTCCAATTGAACCATCGCCTGACTGCATTTTCCATCAGCCCAAACCAAGAAAATTTCACCGCTTTCGCTCTGACTATAACTTGGTGGCGTATACACGCTCCCAGGGGAATTATCTTTAATCCCTAAAGACACCACTTCCGATTCATTCACAACAATGCGCCAATCAGCGAGACGTAGGTCCTCCTTCACGGGAGTATGCTGAGCCTGATAGAGAAGATCTTCTAGATGTGCTACGAGTTTCATGCGTGTTGCCCTCCCAAACTGACTTGTTGATCGGCGTCCATAAGTAAGTAACGGTGGCTGCCCCCGCTTGAGGCAACAGATTGTCCACCTTTTCCGCAGGTTCCGATCGCATCATAACACCCTTCACCAATCCCTCCACGAATCGCTTCTAAGGCTGAAAGAATTTTACCGCTAAAAATCGAGGGCTGATAAATTGGGAGTTCCGGGTCAGCAACATCAATAATTCCGTCACATTGAAAGACAAAATCTCCCGTCTTTGGATTCACTTGTCCCCCACGATACCCCAAAAGAAGTAGGTTTTTTTCTCCCTCAATCAACTCACCATGTTGGAGAAGCGTTTCTCGTACAGCTTTTACTTCATCCATTAAGTGCTCTAGAGGTGTTAGGGAAAGCATGCGGTCCACTGACAACCGAATATTACTCATGCGGGGCAGTGGAACATTCCCATAACTCTCTGCCCTACCCGCTCCTGTGGCTGGCATTCCTGCTTCTTCAGCTGAGAAAACATCTCCTAGCCCAGCTTCCAATACCCCGTCTCTTACAATCGTCACAGTTTGTCTGAGGAGCCCATTGGCGGAATAAGGTTGGTACGCCCAATCTCCCACGAGCGGACCATCAATAATATTGACACCCGGTCTAGCGACTCGTAGACCCTTACGGATTTTACCACCTTCACCCAATACAGACTCATTCATATGATCTGACTCTACTGCATGCCCAAAGGCCTCGTGTGCCAAACCTTTTGCCAGCCCATAATCTATAATGAGGGGATAATGACCGCTCGGCAACTGAGGCGCACCACATACGGCTTTAGCAAAGCTAGCCCGGTCGAGAGCCTTTCTTTCCAGGACATGATCCTCTAATTCCTCGAACAGAACGCTGGCGTCCATGCCACTGCGATGAATTAGGGTACTCTGAGCCTTCCCCTGATCCCGCACCGTCCCTTGATGCATCACAACTGCTCTGGGAATAACAAACGACACGTTGGTCCCATCCGTACGCCCGATACACCAGACCTCTTCTACCTGATTATAACTCGTCTGCCAAACCACCTCTGGGCTCACTTCACGCAAACGCGAGTGTAAGGTCATCGCCATTTCCTCAAGTTCAACCAGAGGGATTTCGCCAAAAGACTTTTTGGCGGGATTCTTCTCCTCAGCCTGGACCTCAGGTGCCTCCCAGATCCTGCGATTCAACTTCGTTCCAATCGCTTCATTGCGACGGGCCAACTGAATCGCTTTTTGGACCAGCTTCTGACCCGCCCCTTCCGATAAAACATCTGATGTGGCAAAGCCCGAGGCCCCATCTTTCGTGAACGCCTGAACTCCAAAGCCACTATCTGCACCGGTCGATACCCGTTCAAACCGACCGTTACTTATGCGCATGCTCCATTCCCTGCGAGACTGTGCCCGTACAATGACATACCCGTCAAAACCCCGGGTCTCCCCCAGAACTGATAGAACTAACGCTTTAATATCCTTCTGTTCCACAATAAACCTCCTAATACTTACCTTTGAGCCCAATAGGTATATTATACCACGGAAGGAAAAAGCTAACACGGCATCTTCCCATAGCGGATTAGATGCCGTCCCGACGCCTCTCTATATGCTCACTTGCGACCAATACTTCGTTGCAAGCTTTTTATAATAAGCAGTATAAGTACTCCTGTACCCGCCAGTTAGATAGTTTCTTTAAGCATAAATATAAGTACCACTAAGGCTACCGTCTGCACCTAAAGGCTCGACGCCAGCCTAGTTTTCTAGATATTATTTTTATCCAAACGTTTGACCATGAGCTTTCTTTCCTCGGCAAATCCGAAATGTTCATAAAGATGCAGTGCCCCTACGTTATGACTGCTAACAGCAAGACCGAGGTATGGAATGCTAAGCGTATAACATAGATCTTCTGCCGCCTTGAGCAGTTCCTTACCCGCGCCTTTACCTCTCCATTCGGGAAGCACTGCAAAATCCATGATCCACCCTTGTGAAAGGCCCGTTAACTCTTCCTTAGCCGAAGTGTGTAAAATCAAATAACCGATCGATCGCTTTCTTCCAGTTTTTAAACCGCACTCACTCTCTTCAACAGAAGCCTCCGCAATAAAGACAGTGGAACCAGAATTTTGGATCCAACTCCAAAACCCTTTGAGAATTCCCTCCCTGTATTTAAGGGTTTCCTCTATTGGTTGTTTCCGCCATGGTGAAATGCTATCAGCAATCCCAAGTTTTCCAAGGTCATGAATAAAAGGCCAATCACGAACATCCCCAAAACGAACTAGCATATTATCACCTCATAGGTAACTTATGCCAGCATTGGTCATGTAGCGTGCAACTTATATAATTATTTTTTGGGACATTTAGAATTTAGGTGTTCTTTTTTCAGGGAAGCAAACTAGGGAACTTGCGTTAAAACGCTCTCGGTACCTACGACGGTCCCTTCTCGCCATCCTTGGCTACAGGGACACTCGTCCATCCTTGGACAGCGCGCTAATTCTGAGTAGTGATATGCTCTGTAAGCTGTTGTCTTTGGGGAGCGGGGTTCCCGCCCGACTAATCAGGCCATCCGCTGGACAAGGACGTCCGAGTGTCACCGGAGCCAAGGATGGCGGGAGGGGACCTTGGCTCGGTTGGCGGCAGCTCACATCACGTTCACTGCCCCGTGTCTGGGGTCGCTTACACGGAAGTTCTCTAGGTTGCTTACGTAGAGACGTCGTGCTAGTGTAACGCAAGTTCCGGGTTCAGGAACGA
>DASRMG010000212.1:0-20054 GCA_035648035.1 Desulfosporosinus sp. | reverse complement strand
GGCTAAGGAAGATGCGGAGGTACTGGCAGAGGTACTAGCGCAAGCGGAAACACGGTCAATAGAAGATGGCAAGGCGCTAACAGAGGCTCAAGAGGAAGCGGAAAGAAAAGCCAGAGCGGATTCCCAGTCGTTAGCTGAGGTTTTGGCGCAAGCTGAAACACGGGCGAAGGAGGATGCCCAAGTACTGGCAGAGGCCCTAGCGCAAGCGGAAGCACAAGCAAAAGCGGCTGCCAATGTGCTCGGGGAGGCGCTAGCGCAAGCAGAAATACGGTCAATAGAAGATGGCAAGGCGCTAACAGAGGCTCAAGAGGAAGCGGAAAGACAAGCCAAAGTAGATTCTCAGTTGTTAGCTAACGTTGTAGCGCAAGGGGAAACACGGGCTAAGGAAGATGCGGAGGTACTGGCAGAGGCGCTAGCGCAAGCAGAAACAAGGGTTAAGAAAGATGCTCAGGTATTGGCAGAGGCTCAAGAGGAAGCGGAAAGACAAGCCAAAGTAGATTCTGAGGCATTAGCTAACGTTCTATCGCAAGGGGAAACACGGGCTAAGGAAGATGCTCAGGTATTGGCAGAGGCCCTAGCGCAAGCGGAAGCACAAGCAAACGCAGGTGCCCAGGTACTAGCTCAGGCGCTTGCTCAAGCGGAAACGCAAGTTAAAGAAGATGCTCAGGTACTGGCAGATGCCCTAGTGCAAGGGGAAACACAGGCTAAAGCAGATGTAGATGCTCAGGTACTCGCTGAGGCTCTTGAACAAGCCGAAACCCAAGCTAAAGCAGATGCTCAGGCATCCATTTACTCTAAAACTGAGGGGTATAACACTTCGCAAGTTCCTTTGCATGCTAAACTGCTTAGACAGGTTCTTGACAAAATATTTCCGAAAGGGACTGTATATTGGAACAAAATCTTAATGGGTGAGACATTTCTGGCGCAAATCAATGATATCTTGATTTGCCTTGATGATCAGGAGCGGCCGTGTAATCTGAAAAAGCTTAATAAGGATGGCTGGAAGGTCTTAATTTGCAGTAAAGAAGATCTAATGTTTCCTCGTAGATTGAGAAGAGAGATTAGACAAATTCAGCGTTCAGGGAAGATGTAGGTCACTGTATAACAATGGTGGCTTAAAATCCAAAAGCACTCACGGGGGTGATTTTGGATTTTTTTACAATTAAATTCAACCGTTAGACTTTAGAAACTGGCTTGCTGTTGTTTATCCAAGTATTTTTATAGTAGTCAATAAAGTACTCCTTGAGGTAGGGGATCCAACTTCAAAACCTCAACTGTAACTATCAATGAGAAGGTACTAAGATTGACAGTGTCGAATATTATGATAATCTGGAGCAAGGTTGAAGTTGTTCAATAAAAAGCTTGATATTGTTGGTAATAAAGCGAAAAGAGGGAGAAAATAATGAAGAAAACGGCGCGCTATTATTTCGCCTATGGTTCCAATATGGACTTGGGCCAAATGAAGCGTAGATGTTCGAATCCAAAGGTACTTGGTGTTGCTCGTCTACCTGGTTACAGGGTTGAATTTTACGGGTATTCTTCCCTTTGGGATGGAGCACAGGAAACCGTCATTCCTGATCTTCAATCTGAAGTTTGGGGGGTGTTATACGAATTGCAGGCTTATGATTGTGAGTCTCTAGACGTAGCTCAGGATGCTCGCATGAATGGGACGGGAGCGTATTTTCATTATCCAGTAGGAGTCATAGATATGCAACAGGGAACAATCAATGCCTTAATATATAAAAAAGATGTATTGCAAGAATCGAAGTTTCCTAGCACGGAGTATTTAGAGTTCATTGTCCAAGGTGCAATGGATCAAGGGTTGCCTGTAGAGTACATAAAGCTCTTGTCAAATATGAAAACAAAGCCTGCATCTTATGGTGTCCCTATGGTGGGAAATACCAAACTTATTAATATGAGCGAGAATTGTGATAATTGTGGTTAACTTAATCCTTTTGCTTTTTAAAAATGGGAAAGTGTGGTGAAACTTATGTATTTCGATTCAGTCGGTAAAATCAATACTAAGGAGACGGTTACTTTAGCGTTAAAAGTTGCAGAAGAAAAACATATCAAATACATTGTGGTCGCTTCTTCCAGTGGTGATACGGTTAAACTTTTAATCAACACAAACGGTCTTAATATTATTTGCGTGACCCATGCAAATGGTTACCCAGAACAAGGGAAAAGTGAAATGTCAAAAGAAATTCGCAGCGAACTAGGAGATTTAGGCATCAATGTCTTAACAACAACTCATGTTTTAAGTGGAGCTGAGCGAGGGATCAGTAAATCCTTTGGTGGGGCATATCCTGCTGAAATAATAGCGCATTCTTTGAGAATGCTGGGTCAGGGTACAAAAGTATGCGTTGAGATATCAATTATGGCTTTAGATGCTGGTTTAATACCTTATGGAGAACCTATTATTGCAATAGGAGGTTCAGGTAAAGGGGCTGATACTGCAGTGGTAATAACTCCGTCACATGCAAGTAGTATCTTTGAAACGAAGCTTCATGAAATGATTTGTAGGCCTTCTCGTTATTAATAACATCAGGGTTGGGAACCGTCAATGCCCGTGCCTCTTTCTATTAAGAAGAAGCACGGGCATTGACGGTAATAGGTCAAGAGTTCGGTTGATCACGCCGCCTCACCATTCGATTATTTGACCTGGGTACAAGGCTGAGATTTTCTTCCCTGAAAAGCTTTTCAATGCCTGTGGAAGGCTGATCGTCATTGTTATGACAGTAATTACAATGATGACATTCGCTCGTTTTATCTTTAGGCTCGGTATAAGCGCAAATAACGCCTTCATAGTTGCGTAGGATCACTTTATCATCGGATTGAGATATTAAATATTGCGGACTTACTGGAATTTTACCTCCGCCCCCAGGTGCATCGATAACATAGGTAGGAACGGCATAACCGGAGGTATGTCCACGGAGAAGTTCAATGATTTCAATACCTTTGCTTACGGAAGTTCTGAAATGTTCGATTCCGGACGATAGATCGCATTGGTAAAGATAATAGGGACGTACACGAATTTTTACCAAATCGTGGACTAGCTGTTTAATTATATACGGGCAGTCATTAACCCCTTTTAACAGAACCGTTTGGTTACCGAGTGGTACGCCTGAATCTGCCAGTTTCCTGCAGGATTCTATTGCTTCAGGAGTTATTTCCTTAGGGTGGTTAAAGTGAGTATTTAGCCATATCGGATGATATTTGCGAAGGATATTGCACAGGCTATTTGTAATTCTCTGAGGTAAAACTACGGGTGTTCTGGAACCAAAACGGATGATTTCTACATGCTTAATGGCTCTGAGACTGGAGAGGATGAACTCTATATCATCGTCACTTACCAACAAGCTGTCGCCACCTGAAATTAAAACATCTCTGATCTTAGGTGTCCTTTTTATATAGTCAAACGCCTCTATGAGATCTTTTCTGGGCATGGCCTTATCGGTTGCTCCCGCCATTCTACGTCGGGTGCAATGACGGCAGTACATGGAACATTGATCTGTTATTAGCAATAAAACTCTGTCTGGATATCTGTGAGTAAGTCCTTTTACTGGTGAATCGCTTTCCTCATGAAGAGGGTCTTCCATATCACACTTGGCCACATCCAATTCTAATGCAACAGGAATGGCCTGTTTACGGATGGGACACTCAGGATCGGCAGGATCAATAAGGGTAGCATAATAAGGGGTAATCGCCATGCGTAGTGTTTCAAGGCAGCGACTGATCCCTTTCGTCTCATCGGCTGTAAGGTCCACAACCTGTCTTAATTGTTCAACAGTTGTGATTCTGTTGGCAATTTGCCATTTCCAATCATTCCATTGTTCTTCCGATATATCTTTCCATAAGGAGATATCAGTATATTTTCTTTGCATAACAAACTCCCTCTACTTAAATATGTAACTAGTTTCCCACTAAATCATTGACATATACCTGATTCAGTCGATAGAGCGGGTTGGGATGTAAACAAAAAAAATAAATACAACATTTTACAGGTATTTCTATGGCAATATTACAGAAACTAAGCAGGTGATAAAATAAGTTATGAAAGGGGATTTTAAAATGTTGGGATTTAAAAAGAAAACTTCCAAACCAACGTGGTTAATAACTTCTGCTCTTATAACTGGGGCAGCAGTTTTAGGTAGAGCTTGGGGAAAAAAAGGAAGATACTAAAAGAAATCTCACACCATAATAAGAAGGTCATTAACTGAACACCTTCAATAGTTCAACATTGTAAGCATGTAATAGTTCCGTTCTAGTTTGCTCTCACCAGAAATCTCTGGTGGGGGCTTTAAATATATACAGCTTACAACAGGAGGTTTAAGTGACTATTAAAACATAAAGAAAAATAATTTTAGGAAAATATTAACATTCTATGGAATTTAACATATCTTAAAGTATACCCAGAAAATACCAAATAAAAAGTGGCCAATGTATATTTATTCTTCTGTCAATCACTAAGGAAATAGTATAATAAATTTCTCTTAAATTTCTATAACAAATAAAATGAAGGAGGGGATACCATGTACGGATATGGAGTGAATGCTTGTGCACCTGTCGCTCATGCTGGCATTGGCGTTGGCGTTATTGCTGTCGCAATTTTGATCTTAATTGCCTTAGGATTAGTATTTTCCTGCTAGATAAACTGAATTAGTATCGAATAAGGGAGGTTATATTTATGTATGGATCTGGAATTGCAATGGTTGTAGTCATCATCTTATTATTGATCGCAATGGGAATTGTATTCTAAGTCTTTATTCCTTCTAGTCTTTTAAAATAATTGTTAGACGCTCTTCGCTTTGGCGAGAGCGTCTTTTATAGTTTGCCCAGCACGGTACGTTTTTTAAGTATATATTTCTATGCTAGAAACGTGATAAACTATATCAACTAGAGATAGAGTGAGGTGTAGTGTTATGGATGAGATGAACTATTCTCAATTTGAATATTGGCAAAGGCAGAAAAATAACGAGTTCCCCGACATCGTGGGCATGAATTATACGATCGATAGACTATCTGAGGATACTGCCTTTTTATGGACTTCTATGTCTGGCGCTCCACCGTGTTCTAGCTCGGTTGGGATGTGGGAGCTCGCCTTAAATATCAAGTCGTTGGCCGGTTATGTTCGTTATATCTACTTAGAAAACTTTTTTGAAATTTGGTTGAAACGTGACCAGTGGGAAATAAGTGATGCTATGATCAAAGCGGAAGATTTATTTAGCAAGGCTGAGAGTATATGTGGACTAGAATACAAAATGGATATTCCACTTATGAAAGAGATTATCGAGGAAGTTGATCGTGTCATGGAACTTGAAAACCATGAAATATTTGAGGGCTTAAAGAGAGCACTCAATAAGTTTAATGCACGATGGAATAATACATTAACCTGGTCCTTTGCCATGAATATCTATCAGGACTCGGTAGAAGCAGGGAAAGTATTATTTGACAATAATCGTGATAATATTGAGGAGATGTACTCTGAGTATTTAGAAGAAGACGCGGAACATGAAAAAATCACCAAAGATCAATGGTTAGAAATTTGCAAGGATATTTATGGAGATAAGGGTAAATTGGATTTATTTTTGAATATTGTGAGAAATAGTAATTATTTCTAAAAGGCTTAGCAAGCCTATTCTTGATCTGACGGAGGTATTCATGAGGCGATATCTTAAAAGTTTGTTTAAGTTCCTTTTATTAATATTTGTGGTTTTGTGTATTAGTTGGTTTGGATTAAAATATTACTTTACTCATGTCAATGTCATTGCCGATGACGTGAGTAGTGACGTGTACAATCAAATACAAGCTCGTCATAGCCAATTTCTGGAATATAATGATATACCTGAAACGTATAGAAATGCCATTATCTCGACGGAGGACCGTAGTTTTTTTACAAACAGAGGTGTAGATTTAAGTGGAATGCTACGTGCAGTCGTTGTAGATGTTCGTGGTGGGCAGCCGCTTCAGGGTGCTTCAACCATTACGCAGCAGTTAACTGATAACACAATTTTGAGTACTATGTCTAAATCATTATCATGGAAAGTACTTGAGGTCATCTATGCTATTGGGTTGTATGACACGATGAGTAAGCAAGAAACGTTTGCCTTCTACACCAATGTTATCTACTTCGGACATGGTGCTTACGGTTTGCACGAAGCAGCAGAGATATACTTTGGGAAAGCTCCGTCAGAGTTGAACGATGGAGAAGTGACCCTACTTGCTGGCCTTCCCAATGCTCCAAGTAACTATGACCCCTATAAAAACATGAAACTTGCCCGTGAGAGGCAAGTTCAAGTCGTGTACAGTATGGTTGATAACGGTGTCATTAGTGATGCCGAGGCCAAAACGATTATTAACAAACCCATTGTGTTAAGATAAGCTGTTTGGGATTAAACCTCTTTCAGTAAGATCTGACTAAGATCAATTCTAGGACGGGTTTTAGGGTTTTGGTCAGGGTAACCGATAGGGATTAAGGCGACGACATTATAATTCTCGCCTAACCCTAGGATCTGTTTTACCCTTTCTTGGTTAAACATCATGATCCAACATGTACCGAGGCCAAGGTCAACGGCCCGTAATGTCAGGTGATCGATAGCGATGGCAGCATTTAAACGAAGATAAGCTTCGGCAGCCGCTGGTTCCATAGGCTTGCGCTTCGCATAGCTCTTAAGATCCATCTTGTCGAGGGGAGTATCGATGAAGGCCCCTGCTTCTTTAAGTTCGCTCGCTCGAGTGCTCATGTCTCCTAAGGACTCCAAGTCAACACAGCAGGCCAGGACAAGGGGTGCCTGGCTAACAAAGGGTAAAGGGGTCGCTTCACTTAAATTTGCACGAACAGCATTACTCTTAATCACAACAAAACGTGTAGGTTGAATATTACTACCCGATGGAGCTAACTGAGCGGCTTCGATCAGTTGAGTCACTAAGGCTTCAGGAATGGGATCAGACTTAAATTTCCGGATGCTTCGTCTTGCTTTTAGGGCATCGAGTAATTCCATTCAAAACATCTTCTTTCTTAAATGAATATTATTGGGTATTTGTCTAGCTTTCCCCGATGCTATTATACACTATGTGCTAGAGATATGAATTTACTTTGCTCTAGTGAAGGTGTCTCCTGTAATAAGAGGCAGAAAGATTTAGTAATTTCTGGATCAAATTGTTTTGCAGTACACCTTCGTAATTCTTCCAGTGCTTCTTCTCTAGATATTGCCTTTTTATAGATTCGATCATGGGTCATAACATCATAGGAATCGATGATTGAAATAATCCTCGCCAAATATGGAATTCCATGGCCGCTGAGCTTCCTGGGGTAACCCTTTCCGTCCCAACGTTCATGATGGCTTAAAATAGCGTCTGCAATATGACTTAAATCATTGGAAGAAGAGGCAATATGATACCCAATTTCAGGATGACGTTTCATGACGTCCCACTCCTCCTCTGTCAATGGAGTTGTTTTTTCTAGGATGCTGCTGGGAACGCCTACCTTACCCAAATCATGCAATAAGGCTAAGATCGACAGGTCATCCATCTGACTTTCGGATAAATGGAGTTTAAGCCCTAGTTGATAAGACATGGATCTCATTCGTTCAGCATGTTCATTGGTTTCAAAACTGCTTTCTTTTAACGTATTGATCAGGGAAGCCACTATTTCTCCATGTGTACTTTTGCTTTCCAATAGTTTTTTCTTGTACATGCCAGCATCTGCTTCTTTAAGAATCTGTCGAATAGCTTGCCTAGATGACGTCTTGCTGGCATGGCCCCAAGATACACTGACCTTGATTGGCTTTTCTTGGCTTTCTTCACACAGTTTATTGATCCGTTGGATTATTTTTATGGCTTCCTGCTCATCGGTTTTAGGCAAGATAATGCAAAATTCGTCGCCACCTGTACGAGCGCTAATATCTTCAGTTCGCATTGCTCCGCTGATGATGTCACTCACTTGCCGAAGTAAACTGTCTCCTACGGCGTGTCCAAAAGCGTCATTCGTCATTTTGAGACCGTTGACATCCCCCACAATAAAGCTGATAGGTAGTTGCCTATCAGTGTCAAGACGTTCAAGTTCAATTTCAAAGAAGGCCCGATTGTATAAACCAGTTAGTTGATCGAAACTTGTCATATACTCTAATTTCTTCATTACTTTGTGCATAGCGGTAATATCGTGTAAAACGATAACGCTTCCTAGCTTGTTCTGGTCCTTGTCGAAAACGATTGTTCTTTCAATTTCATAGTAGATAACCTGGCTACCTTCACCGTTAACGAGGGTTTCTTTGCCTGAATAATTGATAAATCTATTCGATAAGTCTGGGAGGAGAGCAGATAAAGAAACTATAGCTGATCCAATAAAATTAGTGGTAATGCCTATTTTGCTTAGACTACTTTTCATGGAGGGGTTCATTTCAATAATTATATCAGAGTTATCTAGTACAAGAATCAGGTCTTCCATATTTTCAACAATTAGATCTCGCACAATAGGGCCAATCCTTTGCGCGCCATATTTAAATAATCCCCAGTAGTAGACGAATAACAGCATTAAAGCGCTTATGGGAGTGGGGTCATAGAGATAATTTTTATTAAAGCCCCACACGAAAAGAATATTCAATAACCAGGTAAGACTGCACCACAACAACAAAAAACCGCTTTGTTGACGATAGATAGGCGGCGACTTGATGAATTTATTGATTAATAGAACGAGACTAAACAAGATCAGCAGATAAGAATAAGTTGCATGCACCCAAAACATGATCGCTTTGTGGGGGATCACTCCAAAATAATTGCCCACCTTAATTACTTCAAGATTTGAGAAAAATAGGCCATATGTATCATTTGTAGCAATCATAATAAGGGTGATAACCGGTATAATCCAGAAATATAGTTTATTGATCTTTTTAAAAATGAAATTACTATCTGTGTAGACTATGGTAAGAAACAAAAACACGACGGGTGTCGCAACAATACTAACAAACTTAAGAGCGTGCATCTGAAGGATAAAATCATGTTGAAAGCCAAATAGAACGAAAGCATCCATTAGAAGCCAAAGAAACACCAGGAGTGTTTGCAGGAAGAGGTGCTTAGATCCCACAGCAGGAAATTTCCTATAAACTTTGATGGCGAGTAATGTTATAGAAAAAAGAAGCAATACTACGACTGATATTAGTAGCATTCAGTGTCAACCCCTCTCATACTTAGTGTAAAATTTAATTAATTTAGCAATTAGGAGCTATCCAGCCATGGGATAGTCCTACATTTGTTAAAGTTTAGACTTTTTGTACTAAATAAGTGGTTGTTAGTAACAATTGATTCGCTAATATTATATTGGTATTAATATTACAAGTCAATTTCAAATCTTCTATGCGTAATAAAAATTCACCATGTTATAATGACACAAAGATTAACTCTAAATATTTTTGAACCACAAATAAACAAGGTGTGAAAGTAGGCAAAATATGGGCAAGAAGATAACTATGGCTTTCTCATTAATAATAGTAACGATATTACTCTTTGCAACTATAAAGCAGTCTGTAAAGTTACATAACAGTATAGGCAGAGTTCAATTACCGACGCATCAAAGCAGACAATTCGGCGAATCTGGAATCTATAGCTCGATGACTGTTCGGCAATTGTCTGAAAAATTCGGTGTTGGGGAAGCAACAATATTTGAACTTTTTGAAATAACGCCAAAGCCTGCGGATTACAAATTAAGTATCTTGGGCCTTAGTAAAAAATATAATAAAACGCGCGAGGAAATGATAAAATGCTTACAAAGCATTGTTGACAATTCTAGCCAGAAGGGCGACGAGCATGAGTGATATTTATACTTTAACCATGGAGGTTTTCAGAGAATACAATATAATCTTCTTAGCTGTGTTAATAATAATCCAAGGAATTGGGGTTCCTACAGGGGCAGGTGCATTGGTCATGGCTTCTGGCGCTTATGCATTTGCAGGTGAATATAACATTTTCCTGCTTTTTTGTGGGGTGTGGCTGTTTGAAGTAATGGCCGATAGTGTAGCTTACTGGACTTGGAGACGGTTCGGAAGGTATATATTGAATACCTTTCCTAGAGTTCAAAAGTACTTAGATCCAAAGCTCAAAAAAACTGGTTTATATTTTAGAAGGCGCGGAAAGTTTGCAATTCTGCTAACTAGGTTTCCATTTTCAGCGCTAGGTTCTTTGGTCAATGCAACCGCAGGAATCACTAAGTATAGATTTAGGCATTTTATATTGACTGCCATAATGGGAGAATTTCTGTGGGTTACCGCTTATTTGGGATTAGGGTATTGGTTTGGTAATGCATGGGAGACTATAAGCGATTTGGTAACGCAGTTTGGAGTGTTATTAGGGTTGATCATTATTTTGTTATTTGTAATTTATGCTTCTTACAGAAAACTTTTTAACAAGTTGCGCGCTTCTGTAAAATGAAATAGCATATTGTCTGCCTATTTGTTATGATGTAGGGAGACAATATATGGAAATAAATCCGAAAATTCGTATTGAAGAGGAGGCATTAAGATGAAAGTTTCATCTTTACAGGCAACCAAGCTCAACATATTGGAGATTGATCCCACTCTTAAACCTTTTGAAAAGGCTCTTCAACTTCGGATGGACAAATATACTTCCAATAAAAAGGCGTTGCTTGGAAGACATCTTAAGCTCAAAACCTTCGCTAATGGACACCTATTTTATGGTTTCCATTTGGTCAAAGAGGGTTGGTATTACCGCGAGTGGGCTCCGGGTGCTGAGGAACTTCACCTTCTGGGAGATTTTAATAATTGGAATCCCGTAACTCATCCACTAGAACGTAAAGAGCACGGCAATTGGGAAATATTTTTACCAGGTAGAGATGCACTACAACATATGTCGTTGATTAAAGTCCGAGTAAAAGCAAACGGTATCGAGAGTGATCGATTACCCCTCTATATAACGCGTTCGGTGCAAAACCCAGTCAACAAAGATTTCGTAGGCCAAATTTGGCAGCCAAAGCAACGCTTCACATGGCATGATCATGAATTCCGGGTCAATCATACATCTCCGTTGTTCATCTATGAGCTACATATTGGTATGGCACAAGAAAAAGAGGGTATCGGTTCATTCCAGGAATTTACGGCTAATATTCTTCCAAGAATAAAAAAAGCGGGCTATAACACCATACAGATCATGGCCATTATGCAGCACCCGTATTATGCATCGTTTGGATATCAGGTCTCCAATTTTTTTGCGGTATCGTCATGGTTTGGGACACCGGATGATTTAAAGGAATTAGTAGATACTGCTCATGCAATGGGTATCGTTGTATTGATGGATCTCGTCCATTCTCATGCCAGTGATAATTATAGAGAAGGTATCAATGGATTTGATGGCACTGACTACCAATTTTTTCACGAGGGAGTCAGGGGGGATCATCCAGCGTGGGGCACCAAGCTTTTCAATTATGCTAAAAATGAAGTCCTTCATTTTCTTCTCTCGAATATTAAATTTTGGCTTGATGAATATCATTTTGATGGCTTTCGCTTCGATGGAGTGACCTCTATGTTATACCTTCATCAAGGGCTAGGCGTAACCTTCTCTGATTACAGTCAGTATTTCAATAACAATGCGGACGTAAATGCCATTGCTTATCTGCAATTTGCAAATGAATTAATTCATGAAATACGACCGGATGCTATAACCATTGCTGAGGATATGAGTGGTATGCCAGGAATGTGCTTACCTGTGAAGGATGGCGGTATCGGCTTTGACTATCGATTGTCGATGGGAGTGCCCGATTTTTGGATAAAGACCATAAAGGAACGCAAGGATGAAGACTGGAGCATGAACCAACTATGGCATGAGTTAACGAACCGCCGTCCGCAAGAAAAAACGATTGGTTATGCCGAGTCCCATGATCAGGCACTCGTTGGAGATAAGACTCTGATCTTCAGGTTAGCCGATCAAGAAATGTTCTGGCATATGGGAAAAAACGACCCGAGTATTATTGTCAGTAGAGCCGTGGAGCTAAGTAAGCTGATAAAGTTCCTAACGACAACCTTAGCGGGTGAAGGTTACTTGAATTTCATGGGCAACGAATTCGGCCATCCTGAATGGATAGATTTCCCAACAATAGCAAACAACTGGAGCTATAAGTACTCCTGCAGGCATTGGAGCCTTATGGACAATCAGGCGCTCCGCTACGGGGATTTGGCTAATTTTGATCGAGAAGTGATTGTTTTTTTGAAAGTGAACAAAATATTGCAAGCGAAAGATTTAAAAAACTTATGGATCGATGAGAAGGATAACATGTTGGCCTATAAGAAAGGTGGTTTGATCTTTCTATTTAACTTCAATCCAACAAAATCGTTTTCTGAATTTGCATTGCCGGTAGAAGACTATGGAGAATATCAGGTGGTATTTAATAGTGATGAAATAATATTTGGAGGCCTTGGGCGAATTGCCAAAGACTATATTTATCAGACTAAGATACTTTCTGAGAGAGACAACAAGGTGGGATTCACGATTTATTCTCCCAGTCGGACAGCATTAGTCTTAAAGAAACTATAATAATATTTCACTGCTATCACTATGGTCTATAAACCTGAAAGAAATAATTCTTAATAATCACTGAAGTTGTTGATGGACTTTCAGGGATTATTTCATGTTTGCTTTTATTAGTGTTGTAACAGTACGACGTGGAGATCTTGTATAACTAATAGCCTAATGTATTTATGGAATAAATTAACATATTTTGCTCCTTGGCATATCCTACACTATAACCAAGAGATACCAAGTTCTTATTAAAAGTTGAGGGCTTGGAATATAATGATAAATCGCTCTTCAATCTTACGACTGTAAAATAAAGGAGGATATACCATGTACGGATATGGAATGGGTAGTTGTGCACCAGTCGCGAATGCTGGCGTAGGTGTTGGTGTTATTGCCGTCGCAATTCTGATCTTAATTGCCTTAGGGTTAATCTGCTAAATAAGAATAAAGAAGATTAAAGTAATAAATGAATAGAAGGAGGACAAAATTATGTTTGGAGCAGCTGGAGCAGGGTGTGGCGCAGGAATTGCAATTATTGTCGTTATTATCTTATTGTTGATCGCTTTAGGGATCGTATTTTAGGTAACATTTGGTACAGATTTTTATAAAAGAGTTGTTAAACATCTCTGCCAATGTATAAAAGACGCTCGTCTCAGAGAGCGTCTTTTATTAATGTCCTTTGGTGGTAGAATTCACTATGTCACCATATAATAAACTACGTATGTGGTACGCTAAGGCAGGGCATGATGATGATTACATAGATTAAGTAGGAGTGGATTAAAAATGAAAAAATGGTTGATTACGGTCGGTATCATTGTCCTTCTGGGAGTGATGATGATCTCAGGTTACAATAATCTAGTAAAAACCTCAGAAAGCGTCAATGGGAGCTGGAGTCAGGTGCAGAACCAATTACAGCGCAGAGCAGATTTAATTCCTAATTTGGTACAGACTGTGAAGGGATATGCCACACAGGAAAAAGATATTTTTATTGAAGTTGCAGAAGCAAGAGCAAAATTAGCGGGTGCTACCAACGTGTCAGATGCAGGTGAGGCAGATCAGGCTTTAACTGGAGCTATGGGAAAATTATTAGTAATTGTGGAAAATTATCCGCTGCTAAAATCCGATGCCAACTTTCGTGCCTTGCAAGATGAGCTCGCCGGCACAGAAAATCGCATCGCTACAGCTCGTATGGACTATAACAATACGGTTCAATCGTATAATGCGAAAATAAAAACTTTCCCCACCTCACTTTATGGAGGGATTTTAGGGTTTGGGCCAAGGGATTATTTTAAACCGAACACTAATGTCGAAAATGCTCCAGCAGTGAAATTTTAGAATGAAAGAGGTAAAACGAAGGGGATGATACTACGTGAAGAAACTATCCCTTCTTGCGGTGTTGATGTTATTATTAATGTCAATTAGCTTCCCTTTAAAGGCAGCAGAACCTGCCATCCCTCAACCGAGTCGTGACTTTTTTGTTTTAGATCAGGCCAATGTTATTGATCAAGCGACTGAACAACTGATTGTTCAAACCTCTGCCTCGCTGGCACAAAAAACAAAAGCTCAGATAGTCGTCGTCACGGTAAACAGTCTGAACGAAACAGCCCTTGAGGACTATTCCTTAGCTATACTACGGGGATGGGGGATCGGAGATAAAACATTAAACAATGGCTTGTTAATGGTTGTGTCACCTACGGAGCAGGTCTCTCGGATTGAGGTGGGTTATGGGTTGGAAGGAGCCTTACCTGATGCCAAGACCGGTCAGATTCAGGATGAGTATATGTTGCCGTATTTTAAAACAAATGATTATAATAAGGGAATTCTGAATGGCTACAATGCCTTAGCGCAGCAAGTGGCTAAGGAGTATCAAGTCACTGTGGACATCAATTCGCCCCAAGCGTTACCTAGTTCAGCGTCAGTCCCCGCGACTAATCCCCTGCCAATCTGGGTTGAAGCTATTTTGTTTATACTGTTCATTCTGTTGATTTATGTCGATCACCGTTTCTTTCACGGTTTCATTTTAGGCATAATTCTGGGCATGTTACTTCGGGGTAGATGCGGCAATGGCGGCGGAGGCGGTGGATTCGGCGGAGGTGGCGGTTCAGGCGGAGGTGGGGGTAGTTCCAGAGGGTGGTAACAACATCAAAAGGGGGAAACTTATACATTATGTCCGAGTACTACATCCGCAGCATGGAACTGGATGAATTAAAGGCTTTTTATGAACGAATTGTACGGGATTTTTCTGAGGGCGAATATTCACCGTATGCCATCTTATATCAACACCTTCAAAAGGGTCTTCAAAAGGCCTTGATCTTCTGTGAAGGAGAACAAGATCTAGCCTATGCTATCTGCACGGACAACCATGACAATAGCTTTGTCCTTATTAGTCTTTTAGCCGTATATAAGGGGCGGAGGGACGAGGGTATCGGATCTGCTTTTATGAAAAGACTACAACAAAGGTATATAGATAAGCAGGCTCTTCTCGTCGAAGTTGAACGGCCAGACGATGCAAAGACCGAGGGGGAGTCCCATCTTCGCAGGCGGCGTATTGAATTTTATGAAGAGGCAGGGTTTTATCTTATTGAGGGAGTGGAATACTCAATATGGGATATTCCCATGCATCTAATGGCATTACCACTCGTAGCTTCTATGGAAATAATTAATCAAGAGATAAGAAGGACGATGCGTGAATTATATCTTGATCTAATGGGTGAAGCGTTAATTCATAAGATGTATTTTCCAAGTCCTCATAAAACTACCTCACTAAAGTGATCGCTTTATGAATTTATTGATTTTGAGGAGTATTTTAGAAGATAAGGCCTAAAGCAATAAGAATTAAGATAGCCACCGCAATAATTGCTGTACCTGCGCAGCTTTTATTGAAGTTGCAGCTAGATTGCGGAATTAGTCACCTGCAGTCCTTGATACAAGCAACTTGTTTTGTTATACTAAACTAATCGTTGTTGATAAATTTTATTGTAAATGAGGCAGAAAGTGTAATGACAATACTACTAATTATTTCAAGAAGCGTGATTCTTATTTCCCTAGTAGTTTATATTTATTTCTTCACCCAGCGAAACAAACAAAACGTCGAGCTTCAAATGTGGTTTACCATAATTATTGGGATGATTGCGGGATTATCTGACAAAGTGATCGGCATACAACAGGGCAGATATAGCTGGAGCTCAGTACAACTCAGTTTACTCTTTTATTTAGCCCTTATTATTTATTCTTTCTGGAAATTAACTATAGAATTAAAAAAACGACGTCAAGATTGAAGATTAATTCATATTGACTATAAAACAAATGTAATTACATTGAATATTAACACTTTAAAAAGGAACACCTCCGGGTCGTTCCTTTTTATTGAAAGACCCTAGATTTATGGTATACTTACTTCTTAATTGCTCCTAAAATATGTAAAGAAGGAAGAAAGTGAAATGACAATACTTCTATTGGTTTCAAGAAGCGTGTTTATTATTGCCATAGTACTTTACCTTTATTTCTTCACCCAGCGAAAGAAACATAATGTCGTCCTCCAAATGTGGATTTCCATTATTGTGGGGATGCTTGCAGGTATAATGGGCCAAATCATCGGCGTGTATCTCGGGGATTTTAGTTGGTCGTCTATACAGTTTAGTATGTATCTTTATGCTGCTCTTATTTTGTATTCTTCGTGGAGATTGTTATCAGTGTTTAAAAAGCGGAGTCATTAAAGGTCAGGACAGGGGGGTTCTTTAAATGCTTAATTTTGACACACATTATAATCCTTATGCCTCACGTCGTATGACTGCGTACGCCAAAAATGGTATGGTGGCAACGTCGCAGCCGCTCGCTGCTGAAGCGGGTTTGTCAGTCTTAAGAAAAGGTGGAAATGCAATTGACGCTGCGATTGCCACAGCAGCCTGCCTAACGGTCGTGGAGCCGACTTCTAATGGAATCGGTGGGGACGCCTTTGCTTTGGTTTGGACAAAGGGCCAACTATTCGGACTCAACTCTAGTGGTCCTGCACCCCAACTGCTCACAATGCAAGCATTAGAGAAAGCGGGGCACCGTGAAATGCCGTCCAGGGGATGGTTTCCTGTGACTGTTCCTGGGGCACCAGCGGCATGGGCAGAGTTATGTGCTCGTTTTGGTAAGCTTCCTCTGACAGAAGTTATGGCACCTGCAATTACTTATGCTGAACAAGGGTATCCCGTCTCACCAACGGTTGGGATAAATTGGGAGAAAGCCTTTGATCAATACACTCAAGAGCTTAAAGATGAGCAATTTCAAGACTGGTTTAAGACGTTTGCACCCCGAGGACGTGCTCCTAGAATTGGTGAGCTTTGGCGTTCTCCAGATCATGCACGTACATTGCAATCAATTGCTGAAACTAACGCCCAATCATTTTATCGTGGAGACATTGCGGATCAGATAGACCAGTTTTCTAAGAAGTACGGTGGTTTTCTGAGAAAGAACGATTTGATGAGCTACACACCCCAATGGGTATCGCCGATTTCCATTAATTATCGTGGGTATGAGGTGTGGGAGATTCCGCCCAATGGTCATGGACTCGTGGCGTTAATGGCCTTGAATAGTTTAAAAGGGTTCAACTTTGAAATGAAAGAGAGTGCTGATAGCTATCATCGGCAAATTGAAGCCCTTAAACTCGCTTTTGTCGACGGAATGAAGTACATTGCTGAGCCTTCTCAGATGAACTTTAGTATTGAAGATTTGCTTTCAGAGGGGTATGCTGCGAAACGACGAAAGCAAATCGGTGAAAGAGCGCTTCAGCCTGAACCTGGAAATCCGTCCAGAGGTGGGACGGTCTACT
Source organism: Desulfosporosinus sp. (assembly GCA_035648035.1). Taxonomy (GTDB): domain Bacteria; phylum Bacillota; class Desulfitobacteriia; order Desulfitobacteriales; family Desulfitobacteriaceae; genus Desulfosporosinus. The sequence continues at coordinate 2,719 of DASRMG010000212.1, read as the reverse complement.
TGGCCACGGCCGATGGTGAGGGCAACATGGTATCCTTAATCCAAAGTAACTATATGGGCTTTGGTTCTGGCTTAGTCGTCCCAGGAACAGGGATAAGCTTACATAATAGAGGAAATAATTTCTCGCTGGATCCTAGCCATGCTAATTGTCTTCAACCTGGTAAAAGGCCTTACCACACCATTATTCCTGGCTTCTTAACCAAAGACAATCTTCCAGTAGGACCTTTTGGTGTGATGGGTGGTTTCATGCAACCTCAAGGGCATATTCAGGTGATCATGAATGCAGTGGATTACCATTTGAACCCTCAAGCAACGCTGGATGCACCCCGTTGGCAATGGATTGATGGGAAAACCATTGAGCTTGAACCCTCGTTCCCAGAGCCTATTGCCCAAGAACTAGCGCGTAGGGGGCATAACATTCGCTGGGCCAAGGATACTTCTAGTTTCGGACGTGGTGAAATTATCTGGAGAACGAAGGATGGAATGTTAGTAGGTGGCACTGAGTCAAGAGCTGATGGCCACATTGCTATGTGGTAAGGAGCTTTGACAGAGTTAACATTGAATCACAGTATTGGAGGGTTTAGAATGGCCGTTGAACAATTATTCGGAATGCCGATGACTGAAATAATAAAACAGAGGCGATCTGTCCGAACTTACATAGCACAACCCCTTCCACCTGAGATAAAGGAAAAGTTGCGTGAATTCTTTTCGAGTCTAAAGGGTCCATTTGGCAGAAAAGTCCGAGTTAATCTTATTGAAACCGAACTTGCGCGATTAAAATCGAAAGCGACCCTTGGAACCTATGGCGTGATAAAGGGTGCATCGACTTATCTCGTGGCGTTGGTAGAAAAGAGCGACCATGATTTAGAAAATTATGGGTATTCACTAGAAAAAGTGATTTTATATGCCACGTCTATGGGCTTGGGCACTTGTTGGCTAGGTGGTACTTTTAAAAAAAGCGAATTTAGTAAGGCAATTGAGCAAAAAGATCAAGAGATATTGCCATGCATCTCACCCATCGGCTATTCAAGCAGTAATACGAGGCTGCTGGATTCAGCAATGAGGTTTGTTGCTGGATCAAAAAATAGAAAAAAATGGGATGAGCTTTTCTTCAGCTATGATTTTAAGCATCACTTATCTGAGTCGGCGGCTGGTAAATACTTGGCGCCTTTAGAGATGCTCCGACTGGCCCCCTCTGCCTCTAATAAGCAACCGTGGAGGATTGTTAAGGATGGTGTTACTAGTCATTTCTACCTACAGCATACCAAAGGTTATGCTAAGTTATTGGCTAATGATTTGCAAAGAGTGGATATGGGGATTGCGATGTGTCATTTTGAAATGACAGCGAACGAACTTGGTATTGAGGGGAAATGGGTGGTCAGTGATCCAGGGAACATCAATATACCACAAGACACTGAATATATCGTAAGTTGGGTTGAAGGATAGAGCAGGGCGGTTGATTTAATTCACGGTAAAATTAAATAAAGGATGAGGAAATTGGATACAAGTTCAATGATCGCGATCTATCTGCCAATACTTGTTGTATTTTTAATCATTTTACCGCAGCAACGTGCAGTAGAAAAGTTAGTACTATTAAAGATTAGGAAGCGGAAAGGTGTTGTAGTGATGACAAGCGAGCTCGTCAATAAATATATTGGCAAGAAGTGCCACATAAATTCAGGGACTTTTGGCACGAACGTCAAGGGAGTCATTATTGATGTCAAAGAAAATTGGCTTGAAGTAGAAACGAAACAAGGTAACCAATTGATCAATGCGGACTTCATACAGAGTATTAAAATCATATATAGCAAGATTAAGACGTAGAAAACCATAGGGAGATTCAGAATGGATGGCGGACCTTCTTCTAGGTTATGTTTCTCTATATAGTTCTAAGTCAATTGGATAAAATATAAGTATAGTAAAGATTAGAAAGAGTCAGTTTAAGTACCGTAAATCAACGCTAAAATACAATGGGGGGAATGAAAACATGGAAAAGCGAACTGTGTATATGGAAAAGATTGAAGCCAATCTAGCAAAATACAATGCAAAAATATCCGTGATGAAAACTGAAGCAGCAGAAATGAAGGCGGATGTGAAATTAGAATACCTTTCTCAAATGGATAAACTGGAGAAGAAAAGAGACGATTTCATGCTTAAATATGGACAGCTTAAAAGCTCTAGCGAGCATGGCTGGGAAGATGTAAAAGTTGGAACTGAGAATGCATGGAATGACCTGAAGGATTCAATTGAGAAAGGAATCTCACGGTTTAAATAAGTAAGAGGTATAGAAAGAACATTATTCCATGTTTTAGTCCAAATTTTCCAGCGAAGAGGGTAGCTTCCCTTTTCGCTATTTTATAGATATTATAGTTGACAACACCGATTGGAAATGGTACTATAACTGAGCGCCACAAAGACGCACGGCGATTGAACAAGCGAGGGATTAAAGCTTCGAACTATTCAGTCGAGAATAAGTAAATTAGTCATTGACAACACGAGTTGAAAATGCTAAGATGTAGTTCCGGCCCGAACGGGTGCGGGCGAAAAGTTACTTAAAACAAGAGCTTATTATGACTATCCCTGATCTTTGAAAACTAAACAACAAGGACAGCCAATGAGGAAACTCGAAAGAGTTTCAAAGAACAATGAGCGAATCATCTTCTTCATTATAGAGAAGTGAAATAACTTTTTATGGAGAGTTTGATCCTGGCTCAGGACGA
>DASRMG010000211.1:0-3865 GCA_035648035.1 Desulfosporosinus sp. | reverse complement strand
ATTTCTTACAAATTCGTTATTTAACGATGTGCGTATTCTTACAATTCCCAAAATATCATCTTCCATATTTGTTAACCAGTAAGTGCATTGAGGTACCCCCCATTCAAGTAAGCCTATCCCCTTAGCGTTGTCATTTAATTTAGAAACATATCCATTAAAATCGTTTACAGCTTCTTTGTACATATCAAAATATTCTTTTTCACCATATTCTCTATACTCATTAACCATCTTCTCTAGCCCTTTTGCATATCGTTCTTGAGGCTCAACTAAAAATATTTTTTTCATTACGCAGTCCTCCAATCCTTACTAAAAATCCCTTTTCAGATCTATAATGACGATTACATAAAGTAGGATTTGTATAGCTAGCCTAACGTCTTTTCCATCATAAAATCGGCACTACTTGTAAATAAAGGCAATTAATTGGGCTGCGGGTAAGAACAGTACCTGGCCTATCAAAGTACCAACCAGCTTTGAAGTAATAAGCAACACTACTAGTGCCTTAACATCACTATATGGTCTTTTCCCTCTTAGTGCTTGATCAGTAATTATAGCTGACTTTGGGTCGATAAGAAGCGTTAGTAAAATTGCAGCGATCCCATTAATCATTCCAGATGAAGCTACAACTGCAAGTCTATTCTCGGCTGAAACTAATATTGCTGAATAACTTGCCGCAAGAACACCAACCGTATATATTCCTGTAACTAATGCATTTAAGATAAGCAATCTCTTTGGAATCTCTCGATACCTTAATTTATCTAACATAAATTTGGAAGGTTTTGTTGCACTTTTAATAATTCTTTTAATATTGTTTATATGCAAAGCCTCTACAACAAGTGATGGAGCAGAACCGGTCACTTCTAAGCGTTTTACAGCTTTCTCAAAAATTCTTAGAAATGATGGAATTAATAGCACGCCTATAAGAGTTCCAATTGTCGAAGCAAAAATCACTTTACGCATATCCATTATTGGATCTAAACCATGAGCAATGCTCATCCCAATAATACCTCCGATCAATGGGGCTTGAAAGGTATTCGCAGTACGTGCAACAAGTACGAAAAGATTAAATAGAGAAAGGGATAATGCAACTTGCCCACTCTTAACAGAGTTCAGTCTTACAGAGTAAGAAAGTGTATCTACTATATGGATGATAGACGTTAGAATAATCAATTCCATCAACGTTCTTCCCATTGACCCACAGTCCTTTCTCTAAACATAGCGATTTTTCTCGTTAAATTATTTACTGGCACATCGAAATCATTCTCCGGCAATAAATTATTTATCTTTTCTAGATTTGGGTGGATAAGGATTATTACGTACAGCACCAGCGTTTATCAAAGAGTAACGCTGGTACTAATTACTTATCGAACTTTTGAATGTCTATTTCCTATTCCAAACGCTAATCCATTCGCTAAGGCATAACATATTGCGTTAAAAAGACTGTTTTTGTATGGTGAAAAGTAAATATCCTTTGTCATATTGAATGTAATCAAAATTCCAATGCAAAAGAATAAACCAATAAATTCTTTTCCCTTCGATATAAAATATCTAACTCTCAGGCCAAAAAAGTAAGCCAGTGCAAAACAGATTTAAAGTAGTGACGGGTAAAACAAATGACACTTTTCTGCCCTCCTTTTTTGCAAGCGCTTTAAAGACTCACCTTTATCTATTCAATTGAACAGAAGTAAATCCCTTTTTGAGTCCCATCATTAGGGTTACGTAAAGCAACCCCTCATCTGTTAGGAGCTTAATGCACATTTGAAGAATACTGTTCAACAAGCACTATATTGTTCTAGTATTAATAATTAAAACGATATTCAGGTTTTCACCTGTTTTTTCATCTAATTTTTTTTCGTTTTTTAACCCAGCTTAAATCGAATAAGATCCCAATAAAAATCGGAACATCTCCGATTGGGAAGTCTCCCCATTCAAAATAAGTAAGAAAGCACACACCTTCGAAGCAAAATCCTATTGCACCGACAAGGTCATATTTCCATGCTACTATCAGTATAACCAACAAAGGAATGCTCGTCAGAATATTATCCGTTATTCGCATTAAGTTTTCGTATGCCCCAAAGCCGTATTTGCGGGAAAGACTCTCTTTGAAAACATGCCAAACCCAAAAAGAAGGGTATGTAGTACCTAAACAAAGCTTTGCTATCTTCATGGACAAACAAGGGATTGCACTCAGTCAGTGCCTAAATAAGAAAAACAGTGGATGCGACGAAGTTTTAAATTTGGATAGTAAATATCCTTAGAACAAGGCAATTGGAAATAATTTCTCAAGGCATTTCCATTATATGCATTTCAATTCCTTATTGAAGATGGGAGGAAATTTACAGACAGAAACAATATCATGATTGTCGCCACATTAGGGGTAACCGTCACGTTAGGCGTAGCATCCGTTGTTTTAGAGTCATCAATACTGTTATTTGTAACCCGCAGGGACTGACCAGTATAAGCTTCAATGAATACGTCGAAATCCCTCTGTCCTTGATTAATCTTAACCTCATAATTTGACCCAATGCAGACTATAATAAAGCCGCCTCACAAAAGGCGACTTTATTATAGTCTATCCAATTTATCTCTCTGTTTATAAATTAGAGTGGAAACATATTCAACTTAATACCTAGTCCAGGGGTTTAATGGGGTTGATAATTATGTGTTCACGACTTTCGCTTATTTTTGAATTTGTTGAAGGTTTAGGACCCCCAGCACCACCCACCGTGAGAATGAAGCTATTACGATAATCAAAACAAAGCTGTAGATTACATTCCAATTATACAATTTAAGAAAGCCAAACGTTATTAATATTGGGAAGAATACAAAAGAGATAATTCCCGTAGCTACTATCGTCCATACAAGGAACTTCTTCCATGAGTGACAATACTGATAAATCACCATAAAAGCCAACGCTATCACAGTTACATCAAGCTGCAAGGGGCAAGGGGAAAATGGTGTTGGGCAAATTTCGTAACTCCAAAAGGCAGCGTTGGTACCAACAACATCCATCATTGTCCGTCCTACTGCTATTAACGACCCGAATAAGAGTATTTGTGATAACCGACGTTTGTCTACTATTACCCACCAGATAGCATAGGCAATAGCAATGAGGACGATCGAACTCCACCACTGGATAGAAAAAAGCGTCTCTGTTTTCCAATGGGTATAAGTTAAATTCCATAGTTCAGCTCTAAGCTGATGAATTGTGTCTGCTGTAGTCATGGGAGCACCACCTTATGCTTCTTATTGTTAATTTTTGGAACTTAACCACTGAAGAGCCAAGGTCTAACGCTGCTTTACTAAAACTTGCACTCCCTTGTCTTCTGTTTTAATCAAATATGGCGGTAGTCTAGCTAATTGAAGCAATGCTTATTTTTGAGAGTCACTTTAATTCGCCTATTTCTTCGTATATATATTTCATTAGTCCCTTTTGAGTCTTTGTAGTTAGCTTACCACCTTGAAACGTTAACTGTGCATTGGCGTTGCCCCATATATCCCCCTGGCCTTTGAATTGATAGGTCACGGTGTAAAACTGATTGCCAGGAAGTCCTGTTTCAACGACGATCTCACCAGTCGTCCCAACAATCTCAGTGACTTGTTCGTAAGTCACGCCAGTTTTAATTTGTTTGAATTCATCCATAGACATGTCCGGTAGATTCTTTGATGATAAAGGGTATTGGGCTGTCTGTAATGCCCCCGCTTGTCAAGACACGATTTTGAAAAACTTAAGATAAACTCCTTTCTTCACAAGCAGCCTTGTTTTATTCACCTAACTAGCGCATTTTAACTTCTTTTTCTTTTTTGGGTTCACAGAGCAAACCACATGGGCATGTTGTTATACGGCTTCACCTTGTGTCCCGTCCTG
>DASRMG010000210.1:0-26181 GCA_035648035.1 Desulfosporosinus sp. | reverse complement strand
GTAATGCGTGGTAAAAAGAATGTTGAGACTGAATTTCTATTGTTGGGATTCGGTTTTAACATTAATAAATTGCATAATAAAATACAAAAAGATAAATGTGGTTGTTTGTTGCACAAAATAGCGGTTGCTTGAGTTTGCTTGTGCCTGGATAAGGAAGTGTTTGTGAGTGATTCATTGAATCCTCATTTTTGCTGTCCCCAAAATTAGTTAAGAGTGTAAAATCAGCAATAGTGCATGTTGACTTTACGCGCTTATTCTCGATTAAATAGGAAAAGGAGCTGCCTTTCCATGAACGTCCTTAGACGTCATTTTGAGACAGCCCCTTTTTAGGACGTAAAAACCCCCGCTATAATAATTAAGCTTTCTTTGTATTGAAGTTGATCCTGCCCAACCCTTACACTTCACCCTTGAACCCTACATTTTTAATTCATCGGGATTTGTTGGCTCTAAATCTAATGCAATAATAACTAATTTTAACTTATCAACGTCAAACTGCCCAGTTTCGTCAACTAACCAATTCACAGCATCTTTATTGATTTTATAGATTTCGATCATTAGATTTCCTAAGAACATTTCATCTTCAAGTAGGCCCATCTTATAGGCCACCATGTAAGGATTCGGTCCATCGTAATCTTTAATGATAGTAGGAGATATTAATCGTAAAACCTCTAGAACATTACTCGGCACTTGTCGAGCTAAATTAAGTGTTTCTTCTCTGGCAGTCATATACTATGCCTCCTTAATATTAAAGCTAATCCAGTTCTGCCCCACTTGCCTCAGATACGCAAAAGGGGGCTAATAATGCCCATGCTAAAGAGCAAGCAATACGGTCATTAATAGCCTAATCTATAAACTTAATGGTTTTGGCAATTTCCTCGATATGCTGTTTATCCGACCACAAGACAAAATAGTAGTATTCATCTGAATTAATTTGTATTGGTTTAGAGTATTTGATTATTAACTCAGCCTTTTGTTTCTCTTCTTTTGGTTGATCCTCTGACGGTTTTATCAAACGTACTTCTTTCCCTTGAATCTCTAATTTTGTGATAGATGGTGTTGTTCCATATGGCTTTAATAAGTGATTAGCATCAGATTCAGCCACTTGATCTATGCTCCAACCTTTCCCATCAAATGCTGAAATCTGGAAATAGCCATTATCTCCCTCATACCTCGCTGGAGAATAATTATTATTCGCTTTCCAAGTGGAAGGATACTGCAATGACACGTGGAATTCTTGATTTAAAAAAACTTGGTTTTCTGATGGAGTTTTAGATGTTCCTTGTATTCCACACCCACCCAATAGGGATATCACAATAATTAGAATGACGAACTCATAAATCTTTTTCAAATTAAATCTCCATCTTCCCCTTTTTTAGCGTTCTGGACAGAAAATTATTGGCAACATTTTATTGGCACTTCTAAATCATTCGCCAAAATTAATATTTTACCTTTATTTAGCGCTTTGAGCCCGCTAATCTACATTAAGATAAGTAGTCCAGGGAGTCAGGTCTTTGAAAGAACACACTACACGAAATAATTTGAACAAGCATAAATAGTCAATTGTGTACCCCATAAATATTTTAACAACACGGCGTTCTTATGACGATGCTATTGTCTATTTAGACGTAATTGTTACTTTAAATCTTTTATAGAATTTATACTACCAGGTATTTCACCTTTATGATTTTTTTATTATCTCTAACCCATTTTTTCATCTTGATATAAAGTCCCTTCGTCCAAAAGAGGTGACTTTACGTTTAACGCACATTAAATCCTGCAAAAGCCTAGGATCTCACAATGTTACATATAGACATGAAAAAGATGCCCGTATATTGGACATCTTCTTAACAACACATCTTTTCCTCCTTTACCATCGTTTACCCAAACTTTCGATAATCCTTAGCCTTGGTGATCACTTGCCTATCCCTAGTCATTTCGAATAACCTCGACACTACCGCATCACCAAGTCTGACTCCAAGTTCTCTAAAGCTTAAGTTGGTTGTGAAAATCGTGGTTAGCTTACTCCGATAACGGCCATCGACTATTCTGAAATATTGATCCTGTACCCACTCGGTTGCTTTCTCCTTGCCGATGTCGTCAAAGAAGACAACTGGAGTCGTTACGAGCCGCTTGATCCGTTCCTCCAGGTCCCTTGCTTCCCCAAATTGCGATTGCCTCAGCTCTGCCATCAAATCTGCTGTAATGACATATGCAACTGGGATTCTGTGTTTCATGAATTCATTGGCGATAATAGTTGCCAGCATGGTCTTTCCGATTCCCACAGTTCCCATGAGCGCCAGACCTTTGCCACACGAATTACCATTGTATATTTCAAGTAAGTTCTCAATGTAGTTGGAAGCTTGGTCAAATAACTCTTTGTTTTCTGGAGTGATCCTGTAATCCTTCATCGTGCATCCTCGTTGCTCTGGATCAATGCCCGAGTTCTTAAACATGCGGTTAATAGACGTTTGTTCCATGCATGCGCAAACCTTTGCTAACCAGTCGCCACTTACATCGTCCAATGCCAGAGCTAATCCTGTGTCGTTGCAAATATCACAGTCCACGTGTGGTAGAGCTGGAGATAGGCCACTCTTTATCTGTTTCTGCCTCGCCACTTGCAATCGCACCAATATATCCTTGATTTCGCACATTCTTGTTTTTACCTCCTTCTATATAATTTACCCATATTTGACCGTCACTCAGAAAATTCGACCATCCATTTTTCTGCTTGAGGAAGTTTATTAATGTAAATCTATTGGAGTAATAAAATTGGGAGTCATGAAGTAACGTCGAATATTGGGTAATTGCTAGAATCACTTTTTCCTTCCCTGTTATTTTAAGTGCTTTGGCTATTTCCTTTTTCAACGGTTCCGATTCTGTGTGCCTGATAATCTCCTCGTCATTCCAAAGTGCCAAGATTTCCAGTTCGTCAGATGTAAATATATCCTTCGATAGTTTCTTTGAATTCTTCACCTTCTTAGTACCTTCTTCATTTGTTGTGACTCCGACTGTTATCTAGTTGTTGATTGACTGTTGGATGGCTGTTAACTGACTGTTGGCACTATCCTCCATGCTCATTGGCGTAAGGCTTTGTTGAGTGTTAATTTTAGGATACTTGATAGAATCAGCTTCTCCATTGGTGGTTAACTCGCGTTTATGCTGACTGTTGAATTTTGCATAGTTTACGATCTCATATACTGTAAATTAATTTGTTTGTGTCTTAAGAACAATCATGTTATCTTTCAGAAGTTTACCGATTAAGCCGCGAAGTCTTTGATAAGAAATTCCAGTGTTTTCACTCCATGCCTTATACCCAAATATAAATTCTGCATAGTTCAAGGTGCAAAGAACCTTCCCATATATGCCTGTTTTTGGTTGGGTTATGTACCTAGCTCTACTCAGCATTGTTAACCATACCTTGAGATATTCTGCATCCATATAGACCCAGTGTTTAAGTATGCTTCTGCAAATTGGTATTGAGTTATCCATCTACCCACCTACTCTTTATCAACGCTAATTCCTCCACCAAGAACGGCAAGAATTTAGTCCCACCGATGTCCTTAACAGAACCTATATATTAGTAATAATGAAACAAAAATTGATCTAAGTTACTGACTCATCTTCATATTTACACATTATACAACTACAACAAGTACACTACTCCCCCACTACAACTATTAGTTGTATTATATTGCAAAAAAAAACAAAAAAACTATAATTAAACATTTTTTCAGTCACCTAAATTGCCAATTTTGGACTAGGTAATTTAGCGCCTGCTTCCACCTAATTCATCATCCCAAAACAAATTTTAAGATGAATAGCCACCTATTTGTCTGTCATAAATACTGCGTGTTGACTTAATTGCGTCTCTTCATTTGCTATTATTAGTCACCTCCTATGGAATTATTCTACAACCATAAGTTGTATAACGCAATAGCAAATACCACTTATAGTTATAATATATACACTTAATCCCTCAGAACAGCTCATGCTCACTACTTTTTTGCTAAAATTGTCACTAATAGTTATATTGATTATTAACACAACCTAGGGGTATAATACAACTAGAGGTGACAAATAATGATCGGTGATAAAATTAAGAAACTCAGAGCTCGCAAAGCCATGACTCAGAAACAATTGGCAGAGAAAATCGGTGTTTCTACATCTATGATTGGTATGTATGAAACAAACGACAGAAAACCAAGTTATAACACATTAACAAAAATTGCAAACCATTTTAGAGTCTCAACTGATTATTTATTGGGAAATACTAAGGATCCTCAACAGCATATTATTACTGATGATGAACTACCCGATATACTTAGACCTTTCTTGAAGAAAGATTCTTCCATGGTAGTTACCCTTGAAGAATCAGAAGATGATGACGAATATTCTCATAATCAATACTCAAAAACGAAGGCCATAGAAAATGCCCTTAAATCGATGAATGTGAATGATTTTCCAGAGTATACAGAAATTCTTAACCTCTTACCCAATGATAAAAAGGGAATAACAATGTCCGTTTATGAATTGCTTGATATTGTAGGAAATGATCAACATGCCATGCAAAAGCTTACGAAAAACAAACAAAAGGATCAAGTTATAATTCAGCCAAAGGAGAAGGAGGATATTAATCGATTATTTATGGATCCTCAGATTAATGCCATTGCTAAAGCGAGCCAAAAGTTATCGCCAGAAAAACGAGATTTACTTCTCCGATTAGCTGAATCGATGATGATCGATGAGGCCAATGCGAAATAGAATACCTCCACGAACAAAAGGCTCTAGCGTAAACTGCTAGAGCCTTTTGTTCTTATAATGCTTTCATTTCATCTTGCTATGAATCGAATTTACATTCCCGTAATTCAGGGTCCAACGTCATCATTGCTAGATTATTATCCACTAAACCATCGTTCATCGGGATCTTTGCCTCAGTTGTCCCCTCCATGTTGTTTTGTAAATTTTCCAGTGCCACAGAAAGCATGAGTTTGATGCGATTAAGTTGATTCACTTCACTGGCGCCTGGATCATAGTCAATGGGCACAAGATTTGCCAAAGGATAGGATCTTCGAATCTCTCTGAACATACCCTTCCCCGTTATATGATTGGGTAAGCAGGCAAACGGTTGTAAGCAGACGATATTATGAACACCGCTTCGAATCAGCTCGATCATCTCTCCAGTTAGGAACCAGCCCTCTCCGGATTGATTGGCCAAAGAAAGGTGCCTTTCAGCATATTTAGCGATCTCCTCGATGGGTTTTGGTGCGTGAAAGCGTTTACTGGCTTGCAAAGCCCTCTTCATTTCCTTGCGATAGGATTCAATCCTATTGATTGAAAGATGACCCGACACCATGCCCCAGAAACTTCCCGACAACTTTTGATACTTGACGCGATTATCGTAGGCACCATATAAGAGGAAATCTGCAAGATCTGGAACCACGGCCTCAGCACCTTCAGCCTCCAACAACTCGACAATATTGTTATTAGCGGTAGGATGAAATTTAACCAATATTTCACCGACCACTCCAACTTTTGGCTTGATCAAATCCTCGTAGATTTCCAGCTTATCAAAGTCCTCAACAATATGACGAATATTATCAAGGTGCTCTTTTCTGCTTCCTTTCTGTAAGGATTCTAGGCACCGAGTCACCCAAGCATCATATAAGAGATTAGCGGAACCCGTGATTTTTTCATAAGGGCGCACCCGATAAAGTACCCGCATGAGAAGGTCCCCGTAAATAAGCCCTCTCATGAGTTTATTGAACATCGGAATGGTGAATTTGAAACCGGGATTACTCTCCAAGTTAGATGAATTCCCCAAATTTAATGCAATTACTGGAACATGTTCCAAATTGGCGTCTTTGAGGGCCTTTCTGATGAAGGCTATATAATTAGTGGCTCGGCATCCACCACCCGTTTGTGTAATGATGACCGAGGTGTTGTTCAGATCGTACTGACCTGATCTCAACGCTTTCATTAACTGGCCTATGACAATAATGGCTGGGTAACAAGCATCGTTATGCACGTACCTTAATCCTTCTTCGATGGCAGACTTGTCAACGGAGGGCAGAAACTCAATATTATACCCCGCATCCTTAAATCCAGGCTTAAAAAACTGAAAATGAATCGGTGACATTTGAGGTGCCAATATCGTATGTGTTTTCTTCATTTCCTTGGTAAATTTAATTTGAGGTGGCTTAGCATAGAGTTTTTTGGGTGTAAAGTCTTTCTTGTTTCGCTCGTTAATTGTCGCGATCAAGGAACGCAAACGTATTCTTGCAGCACCTAAATTACTGATTTCATCAATTTTCAACACTGTATATATTTTGCCAAAAGCATCAAGTATCTCTTTAATTTGATCTGTGGTCACTGCGTCAAGGCCACAGCCAAACGAATTTAACTGAACTAATTCTAAATCTTTAAGCTCTGCAACATAACTAGCTGCAGCGTACGTTCTAGAATGGTATACCCATTGATCGACGACCCGTAACGGCCTTTCAACCTTGCCCAGATGCTGAATAGAGTCTTCAGATAAAATGGCGAACCCATAGGACGTTATCATCTCAGGTATACCGTGGTTTATTTCGGGATCAATATGATAGGGTCTTCCTGCGAGTACAATTCCTCTTAGTTTGTTTTCCCTAATATATTGTAGGGTTTGTTCTCCCTTAATTTTTACGTCTTCTTTATACCTAGCTTGTTCTGCATAGGCCTTTTCCAAAGCAGTAGCGATCTCCTGCTTGGGTATCCCTTCCGGCTGTAACTCCTCAGCCAGCCGTTTCGCCATTCTATTTGGCATATCCATCGGTAAGAACGGATGATAAAATATTACATTAGGCTCTCTTAATAAATCCATGTTCGCGTTAATAGTCTCTGGATAAGACGTGACAACCGGACAGTTATAATTATTATCTGACCCTAAATCCTCTGTTTTAACATTGGGAATGCAAGGATAAAAAATTTTATTGATCCCTTTTTTTAATAGATCAGCAATGTGACCATGGACAAGCTTAGCTGGGTAACAGGCTGATTCCGAGGGAATTGTATCCATACCCAGTTCGTATAATTCTTTTGACGATCGACCAGAGATCATCACTTGGTAACCCAGTTCTGTAAAGAAAGTAAACCAGAATGGATAGTCCTCGTAGATATTTAAAACTCGAGGAATTCCAAGGGTTCCCCTCGATGCCATCGCTTTGGTTAAAGGTTTGTATTGGAAGACTCTTTTGTACTTATATTCGTAAAGATTGGGGATCTCACTCTTTACGGCGTCTTTGCCTGCGCCTCTTTCACATCGATTACCTGAAATAAACTCACTTCCGCTTGAAAAATGCTTGACACTCACTAAGCAACTGTTCCCACATAATCCACAGCGTTTGATGGAGGTTTCTGTTTTAAAATTAAGAAGAGCGTCCCCTTGCATGAGATTTGTTTGATACCCAATTTCATAACGTTCTTGAGCAATTAAAGCAGCACCAAACGCCCCCATGATGCCCGCTATATCAGGTCTCACGACGTCTTGTTTCGTTATTTGCTCAAGTGCCCGAAGGACGGCGTCATTATAGAATGTTCCACCCTGAACGACAATATTTTTACCCAGCTCCTCGGTAGTTCGTAAACGAATCACTTTGTACAGAGCATTCTTAATCACTGAAATCGCTATGCCCGCCGAAATATCGCTAACTTCAGCGCCTTCCTTCTGCGCTTGTTTGACTCTAGAATTCATAAATACTGTGCAGCGGGTCCCCAGATCAACGGGGTGTTTTGACCGCTGGGCCATTCTAGCGAACTCTTTGACGTCCATGTTAAGAGAATTTGCGAAGTTTTCTACAAACGATCCACACCCTGAAGAGCATGCTTCATTTAAGGTGATGGATTCAATCACGCCATCACGAATGACTAAACTTTTCATGTCCTGCCCGCCAATATCTAACACAAAATCAACACCCGGCAGGAAAAAATTAGCAGCTGTATAATGAGCGACTGTTTCTACTTCTCCAATGTCCACTTTCAAGGCTGCTTTGATGAGATGCTCTCCATACCCGGTAACGGCTGAATTAACAATGGTTGTAGCAGTATTGAGTTGTTTATATAAATTTTTCAAGGCTTCTATGGTGGACTCTAAAGGGTTACCCATGTTACTGCCATAGTGTGAGTACAACAGGCTGCCCGCTTCATCGACTAACGCAATCTTAGTGGTTGTCGATCCTGCATCAATGCCTAAATACGCATTCCCCTTATAGTTTTCAAGGGGCACTCGCTTGACCTTATGCGTGGCATGCCTCTCTTTAAATTCATCATATTCTTCTTCGTTCTTAAATAGAATTTCTAATTTCTCGCTCTCAGAATTATTGATGTTATGAATCATCGGAGTTCTTTCATACAGACACTCTAGTGTAAAAGGTACCTTATCACGTGAGGATAAGGCGGCTCCGATCGCGACAAAGTATTGAGAATTCTCGGGAAATATCACATTATTCTTCTCTAAATTAAGTGTTTGAATAAAGCGTTGTCTTAGTTCCGACATGAAATGCAGAGGGCCTCCCAGAAACGCCACGTTCCCTCTGATCGGACGACCCTGGGCTAAACCGGTAATCGTTTGATTAACAACGGCTTGTAAAACAGATACAGCAATATCCTCTTTGGCCGCCCCTTCATTCAGCAACGGTTGTACATCGGTTTTTGCAAACACGCCACACCTAGAGGCAATAGGATATATATTTTGATAGCCAATTGCGAGTTCATTGAGACCAGGGGCATCGGTTTGTAACAACGAAGCCATCTGATCAATAAATGCGCCGGTACCTCCGGCACAGGTTCCATTCATTCGCTGCTCAATGGATTCCCCAAAAAAGGTTATTTTGGCGTCCTCACCACCTAGTTCGATGGCCACATCTGTCACTGGAATAACTATTTTAATGGCGTTCGTGCAAGCAATAACCTCTTGGATAAAAGGAACCCCCAGCTTTTGGGATATATTGAACCCTCCAGAGCCCGTTACCATGAGGGTCAATAAGTGCCCTTCCATCGCGGTTTTAGCACCCTCAATCATCATAACAACCGTATCTTTTATATTAGAAAAATGCCTCAGATATTTACTATAAACAATATTTTTCTCAGTATCTAAAACAATAATTTTAACAGTTGTTGAACCAACATCTAGTCCAATATTTAAAACACTAATCATTTTTTTCCTCCACTTGTGAAACATTTAATAAACTTAATTTAACAAGTAATTCCTTTGGAGAAAATACTGACACAACTTGCAATACAAACCTTAATGTCAGTTTCAATACTCATTTTATTCATAATCAAGGAAGTAATAAATAGTCCAAAATTCGTCGCTAAAAAGCTCATTGCCAAGGTTTCAGGATTTTCTTTGATGGACCCTCTATTTCTCATTTCTTCGAAATAGTAGCATAACAGTTTTTTGAACTCGTTCGGAAATTTATATAAGGTTGCATCAAAATCAGGATTTAGTTCTTCATTTCTGAAGTGCATTAAAATAATATTTTGGTTTTTATATAATGTATCTTGATAGGAAGAACATATCTTGTTTAAGTCTTTCTCTAAATCCCATTCCAGCCCCTCTAACAAAGCGATAAAGGTCGGGGAAAAAACAAATTTATCAAATGCTTTATCAAACAAATTATGCTTGCTTTCAAAATGTCTAAACAATGTCATTTCACTGACGCCTGCTTCTTTGGCGATTTCTTTAGTGGTAACTGCGCTATAGCCTTTTTGTGAGAACAGAATAATGGAAGCATTTAAAATTTTGTCTTCAGTATTTATAGTACACATATTCGTCTCCCATTAATACATGCATTAGCATACACATATGTTAGTTACTACTAACATTATTCTACCATATCTATTAAGCAACTTCAATCCACCCTTTGATACAAACTTAATTCATAATATGTTGTATGCCGACATATTATGAAACGTTCGAAGGAGCTGGTTGTAACTGTGTCACAACCAGCTCCTTCGATCCTTCAATTGGTTCAATCGGTTCATCCCACCCTTAGTGTCTCTTTTCGAAAGTTCCCCAAACCTTTGGTTCTTTATTTCGTACCATGCATTGACCCAGGGCCCAGACATTTTGTACCAGTAAGGCTTCATCAAGGGAGACGAGATCTGCATCGTAACCAACGCGAATCGATCCTTTATTCGTGAGATGGAGCACCTTTGCTGCATTTGAGGTAATCGTGCGCAAAGCAACCTCCAAGGCTAGGCCATGGTTTATAATTGATTCTCTGACATCACGCCACAGGACTTCTACCGATCCGACTCCCATACCAATCAACACACCCACTTCGTTATACTGAGGCATACTTCCGTTCCCATCCGAGGTCACGGTCACTCGATCATTAAGGATTTGTCGATGATCCAGCATGGCGAGGACTGCAGGCACTCTTAGTTCAGTAGGGAAATCGTCACACCCTGCAGTGAGATCGATATGGCCTCCTGAACTAAGAAATTCAATGCCTTGTTCCAGTAAAGAGTGTGTTCGGTTGATATGCGTAGGCATAAATTGCGTAATGGGAATCTCAGTTTGCTCAAGAATTGTCAATATGGGTTGTAACCCTCGCTCACCCTCTCCAAGATGGAGATGCAGCACGCCTGCTTTTCCCCCAAGCATTCCTCCGACTCGAGCGCCTGCCGCTATACGCTCAAGTTCAGCAATTTGAGGTTGGGCCGAACGATGATCCGATATCGCGATTTCACCTGCTCCAAGGACCTTGTCAATGAAGACCAGGTCCTCCTCCAAAGTTGGAAACAAAGTTCTCATCGGAACTTGATAGGCACCACTATAGACAAACGTGGTAATTCCCTCATCTTCAAGAGCTTGGGCCTTTACGAGAAGCGCTGCCATGGATCGGGAGATAGAATCAGTCCCCAAACAACCAACGACCGTCGTCGTCCCTGCTCGTGTTAATTGGGAAAGCTGAATTTCCGGAGTACGAGAAGCTGGACCAGCTTCACCGCCTCCTCCACATATATGTACATGAGCATCGATAAAACCTGGAACTAAACTTTGACCTTGAAGATCAATGACTTCGCCTTCCACATAATCTGGAAGGCGAAAATCTTTCCCTACCGCGGCTATACTACGCCCCACAATCAGGACATCTGTTTCCTCTATGAGTTCGGGATTATAAATTTTAGCATTTTTTATTATTTTCCACACGAGCATTCCACTCCTTGAACGTAGAATGCCCTAGTTAGAGCGTTATATTCGCACATTACTAAGCATTTCTTTTTTTGCTTAAGCATAAGGTTAAGTAAAACTGGCTTGTTTCAAGCCTTACCTTATGGAGGTTACATGCCAAAAAGAACCTTTGTCTACGGAGCGACCATTCTGTTGGGCGCAAATTTAGTGAACCGAGTTTTGGGCTTTGTCTTTCAATATTTAATTATGAACAATATTGGGGGTGAGGCTTATGGCCTATTTAACATGGTTTTCCCAGTCTACATGCTGGCCCTAGTCATAACGACTGCCGGTATTCCCCTGGCCATTGCCAAAATGGTCTCAGAAGAAGTTTCCCTAGGACGAACAGGTCAAGCACATGGTATTTTCCGCCTAGCATTCTGGATTTTGTTTACTTCTGGTGCTGTCGTATCGACTAGCTTGTATTTTGTTACGCCTTTCTTAGCGCATCGAATTTTCCCTGACCCCAGAGTACTGACAATATTTCAAATTTGCACACCAGCTATTTTCATTGTCTCAATCTCCTCCGCGTTTAGAGGATATTTTCAAGGCTTACAGAATATGGTCCCTACCGCCATCAGTCAGATCTGTGAACAATTCGTCCGAGTCGCCGTAGGCTACACTGCAGCGATGCGGCTCCTCCATGCTGGTGTAGAATGGGCAGCTGCCGGGTTAGCTTTAGGTATGCTGGCAGGAGAATTGGTCGGTTTATTGGTGATTGCTGTTCAGTATCAGTTTATTTTACCTAAATCTAAAGGTGAGCGTCAAGAAGTGGGTTATTCCACTAGGCATATCTTAGCCAAGTTATGGAACCTTGCAGCACCTGTAACCGCCGGCAGGCTGCTTGCCACTGCTTTAGCTGCCTTAGATGTTCTGCTCATCCCCAAGTGCCTTCAACTGGCAGGCTACGGAGCTCGGGAAGCAACCACCTTATTCGGTCAACTTGGGGGGGCCGCTTTTACTTTACTCACCTTTCCAAGTGTCGTGACCTTTGCGTTGGCTGCCGCACTGGTTCCTGCCATATCAGAAGCAGCGTCCCGACGCCAATTACATGTCGTAAGAGCCCGCAGTGCTGAAGCCATTCGTTTAACAATCCTCATTGGACTTCCCTGCCTGATTATTTTATTTTATTTCGCCCTTCCACTCACCTCTTTTTTTAAGAGTCGAGACATCGCGTCAATTTTACGAGTGTTAGCCTTGGGTGGTATTTTCTTATATATACAGCAAACCACAACGGGAATACTGCAGGGACTTGGAAAAGTTCAT
Source organism: Desulfosporosinus sp. (assembly GCA_035648035.1). Taxonomy (GTDB): domain Bacteria; phylum Bacillota; class Desulfitobacteriia; order Desulfitobacteriales; family Desulfitobacteriaceae; genus Desulfosporosinus. The sequence goes on along the minus strand of DASRMG010000210.1, from coordinate 13,703 downwards.
CTTCCAGTCCTCCATTCCATCATTGCGGCAATCATTCGAATTCCAATATTAGTGTATCTCACAAGTCTTCCCCAATGGGGTCTTCGAGGAACTGCCTTAGCTTATACAGTAGGTTATATTGTTATGGCGGTTCTAAATATCGTGTCTATTTCGCGCTATACAGGAATGCCCCTAGATCTTCAAAGATTCTTTCTCCAACCCGTCAGTGGGGGAATTGGCATGCTTCTACTCTTTCACCTTTTAGACCCCATCATAGGGGGACACATCGGGGGGTATCTGGCTGAATTTTCTATTGGATTTGCCCTTTACTTTACCATTCTATTTTTCAACGGTGGGGTGAGCTTATCAGATTTAAAACGGCTTCCCTGGCTTGGAAAATACCTTCCAATTTAAGGCATCTCCAAAATGTCGTCAGATCTTAATTCCACCAACGACGAATTTTTTGGCCCCATTGCCAATATGATAAAAGACCCGTCACAATAAAAAAGACGAGTGCCATCAGTTTATATAGAAAAAAAACCTTGATCACAGATAGAAAGGCCATAACGATTCCAAAAAGAGCGGGTATTGCTAAAAACTTAAAAAGCATATTTGATTTTTCCTTGTTTCTTATGCCTGGTAAGGAAAAGAAAACTATAAAAAGAAAGAAATAAAATACAAAAGTACCGATGATCATTTTATACTGTCCTCCGTTTGCAAGAAGATAAATCGCAACACGGCACTGCAACTATAAAGGAGTACAGACAGTCTGTACTCCTTTATAGTTGCAGTGCCGGCTTTCGAGTCAGTCTATTCTATATGACTCGTACCAAAAATAGTTTGCCAACCTTGAACGGACGCTAAATCCGTCAAATCACTATGCATGGGGGTAATAGAAATAAAGTCCTCTTGTATCGCTCTTAAATCAGTATCTAACTCAAGATCTTGCGTCAAATTTCCACACTGCCAAAAATACGTTCGTCCATGAGGGTCCACACGACGTTCAAACACATTTTCATACACGGCTTTACCTAACCTCGTCACTTTCACACCGCGCCACTCAGCCAGAGGCTTACCCGGAATATTAATATTCATTAAGACATCCTGATTATGTTGAACAATAAAGTCTAAATGCTCTGCTAAATACGTTGCTGCTGGATCGAAATTTACAAACTCATAACTTGCAAGCGAAACCGCAAGTGAAGGAACTCCGAGTAATACCCCTTCCATCGCAGCAGACACTGTCCCGGAATAAAAAATATCCGTACCTAAATTGGGTCCGAGGTTAATTCCAGAAATAATCAGATCTGGTTTGGGAACCAGCCCCCCTTGAATGGCGAGTTTAACACAATCTGAGGGGGTACCGCTTACTTCAAAGCCCTTTTGCTCATCACCAAGATCATGTTCTGTCACAAACAAGGGCTGAAATAAAGTGATAGAATGGCCTGTTGCTGAACGTTGACCTTCGGGAGCAACAATGCTGACCTTATGCTTTGTCATGGATCGCAGGGTTCGATATAAGGTTTGGAGCCCAGGTGCATTATAGCCGTCATCATTCGTCAGTAAAATTTGCATGTCCTTCCCCCCAATCACTCGACTTCGTAAACAGATACCACCATTCTATCATCTTTCTTAGTCAACCCAAACATCAGTTTATGCTCTTTTAAGTTTTTATTAAGAAAATCAACGATCTTATAAAGTTCGCCATTGACACTGACCTTCTGTATTGCAATAAGTTCTATTTTTCCTGCTCCATCGGACAGATTTTTCGGTTCCTCATCCACCGTGCTTACCTCTTTCTTAGCGTCTATGTCCTTGAATTAGTGAAAAAGCTTCTGATCTTGTATTGGAATTTGTTTTAAATATTCCCCGTACCGCTGAAGTGATGGTTTGTGAGCCCGCTTTCTTGACCCCTCTCATGGTCATACACATATGCTCTGCTTCAATAACCACCAAAACACCTAGTGGCGAAAGTTCTTCCATAGTTGCATCCGCGATTTGTGACGTCAAGCGCTCCTGTAGTTGTGGTCGTCGAGCAAACCCTTCCACGACACGAGCGAATTTAGACAAACCGGTTATTTTTCCCTTACGTGGAATATAAGCAATATGCGCCTTACCATAGAATGGTACAAGATGATGTTCGCACATAGAATAAACGGGTATATCCTTAACAATCACCATCTCTTCATGTTCTTCTGAAAATTGCACTTTAAGATGACGACTAGGGTCTTCGTGTAGCCCACCAAAAACTTCTGCGTACATTCTGGCAACTCGTTTCGGTGTATCCTTTAACCCTTCCCGGTCAGGGTCTTCCCCAATAGCCTCTAATATCATGTAAACTGCTTGCTCAATCTTTTCTATATCCATCTCCATCATCTTTTCTCCTTTACTATGTTCCTCTATTTTTATAGTTATCCAATATAATGGTGTATGTGTTTGTTGACCGCCGCATTAGTTGAAGTCTTAGTGGAGCACCGTATATTATAAATCACTAAATCCTATTCACTTCCCCTAATGATCTCAGTGTCTTGAAAGATATATTACGTTTTATTTGACATATTAAACATTATTTTAACATTATTCTTAACAAAAGAAAACGAAATTTTCAATTTTAATCAAAAATTGCAGGGTAAAAAAAAGAGAAGGGCTAATCCCCTCTCCGTTATGCTAGCTTCAGCGCCTTATTAAAACAGTCGATCGCTGTGTCAGATTGATCGATTTGATCATATACGTTTCCGAGCAATGCCCATGCTGCTGAGTGATTTGGATCTATATCGGTGAGTTTTTTCAGTAAGGTCATACCTTCCTTCCAATTTCCTTTGCGTGTTAAGCAAACACACAAATTATATAGAATGAGTGGATGGTCCGGTGTCAGTTCTAACGCTTCACGATAATACTCCGCTGCCTTTCTAGTGCGCCCTTGATGAACCAATGTAAACGCATAGTTATTGAGTAATATAGGGTCCTTTGGAAAAATACTTTTTGCACGTTCTAGCAAATTTAAAGCGTCCTGAGAAAGGCCTTTGTTTTGATAAACTGCTGCCAGATTACTCAATGCATCATAATGATCCGGCTCATATTTTAGAGTAAGTTTATAATATTTGATTCCTTTTTTGATCTGTTTGTTTTGAATATAACAGTATGCCAATCTGGCTGCTAAATCTGGTGTTCCCCCATAACGAAGTGCTTTTTCAAAACTTTGACATGCATCCGACAATTGTTCTAACCTCAGATGCATCTCAGCTTTCATTTCCCAAAATAACGAATTGTGAGTTTGAAGTTGGCAACATCCTTGAAAACACATTAACGCTTCCAAATATTGATCATGAAAAGCATAGATAATCCCGAGACGATAATTTGTTTCTGCTTGTTTGGGTGCTGCTCGCAATGAATTATCCAGCGCTTTAATCGCCTCTCGCCAATCCCCCAGTTCCAGAAAACAATCCGCTAATAAATCCCAGTAAAGTGAATTTTGCGGCTTAGTATGGATAGCTTGCTCGATTTTCTTCTTAGCCTGTGGGATAAGTGCTTGACCAACGTAGCACTTTGCAAGGAGGTAATTCATCTCCGATGATTCTTCAATCAGATGAATTTCCTGACGTTCCAAATACTCTCTTGCTTCTTGAAAAGCTTGGGCTCCAATCAACGATCTGACCACGTTTAAACGGGACTTAGTTGAATCTTGATTTAATAAATCCACCCAGTTTAAGATTGCCTCACTGCTCTTTCCAATGCGATGATGCCAGTTGGCTAGGAGAGAATTCCATAAGTAAGAATCTTTGAGAGATGACCTTTTTTGCTTGACGTTCGAGGCCAGAGGTAGGTTCATAATCTTCGCCCCTTTTAACTTATTTTACCATATTTAACTTCTCCTTCCACTATGCGAACCCCTTCTCTTTATGCCAAGTATCGACCGTCAAATGACTGATAAATGCGTGGTTATTCCCAAATATGCGCGCTCATGTCCTCTTCGCTCGTCATCTTCACCCAAGACTACTTTCCATTTCTCACTAATACTCATAATTTCTATAAATTAATTATTTTAGATAAAAAAAAGAGGCCGCTTTACAGCACCTCTTCACATTTATGGCAATATCCATAGAATTTTAAATCGTGATCCATGACTTTAAAATGAGTTCGTTTGGTAATGACCGCTTCCAAGGACTCTAACAAATCATCATCAAACTCTGAGACGTCCCCACAGCTCAAACAGATTAGGTGATGGTGGTGATGTTGTTCATCCTTGCTGCTAAATTCATACCTGCTTCGCCCATCACCGAAATCGTTTTTAAGTAGCACGTTTATTTCTGCCAAAATATCTAGCGTACGATAAACTGTCGCTAAACCAATTTCAGGGTTTTGTTGTTTAACCAGTATATAAACCTCTTCAGCACTCAAATGACGATCGACATGTTCCAGAAATGTTTGTAAAATCGTCTGACGCTGGGGGGTTACCTTGTAGGAATGATTACGCAATACATTGCAAATACTTTCAAATGTTTTCAATTCCTGCACCCCTAGCCCTTTCCAAGTTAGATATTACCTATTATATGTCAAGAAAGGTAATTTTTAAAGAGCTATTTGAGATTTAACGGTCGAATACCTCATACATAGCGAATTTCAGATAGTCTGTTTCCTCGCTTCCCAGTAAAACGGGATGGTCTATGCCGGCACGCCGGAATTCAATGAGCCGTAATACTTTATGAGCATCGGTCGCTGCTTCTTCGAGCATATTTACGAAGCGGATGGCACTCAAATGATAAGAGCAAGATGCCGTTACTAAGATTCCACCCGAACGAACCAGCTTCATACCCTGAAGATTAATCTCTTTATACCCCCGTATTGCCCCCTCGAGTGATTGACGATTTTTAGCAAACGCAGGAGGGTCTAAGATAACAATATCCCACACTTTTTTCTCTTTGACCTGTTCTCTCAAGAAATCAAACGCATTGGCAGCGACAAATTCAGTTCGATGAAGACACCCATTAAGCAAGGCATTTTCTTTAGCCATCTCAATGGCCTTCTCTGAAATATCTAAACAGGTGACTTTCTTGGCTCCATAAAGACAGGCATGCAACATGAAAGAGCCAGTATGTGAAAAACAATCCAATACCTCAGCACCGTCCCAAAAGGGATTTTTAACTTCTTTCCCTGCGGCATTCCTCGGCTGGCCACTCTCATCCACATTAATACCGTGGCGTGTACCCCACCCTATCATCAGTGGCTTTAAAGCAGCTCTATTTTCCCGTTGATCGAAGAAGTACCCTGTTTTCTGGCCTTCCGCTACATCCACTAGGATACTAATTCCATTTTCTCTCACGGTTACATGAGTATCAAAGGGATCCCCTACAAAGCCTACTCTTTCTTCAAGCCCTTCCAGCTTCCTAACCGGAACATCGCTTCGTTCAAAGATTCCACGGGGTTGAAATATCTTCTTCAAAGCACTAAAAATCCATGGTCGTCGTACTTCCATCCCCAATGCGAGAATTTGAACCACCAGCAGATCTTCATATTTATCAATAATCAGTCCAGGTAAAAAATCTGCTTCGCCATGGACAACGCGACACGAGGTAGTCACCGGCAATAACCACTTCCGGCGCTTCCAAGCCTGCTGAATTTTATCATGAAATAAGTTTTCATCCACTGCAACGTCTGAATAAGTCACCACTCGAATAACGAGTTTTGAGAGAGGGTTATAAAAACCCTGGGCTAAAAAATGTCCAGCATGATTATGAATATGTATCATATCACCACCCTGAGGGTCTCCCTCTATCCGTTCGATTTCACCTGGATAGACCCATGGATGCCCTTGTTCAAGCCTCTTTTTGCGGTGTTGGTTGAGAAATGCCTTTGCAACAATCAATTAATGTGCCTCGCTTTCCAGTCTAACAAACTATGAAATAGTATATTTCTGAAATATACTGTGAAAGTCATAGAAGAGGAAGCAAATTGCTTCCTCTTCTCATTATATCTTATGCTAAATCTTAATACCATCTTTGATACGGGTACGGTGGATAAGGATATGGGGGATACTGAGGGTAAGGAACATAGCGAGGTGAAGCTAGAGTCCCTAAGCCATAACCTAAGGTAAAGGGAAGAATGCTAAAGAACATAAGAATAACTCCTTCCTAAAAGGGATGGTGTATATTATCCATTATATATGGTATTTTATTCTGTCGGTGATAAGAAAAACCGTCCCTCATTTAAAAGGACGGTCACAGAGGAAGATGATTAAAATTCATAACTTTTATTATACTGGATTTGATAATCCACGGATATAAGTGGGTCTTTAATTTGCAACCTTGGTGTCAAATCCGAATACACGGCCTCTATGATGCACGTCATGATACCTTGTGTTTTAATACCTAACTCAATCACTTTTTTATGTGGAGGCGTTCTTTTTAGTTTCAGGGAATAGTTTCCGGAAGATTGTTTCACACCCTTCAGTTCTAATTTTTTAGGAAGTTTAGACGTGGGTAGAAATTCGTAAGTTTGTATTTCAAAAGGTTGGGCACTCACCAATTCGAAACTCACTAAATAGGGTTCCAGTATATAATTTAAATTGAAGGTAATATCAAGCTCCCTCACAGAATCTTTGTTTTGTTCCGACACAGTGGCCTCGACGTTTATTGGGGATGCTTCATTTAAAATGGGAACAAACTGACTGGTTCCTTCTTGCCCATTTAAATCACTCACTAGCTTGTGGGGCAGGCGTTGATCAGAGAAGATATGAACCACGCCTTCACTTTTTCCTGACCACTCTTCTCGAACTGTGACGACCTGTGGGTGACTTCTTGAGTAAACAGGGACTAACCCGATACATAAAACTAGGAGACCCATCACTAAAAGCGCAGGTTTTCTGGCATAATACAAAAGTTTTTTATATAGGTGTCTATTGGTAATGGCGATATGAAAGGTGGCTAAGAAAAATGGGATCAGTAACAAACTATAAATCCCCAGAAAAACTACGGAATATTTGTGGGTCGTCTCGTAAAAGCTCATCCACTGCTCAGAGTTTAAGAGTTTAAAATGCATTGTGTAGATAAAATAGGGGCCGATTAAGACCATTAGAATATTTGGTAATAGTAACTGTAAATCCATGCACAGAAGCCAAAATACAAAGGGGAATGAAAGGTCAATTCTATTGAGGGCTAGGATAACACTCACCGCAAAAAGCATCAAAACTCCCGTAAGCCAATAAAGGTGTGGATCTCTGGGTAAGGGAACTTGATGAAACCAACTCGCTATGAAAATAAAAATTCCTAAAGCAATACCGATTCGGACTACGACAAAGACCCAAGGATAGGCGCTATACAAGGTCTGAACATGTTTAATCCAATTCCAAAGACTTTCCCCCATGCCACTGAGAGCAACCACCATGACACTCATTAATAACGCTACGCCTAGAATCCATAATACTTTTCTCCAGATTAAGGTCTGCTTCTCTAAGTTTTTTCTGTTAAGTTTAAGTAGGATCAAACCAGTGAGTAAAAATGTTAGAAACGTAAAACAACGAAGGATATTACTTGTAGCTATAAATACATTATTTCCAATTTGAAAGGGTAAATACAGCTCATCCCATTCGCTGGGACCCTGCTTTTCCAGCTTGACCGAGGTAAGCAATTGATGGGTAAAATTTCCGACTCTTTGCAGCTCCTCCAGAGAAACACGTTCCGTAAGATCTTCCGGGCGATGATAATATCCCGCAGGACGCCCAGATATCCCTAGTCCAAGCGCTGGAATGCCCTGATCCAAGAATGAACTAAAATCACTCGAACCGCCTTGAGAACTTTCCCGCGTCATCATGATTTCATCTCGGCTGAGTTTAAATGGGATGGCACTTTCGCGTGCCAACGCTACTACTTGCTGAATTAGCTCTGGAGGGGCCGACTTTTTACCCGCGACATCTATTTCCAACGGGGTTCCGATCATGTCAACATTAAGCATCCAACGCGCGGCGGATAAATCTGCATGTTCTGCATAGAATTGAGAACCTACCAGCCCACTTTCTTCCGCTCCAAAGAAAATAAGTTGAATAGTTTCTTCATGAGGTTTTTCACTGAGGACTCGAGATAGTTCGAGTAAGGTGCCTACCCCAGAAGCATTATCAATGGCTCCAGGAGCATTGATACTTGCAGAGTCGTAATGAGCACCGGCAATAATTGTGTCAGGAATTGTCCCCGGCAACTCAGCAATAATGTTTTGACTATTGATGAGTTCGACCGTTTGTTCTGGTTGTATAATTGAAGCGTCTCGTATTACGACTTTACTAAAGGACTGTTCACGTACCTTCCAGCCATTTTGCCTTAAGACATAACTAATGTACTGAGATGCAGCCAGCTCGGACTTACTCCCAGCAGGTCGTGGTCCAATTTTTTGGGCAAGATGTTTTACATGATCATACGCCCTCGTCGCTGAAAAAGCTGACGTTGAATCATGGGCGAGCGGAGATTTATGACTCCTAGAATATACAACCCATGAAATCGCAACCAAGCTCAGAACAGTGAGTACTATGAAAAAACTAGTCTTAGACAACTTCATAAATTTCTGCCCTTTCAGAGAATTACTTATTTAAAAAATTTATGAGTCATTTAGGACAATTATGCCTTTCAATACTTTTAACCTCTCGGACATTTATGGTATGATAAAGACAATATTCTTGACCTTGGGAGAAGTATGTACAATGTCAAAACCTAAATTCGTCTTTCCCATGCTCTTTCTGCTGTTATTCAGTATGTTGTTTTTAAGTGGGTGTTCACTTAAACTACCTGTACTTTTTCCTGAGCCAGTCCCCATTTCGAACCTGCCCGCTGAGGCAATTTTTACCGATAGTGAGGAAATCTATCAACGAACTGTCACGCTCCTTGAGTCTGCAAAGACATCGATATACGTCGAGCAAACTGCGTTTGACGACCCTCGCCTGATCCAGCTACTTATTGAAAAATCCAGCTCTGGAATCGATGTCCGCATCCTCTTAGACCAATGGCAAAAAACTAATCGAGCAACACTCGATCAATTAAAGAGTCAAAATATATCGATTCAATATTATCCAGCGCAAAAAGGACAAATCAACCATACAAAGTATTTAATCATTGACCAAAAAGTGGCGATGATTTATGGCCCCTCTTGGACTACGGATGGTCTGCTCGCCCACGATCTTGCGGTGGAATTATCGGGAATATCCGCTTGGAAATGCGCTAATTTATTCTCCAGGGATTGGGCCTTCACGACAACCTTCCCCCTGAAAATACCTAGAGACTCGTCGCTACCAGATGATCAGATTATATTAGCCACCAATGCCAAAGTTAAACAACAACTGACTCAGGAAATATCTGCTAGTACCACGTCCATATGGATCGAAATCCCAGAAATAACCGATCTAGATTTAATTCAGGCCCTGAATGATGTTGCCGAGAAAGGGATTGAAGTCCGCATTATCTTAGAGCAAGCAGACAAGGGTAATACGCCCATAGAAAAATTAACCTCCAAAAACATTACCATACGACATTTCCCGAGTACCTCTCCGTTGGGGATACACATGGCGATTTTCGACAACGCCTCGTTTATGTTAAGCAGTTCAGATTGGACGCACTATTCATTTATCGCCAACCATGAATTTTCCATTACTGTGCCCTCTCCATCAGCATCCGCTAAATTGGGCAATATGTATAAGGAAGATTGGGAAAAAAGCGCTAAGTAACGAACATGCTCTATAAATTAAAGACAAAATAAAATAGGCGTAAAGGACAGTTTAGTTCGTCCTTCACGCCTATTTATTTTGTCATCACCAGTGATTACCCTATTTAATTGCCATCTCACTCTAATTCAAGTCTAATTCATCTAAGTGCTTGCAATCGCCTACAAGTATTGGTTTCCATTGTTTTCCAGATACTTCAAAGATATTCAGGGCAGTGTTATGTTGCCACGGTGATTTAGCCCACTCATGAACCTCGAAGCCCAGCGCTTTTGTAACAAGCATCTTTAAGGTGATCCCATGGGTTACAATACAAACTGTCTCATCCGAGTGGCAGTCAACAATTATTTGCAAAAATTTCCAAGCCCTTTCCATGACTAAGCCCATGTTCTCACCACTTGGTGCTGAGACAAGATGTGGTTCTGTGTCCCATATTTTAAAGATATCAGGATTGGCTTCTCGTATGTCTTGCCAGATAAGACCTTCCCATTCGCCAAAGGCAAACTCGCGTAGCGCACGATTTGTGTGTATCGTTTCAAGCCCCAGTTCGCTACGAATCTCTTCGGCAGTATCGATGGCTCGAATTGAATCACTGGAATAAATATGATTAATTCCTTCGCCTCTTAGTCTAACCGCTAAGGATCGAGCCTGAAGTGTTCCCTTTTCTGTGAGTGGAGAATCCATACTTCCTTGTACTCGCCCTTCGAGGTTCCAGATGGTCTGGCCATGACGCGTTAAAATGATTCGTGTCATTAATACACCCCTCAAAATGATAAGGGTAGGGAATATTCCCTACCCTCCCCCGGCTTGCCGTAAGACTTCTGGTTTCTGACCCCGCTCTCGCAGGTGGGCACCTAGTTCAAGCTTTCCAACTTCCCTAAGAAAGGGCCCGTTGTACTAACTTAACATTCAGTTCCCTTGTCACTATATAGGATCAAAACCATGATAATCTATACGCACAAGCTAGGATGTATTTTTATTATATCACTACGTGGCAAAAAAATCTCTACCAAATCCTTGTAATTTAATGCTTACGTATTCTGTCCTCAACTTCGGCTAAACGATCTTGAAGTAAAGCAATGGCCATTTCTTGATTACGCACACGTCTACGAAGATGATCAACAAGTTGCGTGAGCTCTGTTACGTCTCCATTGATGGTTTCCAGAATTTTCTCAGGTTGAAGCTTATCCTGATCGCTCATATCCTCATTCCTGGTTTTATTAAGTGCCATTTCTGAAGAATTTTCTTCACTGTCCTGAACTGGCAAAAGATATCGAAAACGTGCATATCTAGAGTTGCGGCCAGGATGTACTTCAATCGCTCCGTCCTCTGCCAAAGCTTGAATGGCACGTTTCAAAGTAACACTTGCTGCACCTGTTTCACGTTGAATATCTGAATATGCTAATTCGAACTCTCCACCATGATACATAATAGAGACTTTTTCAAAAAACTGGACAAATTTTCGATGAGTTTTTTCCTTTAATCTCAAATTCAGTCCATCCTTTCATCTATAATCAAATCTAATATAAACTTAATTATATTATAACAAATTAAAAGAAAAAAGCTATATGAAATAGATTTAAAAGACTCTTTGAAAATTTCATGGTTAATGTTTATCTTATTTATTTCCATATAGTTTTTGAATAACCCCGTCAGATAAGGAAAAAGTATGTTCCTCAGCTGGGAATTGACTAGATTTAACTTCCATATTAAATGTCTGTATCGCTTTAACTGCATCCTGCCCTAGTAAAGCATATTGTTTAACGAATTTAGGTTTAAATCGTTCAAACAGTCCTAATATGTCGTGAAACACAAGAACTTGTCCATCACAATCAATTCCCGCGCCAATCCCAATCGTAGGGATCGTTAGTTCCTGAGAAATTTGTGCGGCCACTTGCCTAGGTATCGCCTCAAGTACGAGTAAAAAAGCACCGGCTTCTTCTAACGCCTGACCATCCTGAACTAACTGCTTGGCACTGTTAAGGTCTCGTCCCTGAACTTTAAACCCGCCGAGCTGACTGGCTGTTTGGGGAGTGAGTCCAATATGTCCAACCACTGGAATCCCAGCTTGTGTGAGGTATTGAACCATCGAAGCAACATTTGTACCGCCTTCCAACTTTACGGCATCTGCACCCCCTTCTTTAATCAGTCGACCAGCATTCATGATGGCCAGGTCAAGTGTCGCGTAACTCATAAACGGCATATCAACAATAACGAAGGTATTAGTCGCTCCCCTACGAACCGCTTTGGTATGATGAAGCATTTCTTCCATCGTTACTGGTACTGTTGAATCGTATCCTAGAACCACCATCCCCACAGAATCTCCGACAAGAATCGTATCGATACCAGCCTCCTCAACCCACTGAGCAGAAGGATAATCATAGGCGGTTAACATGCTGATTTTCTCACCGTCTTCTTTCATTTTTATAAAATCAGGAATTGTTTTTTTCATTTCCATTGTCCTCCTTTATAATAAGACTTTGTACACAATAGCGTTTACTTGTCATACTTTACTAATTTAAGGCATAGGTAGTAATCAACAAAGGAGGGATAAACATGTCGAGATCCTTTCAGTTTAGCTTGCTTCTAAAAGGCATCATCTTGGCATCCATATTGGCAATGTTAATGTCACTGGTATTCGGTATCCTACTTACCTACACATCGCTCCCTGAGTCTGAACTGGCGATCAACCTCATCTTTGGTATAAGCATCTTCATCGCCGCCTTCATCACAGCTTACAGAGCTGGCACAAGGGGATTGTACTATGGATTGGCAGTCGGTCTTGGATTTATCGTTGTGGTACTAATCCTATCATCAATCTTCGGCTCTAATACACCATCTTGGCTAATTATGGGAGAGAAAACTATTCTGGCACTAGTTTCAGGTGGTATTGGAGGGATTATCGGAGTCCTTTTCCCTCAATCCTAAACAGAGAGCGTAGCGTTGAGAAAAGAGAGTCATCTACTACAAGATTACTCTCTTTTCTCCCATTATCCTAATTTTCTATGTAATCCTAGGCAATGAAGCGATAATTGTAATAATCAGCAACGGTCAGAATGACAGAGCATGAGAACTCTCCGTAGATTTCTCATGCTTCTTATTGTTATATTACCGGTTGTTTTCGGTCTCTCCATAGTCTCCAAACCAGTAGCGACAGAGCAACCCCTACCGCCACCATACTACTCCATTGCGCTGCGGACCAGTTGAATAAAAACCGTGGACTATCTCCCCGCAAACTCTCCAAAAAGAATCTGGATAAATTGTATAGTACCATGTACATCAGAAAGATCATCCCTGAGGGCCATTTTCTCATTTTCAAGACAACGAGAAGTGCAAAGATAATAATATCCACTTGCCCTTCCCACACTTCTGCAGGCCACAGTGGTTGGTTGCCAAAGGTGTCTCGAGCAATGGTACCTACCGGATAGAGAATTCCGAAATCTCCTCCCGTAGGTCCTCCAAATGCGTCGCCATTCATAAGATTTGCATTCCGCCCGACCGATTGGGCTAATATAAGCCCGGGCGCCACTAAATCCGCTAATTCCCAGAAAGGTAACTTTTTGATAAACACGTAAATTCCGCCAACTAATAAGGCCCCTGCGACGCCGCCTTGAATTGAGAGACCCCCATGCCAAATGGCTATAATTTCGCCTGGATTCTCGCGATAGAACGCCCAATCAAAAAAGAACACCTGCCAGAAACGAGCGCCTAATAAGCCTGAGATAAGTAGTATAGGCGCTAAATCCATGATTGGTTCCATAAATTCCTGTTTACCTTCAACCTTGGCGAAATATAAAGTGACACCTACTGCGACAAGAAAGGCCAAGGCGAAGAGTGTCCCGTAGGAACGAATGGGAAAATTTCCTATGTAAAACCAGTACTGATGCATTTTTTCCTCCTTGTAAGATAGAGCTAGGGTTGATGGTTCAAACCCAACTCGAACGTTCTTTGATAACTCACACCATATTGTTCAGATTAATTAGTTGACACGTTAGACCTCTATCGCTAAACATCGTGTTATGATCATTGT
>DASRMG010000209.1:0-30527 GCA_035648035.1 Desulfosporosinus sp. | reverse complement strand
AATATAATGTTTGACAAACTTTAATTCTTCTCATATAATTACCTTTGTTACGCGGTCGTGGCGAAACTGGCAGACGCGCTAGATTCAGGTTCTAGTGCTCGCAAGGGCATGGAGGTTCAAGTCCTCTCGACCGCACCACTTAGAAACACAAGGCCTCCGGGCCTTTTTTCTTTTGCCCTTGTTGACTTTTTAAAACCAGAGATAGTCAACAAAAAGTCAACAAAATAATTTATAATGTACCCATGAATCCAGACAAAAGTTTCGGAATTCTAAGTGAACCTGATACAATAAAAGACAGGAAACTGTCGGAAAAGAAGGTTTACTTAAAATGGGAAGAAGACAATTTACAGCTGAATTCAAAACGAAAATTGTGCTGGAGGTCCTCAGAGAAGAAAAGCAGCTTGGAGAACTTGCAGCCGAGCATGGGTTAAGTCCCAATCAATTACGAAACTGGAAGAAAGACTTTTTAGTAAACGCACCAAAGGTGTTTTCAGAAAGCAAACAAGAGAAGGATCTTAATGCCAAAGAAAGAGCGATGGATGAAGATCGAAATGAATTAATGGCAAAAGTCGGTCAACTCACGATTGAGAATGACTGGCTCAAAAAAAAATATGGAGAAGTGTTTGGGACCAACTGGGAGACTAAGTCTGGTTTCAAAAAACGATAAATTGTCGGTTACCAGGCAATGCGAGCTGCTTGAAATTAACAGAACCAGTGTCTACTATACACCTGTAGAACAAGACCGTGATCACGAGAATATGATCAAGAACAGGCTTGACTACTGGCATACCAAGATGCCCTATCTAGGGGTAAGAAAACTTCGCATCAAGCTCCATATTAAAGATCGCATCCTGGTTGGTCGCAAGCTGATTGCACGCTATATGGCTGAAATGGGTATCTATGCGGTCTATCCAAAACCGAACCTGTCCAAGCGAAATATGCAGCACAAAATATATCCTTACCTTTTAAGAAATCTTATGATTAATCGTCCAAACCAAGTGTGGTCAATTGATATTAGCTATATCAGGATGGGCAGAAGCCACATGTACCTCACAGCCATCATAGACTGGTACAGCCGATATATCGTAGGATGGGAACTATCCGACACTCTCGACACAGCGCCTGTCTTGGCTGCGGTTAAAGGCGCTATCAGCAGATACGGTAAGCCAGGCATCATCAATTCGGATCAGGGTAGCCAGTTTACAAGTGACAATTACACGATGTATCTGAAAGCTGCAAACATCCGACAGAGCATGGATGGCAAGGCCCGTTGGGTTGACAATGTTATCATAGAGCGATGGTTCAGGAGTCTGAAAACTGAGCGAATCTACCCTTATGAATATCTAACTCCGAGAGCATTGAGAGCTGGAATCCGAGAATACATCGAAGAATACAATACCGAACGACCACATCAAACACATGACTACATGACGCCAGTAGAAGTCTACTTAGGAAGAAAAGCCGCTTAACTGAATAATACTCTCTGAGAGAGCAAGCGATATGCTCAAGTTGAGCCACGGTCTCGCTGTAACTGAGCCCCCTGAGTGTGAAGTTACAGAATCTACCGTTGAATTGTGGATAGTGACGCATTGAGGACAACCCTCCGCTCAGTCGCTACGGGTTGACCACAACGCTTGGGCAAGCCCTCTGGGGTCTGTCTTAAAAGAGCTTGTCCACACTCTCCACAACCCCTACTACTAAGGAACGGTTCTTATTGCTTTTAATAGTTATTAGTGGCTCAAGCCACCGAAGGGGATGCTCATTTTGAACATTCACTTAACCGGATCAGATCATGTAATCCTAAGATCTACTCCGCTGACCAATGACCCAGCAAATAACTGCCGGTTCCATAATGTTGCTGTGGTCAGCACATTTCAATTGGTATTATCTGGTTCACTAACAAACTGAAAATCTTTGTCTTGACAGAGGGGACATAGTAATAGATTCCATTAAACGAAATCTGCTATAAGTAATTTGATGTTTTGCTTGGGAGGAATGATTTATATCAATATTAGGAGAAAATGCAAATTTGTAATATGTTGGATTATCTTTATCTACTCCCTTTATAACACAACATCTAATATTATTTTTAGAATCCAATGGTCCAAAGTCTAAAATCCATTTCTTAAAAATAGTGATACCAGGAGATTTATCCGTAAAAATTGGTGCCAATATCGATGGAACATTAGGATCAGGTGTAATCGCAAACATCATACCTCTCCATTTTGCTTGATCCCATAAAGGTATGTTTATTAAATCATCAATCTCAATGTCATTATGATTTATATCTTCGGGCTCAAAATTTTCGGGAGCACCATAGTGAACAGTAAATTTATTTTTTTCAACTTTTTCTCCATCTAATATTGGAATTGTATCTTTAAGAAAAGAACCTCTTGCTATAGGCATATATTCTTTCGAATCCGCCATAATCCATTTTTCTAATGATTTTGTTTCTCTTCCTAAAAGATCATCTATAACAAAAATACAATTCGAAAATTCTAATGCACGATTGAATACACTATCTTCTAGTATCATCTTTTTTAACTTATGTTCAAAGTCTTCAAAGATAAATACGTGGGCTACAAATTCAGCTACAAAGCTAAATAAAAATTCTTTAAATTGACCTTGAGATAAAACAAATTCGGCGTGTTTCAAATGGACCTTACACTTTTAGGCCAATGCATGTTATATAATCCTTGATATAACCGCATTTGAGAGATATTCTAAGTTCAATAACTGTAAGGTGAAATTGATAATTTCTGAAACACGCCACAAATTCATTTTGTTCATAATTATTGCAATATATATTGTAAGATAATAAACCATCTTTTTCATTAACAACAAAATAGGGTTCAAATTTCTCTTTCTCAAAATACTCTACTTTGATATGAACTTTACTATATCTAGCCATTATTCTATCTAGAATACTTGTGCCCATGAATGCCTCTATACTTGCTAATATACTTTTAGAAATCTCTACACAAGGAAACGTTAAACTAGATTCTATTTGGATAACACAGCCTAAAATTTTGGATTTTAGTCCAACGCAATTCTCTGTCCCATTAATTACATGATTCGATAAATAATCTTTTGCTGGTTGATCCCTCCATTTACAAACAAAATCTTCAATTTGATTCTCCTCGTGGCTTATACTTGAGATTTCACTATCTACATAGCCTAAGACATATCTTAGAGCTGAAGATGACATAAATAATTCTAATCGATCCAAGTTATCAGGAAGTTTGGTGAGTTTTAGAAGTTCTTTTTGCTGTAAATTTAGAAAGAACACGCCTAATAAGCCATCATATCTTTGATCAGTTTGTATTATTTTTGTATCAGCAACATTATATCCGGCTGATTGAACTAGTCCTTTTGAAATGTTATAAAGGTTGGTCCACTCTAAACTATCAGAAATTAATCCGCTTTGTAGCTCGATTCCCCTTAAATAATCAGCGCAACCAATTAATAATGGAGAAGCTTTCCCGTATTTCATATAATCTATAAAAGCAATAAAAAATGTGTTAACAAAATAACCATAAGCAGCCCAGTGGAGGCCTGTTTTTGCAAATGATATTCCTAAGTAAAATAGAGCTTTGATTAATAAATCTTTACTTTCAGACTTATATAATCGGATTAAGCTTTTGCCTAAATACCTTATTGCAGTATAAGGTTTTGCAGGATAAAAAGATTTCCCTCTAATAAATAACAATTTTGCACCGTCTATTTCCTTAGCACGGTTCTCTGATAAAGTAATAAGGGTTTCAAACAGCTTCTCAAAGTCTGGATTTTCTAAATAGAAATCTGACAGTTCCAATATGATTTTCTCAATTGTTGTAAAACTGAAATCTAATGAATATCTTGCCTCTTCAATTATCACACCTAATTCTTGAAATAACTTACTACTATCTTTTTCTAGAAACAATCTTACAAATATCAAGTTTGCTCTAGCCTCTAAAGAAGTATTTTTGCGAGAAGTGTCAGATATCAGTCTATCATACTCTTTAAGTAAGATATCCGTTTTTAATTTTAGCATCGGCTGATCTAAATCTCGCTCATATAGTGTTAATAGGTTTGTCCATAAATTAGTTAAACGTTCAATATCAAAAAAACTATTAGTCCCAATAACTAAGGACTCATAATTCGTATAAGACTTTTCAAATTCATTTTGATTATTGTACCACCAGAAAATTGCCCAGGCCCATTGATAGCAAACTTCTTTTACTTGGATCGACGTGCCATATTCCTTAGCAAGATTAATAGCACGTTCAAATTTGCCTTTAGTCTCATTGAAAGGCAATTCCATCTCCTTACACAAAATAGCAACATCAACTGCTAACTCGACTAGATGTAGATTGGTGTTTTCAGAAGAAATATAATCCGCAATTTCTTTTTCCGCCTGTTCTAATTCTTTTCTTCGTCTATAATCTAACGGACCTATTTCTTTTTCTTCCTTAAAATCTATAGATAATTTCAGTGAATCTATTACAAGTTTTTCATGATGATTAGCAAAAACTTTTTCCAAAATCCATGTTTTATCTAATATATGAATTCCTATTTTATACTTATTAGTTAAGTTATCTTCTAATTCGGCCCGTTTTTTGTCGGATACATATTGATTAGTAATAAAAAAAACTTCTTTATAATCTCGTCCCGTAGCCACTATTTTATCAATGTCTGATATACACTTTGGCTTCCAAGCTTTTTTAGCACTTATGGCAAATCCCCAACGTTCATTTGCAGCTGTTCTTCCAATACCATAATACCAACTTAGGGCTATAGAATCAGATACTGGGTAGGTTTCCGTGTCGACTTTGCTATCACCACCCCCTGTTGGACCTGTTTGCGGTAATAAATTTGGGCAAATTTCTTTTTCAAGTAACTTTCTGCAGAATATTTCAAAGTCTTTTTCCTGACTTCTACTAGTGAGGGAATTCAAATAGTAATCAAAAAACTCTCTAGAAAGTTTTCCTTGTTTTAAGATAATTGAGTCAGAAAACTCGTCAGGACGTCTTGACTTTAAAAAAAGATACATCGGAGAATCTTGGATCATTATTCTTCCTCCTTTATATGCTTAGACTTAAAAGCCTAAACTCAATATTCAATCCGCGCCAGGACGTCCCTTGCGACCAATTTCATTTAACGATTGATTACTGACATGTGTCGCAGATCTCTCAACAATTCCATAGGGTGTATACGCCATATGTCGGTAACACTCCCTTAATATGCTCGTCGTTGTGAATATTTTAGTCATCTTGTGAATTCAACGTCGCATTATAGATATAATGGCTATACCAATCCCCAACAATTCTCGCATGGAAGCATGACTTTCTGCGTACATTATTACACCTTAGTTTGGCAATCAGTTACGTTTTGTCAACCAACAATGAGGATACATCAGGACTTCACATCGATTTACGTCGAGACGGTTTTCCTACTCACCAAGTAATTCACTTCTCAATACTTCCACGTGTTTCTTTCATTCCCTTCCAAGATAACAAAACTTTTTCAATAATATTACACCACCCGTGATAAAGCCAATACAAAAGGGTACCACTGAACTGCCTGCAGCAGAACCCGCTAGCAGGTCGCACACCCTCGCCTGTGCGGCAACTGGTCAACTGCAACTCCGAATATATAGTCTGAGCGACTTCTCGGTCTTGCCCCCGTCGGTCTTACCGTCGGTACGGGTGTGGCCCCCTGCGACAACCGTACCGATCCTGATCCCGTGGGTCTAAGACATACATGAAGGGTGGGACTCCCCCTCCCCGTAGCCCCCGTATCTGTTCCATCCATCGTCGGAACCCCGGCGGCGGACCGACAAAGGAGGGAACTTCGCCGGAACGGTCCTGGTTTACCGGCGTATATTCCCGACGAAGGAGGAATTCACAGACGGATTAACCAGCGCCTATTTCGGCACGTAGGCCGCGCTCAGGCCTTAGTGCAGCTTTCGGCCGAGCTGGAAGATCGCGACGCAGTGAGGACCGGCTCCGACGCAGGAGGACCGAGGCCTCCAAGGATGGAACAATCCGCTGGGTTCCCGAACCCGCGAGCATGTTTTATACCCCAAAAGCCGCTCAGAAACTCACCCCACCATCTGCAGCATGGTGGGGTGAGCGGTCCCTTCTTCGTCCACGCATGACCGACCAAGAAAGGAAGTCGTGGCTCTCGGTCCCGGTCGCGCATGACCGACGCAGGAGAGAATTCTGGAACGGACGGCCCGCAGGACGAGGACCCGCTCCCGCGCGCCCACTCCTTTGACACAATGGGTAATGCCTGGAGAATTTAGTCCCGCAGGACCGAAGCGGCAGCTGAGTTCGGAAGGGATTCTGCAGGCTCACTCAAATATGCTCCATTGCGGGGTATAGTGTATGCCCGTACACCATAAGGACCAGGCACATATGTGAGAACTCGACGACTACGCATAGCTAGACGTCTATGTATACGCCGACTAGCTAACACACCAGCTGGAATAGATACACCCGCAGGATGACCGCGCGCCAAGCTCGGTTAGCTTCCCGAGGAAAGAGGGGAGATCCACCGAGCGGGGATAAACCCATTGACCTAAGACGGCGAGCAAAGCACCTGCAGGATAAGACAAGAACGACCGTGGTTTCCCGACGGAGGAGGGAAAGCTTGGTCGTTCTTTACCTGGACAAGACCCTAACCCGCGCGCTGAGCTCGGTTAGCTCTCTGAGGAACGAGGGGAGATCCACCGAGCGGACGATCCAGGACCCAAGACGACGAGCTGGCAAAGCAGAATGACCGCGCGCCGAGCAGGGGAGCTGCCCGAGCAATGAGGGAGGCTGCCCTGCGGTGGCAACCTTTGACCCGCAACCGCGAGCCCCGCTCCCCAGATGCTTTGTTTATTGCTTGGAAACAACCTGGTCGTGTACACATTTGAGGTACAGGGGATTATTTTGTAGTTTTGCATTTTATCGACATGATTCGCCATTAAACTGGAATATAGTTGTCACAAGTACAGTTGAGCGAAACACTTATTTGTCCAAGGTCGATGGTAAAGTATTACTGAAACTAGATTTGAGGAGAGATATAATAGGAAGAGGGGATATAATTATGGAGACTGTGGAAACGTTGTCAAGATTACAACCTGTTGATATTATGAATTCAAAATTAGATGATAGAAAACCACATAAACACCAAGATGCTGCGATAAACGCACTTGATTGTTATTTCAATATTTCTGGAAGAGAACCCGCACCCAAAAGTGGCATGCTTGTTATGCCTACAGGCAGCGGAAAAACTTATACTGCTGTCTACTGGTTATTGAAGGAGGCTAGTAAGCATGGGTACCAGGTAATTTGGCTTGCTCACAGACAAGAACTCATAGATCAAGCCGATTGGACTTTTAGAGAACGTAGCGCAATGCTTAAAGCTCATGGATTTAAACAGTTCAAAATAATACCTATCTCAGGCGAGCATGCTTTAATGTCGATGGCATCAGGTTACGATGTAAATGTTTGTAGTATTCAGTCTGTTGCTAGTAAATTTGGATCCAGATATATCGAACGTATGCTTGGTGACAAAGGAAAGAATAAAGTAATAATTATTATTGATGAAGCTCATCATGCGGTTTCCGCTTCTTATAAAGAGGTAATAAAAAGAATAACAGAATTGAATCCAGACAGGTTGCTATTAGGATTAACAGCAACCCCAACAAGAATGCAAGATACAGAAAAAGTGCAACTAAATAAGATCTTCAACGTTTATGAAAATATTAAGGACGGAAGAGGTAGCGCTCAAGGGTTTATCTATGAAGTAACTCTAAAAGAATTATTGATTAATGGTTTCCTAGCTCACCCTATCTACAAACGAGTAGAAATAGAAATTGATGCCGATATCAAATTCAATATATCTCAGGAAGATGAAAAACATTTTTCTAAGTTTGGAGATTTATCGGACAAGATAAAAGATCAGATTGCTAAATCATCTAGCCGGAATAAATTAATAGTCGATGAATATATGAAAAATAAAAATAAATATGGCAAAACGCTTATATTTGCTGTGAATAGATTACACTGTGTTACGCTAACCAAGGCCTTTCATGATGCGGACCCCAACTTAAGATGCAGATATTGTATTTCTGGGGAGCCAGGTACGCAAGACACTATCAGAGCCTTCAAAAATAATGATTTTGAGATTCTTATTAATGTTCAGATATTAACAGAAGGAAGCGATGTACCGGATATCAAAACTATATTTCTTACTCGACAAACCAATAGTGATGCTTTGCTTATGCAGATGATAGGTAGAGGACTCAGAGGGTTAGGTGCCGGCGGAACAAAAAATGCTAACATTGTTGATTTCCATGATGCTTGGGATAAGTTTAACTTCTGGCTTGATCCTAAAGATTTATTGGTCGATGAGTTTGGCCTCGATGCAATAGAAACCCCTTCTGGGGTAATAACTACTCTTACTCCATCTGAACAGGAAGAACCTAAAAAATATGATCCACTTGAATTATGGGATATTTATCTGAAAATATATAGTGCAATGGAAATAAATGCTACAGGGTTAATCCATGCCGATGTATATCCTAATGGTTGGTACAATGTGCTAAATGACAATGGGAAAGATGAGAAGTTATTAGTCTATGATCATCAATTAGATGGTTATATAGCGATTGAAGAGGATGCAAGAAAACTACGTGAGGCAAATCAATCGTGTGAATACATACTGCATAATTATTTTGATACGGAAGGCCCGTTACCATCACTGGAAGATATTAAGCCTTTAATAGAAATGATATATGAGAATAAAGAAATGCCAGATTACTTTACGTTTGTCGAGAGAGATGAAGTTGATGCTAAAATTATAGCGCATAAATTGATCGATGATAATTTGCGGTCAACTGAGGAAGATGAATTCTTAATTGATTTATTTAACTTCAAACCGATTATTAGAGAGATATACAAAACATTGCCTAAATTTGTTGAAAATGTGGGAGAAGCTAGAAAAGAGATTAAAAGTGGTCCTAAAACTAGGATTTCAGTCATTGAGAGCATCGATGAACGTACCGAGTTTCAAATACTAGAAGGGTATTATGATTTGGACGCCCTATTACGTGAAGTTAAATCTGAATTTGTGGTATTTAAGGATGCGATCTTACCGCCAATTCGATGGAGTAGAAGACCATTGAAAAGCAGATTCGGCATTTGTATTAGAAGTGAAGATAATAAATATCGTATAGGGATGAATAAATTGTTATGCTCTCCGTCAGTGCCTGTTGATGTGGTAAAATTTGTGATATATCATGAGATGCTTCATGCAAATGGTTATTGGAATCATGATGGAGACTTTCGTAATATTGAATGGAAATATCCGAGAACCGATGAATGCAACGGGTTCTTGGATACATTGTTTGAAGGATATAGATTAGATGGTTTTTTTGAGAAAAAGGTAAAAAACGTAAAGAACGTAAAGAACGGAAAAGGTAACAGCCAACTATCTGAAACACAACAGAAAGTAAAACAAGCTTACAATGTACAGAATTGGCCAGAAGTCTATAAATCCCCATTGAACAAAAATGCACCTTCTAAATCAGTAAACCCGCTTAAAACTAAACGCACTCGGAAATCACAAAATAGAGTGGCAACAATTATTGATGATAGTCAAACTTCATAAAATGTTTAACCTTACTAAGACAGTTCTCAACCCAAAGCTCACTAAGCATCAAAACAAATAACGATACTCAGATGATTGACTATTGTTCCATGGGCTCCAGTCTGTTTGCGCGTTGAGATTTACGTCAAGTCACCTGGAGCCCAAGTATTATGCCATTGAGGGCGTGGACGCCTCGGTAGTATTGTTAAGGGTTTAAAAGCATCCTTTGCGAAACAACAAGTTTCGCCGAATATCGTCTCCATTCCAGCAAACAGCGGAACCCCGGCGGCAGACCGACGAAGGAGGGAAGGACCCGCTGGGAGCGTTCCTATTCCCGCAGGCAGCCAGATCCCGCGCGGCCTAGCTTGGACGAACGTTTGAGGTGGCGAGAACGGCTGCCCTAGCGGTTACATTTTGACCCACAACACGACAGCGTATTCCCGGCGTCCAGGAGGGAAAGCACGGTGCGTGAACCCGTAAGCGCGAGCTCAGCGAGGCTATTAGCCCGAGGAACGAGGAGAGATAGGCTGGCGAAAGGAGCCAAGACACAAAAAATGAAAAGAACAATGAAAATAGACTTGCATGTTCGTCAGAAATGAGAAAAAGGGTATGGTTGATATAAGAGGTGATGCAATGTTTGTACAATCAGACTGTACCCGCCAAAACCTCTTGCTAAAGCATATCTGAATAAATACTTGTCCCTGAACAAGATAGAACTTGTCGGGGAGTTTTTATTTTCAGAGCTACAGGGAGACCAATGATATATAATGTGTATCAAGCTCGTAAGACTACGATTTATTGTTTACAATTTGTTTCAGCGGTAAGGAGTTGCTATATGGAACCTACAATTGGGGATGCAACCGACGCCTACGTTAGCAGAGTGTCAGAGGCCACATATTTAAGAAAGCGTCAGAAGGATGCTGTCAAGAATCTGTTTCTAGGTAATAGTGATAGTGAGAAAATAGAATCCAAGAGAAAAGTCTCAACAGAAGATAAAGAATCCTCCCGCGAGAAAGACTTTGTCTTTTTGCATCAAGATAAGTTGCAAGCCGATATGAAACTCACTCATCATGAGGCAGTGGACAATATTATAGAAGCGATAAAAAACTCCTTAAAATCCTACTCGCGAGATAAGAAAGCCGCGATCGCAAGTTACAAAGAGTTTCTGGATTTCCTGGTAACGAATTATAACCTTAAGATTGCTATGGCCTTTCCAGAGTGGCTGCCCACCAATAGTTTAGAAAGACAATTGCATATCGTTAAACTCTTGCATGATCCGAAGATCGATGTAGGAATGATTCAAGATATGCTCTATGTCGGTGAGAAAACCATCGCAACGGATCTGAAAAAGCTTCAGGGAAAAGACGAAGACCCGCTTGAGGTTCTGGGGCAAAAGCTCATTGTAGATTATGACAAAAAGAAGCGACACTTTCCCTCAACGGTTCATCCACTATTTTTGACATTTAACCTAACCCAGGTTATTACGACGCTTGAAGGTTTGAAAAAGATGGCGGAAGATCCTGGCCATCAAAACTATGCCCTAAATGCAGCACGGACAATCTGGGCTCAACTATCCGACTATGCCAAGCGGAGAATCGTGACCGTCTCGGGAGGTCTTGGGATAGATATCCAATGGTATCTATCCTTAGAATCTAAAGATAAGAATCTGTTTTACTCTGAGAGAATGTGCTCTACCGACGATGGGTGTGGAAGCGTTCTTAATTGCTTTAAGAATTCAAGACCTTGTATTATCGAATACCTGGAAGCTGAAGGGAAGATCGTGTACTACGAGGATTGTCTAATCAAAAACTATGATCATGCGACGAATAGGATCATGATTGAACAGAACGGAGAAGAACTGATCCTTCAGATCGATCGAGTAATCAAAGCGGCCCTGACAACTCATGAAATGTATTAAGAAATAGAAGCTGAGCTTACAAGAAACTCTTTTTGAACGGTGTTAAGATGAAAGTGTCAAGAAACACTAACAGTTTTCGAAAGGGGTTTTCTCTATGTCAATGGAAATCAAAATCAGCAAAGTTTTTGTCTACGGTACATTAATGACAGATATGCATAATCATCGCCTAATCAAGCCGTTTATCAAGCATCTGGAAACAGCCAAAACTCTCGGACTGCTCTACGATCTACCCTACGGTTATCCCGCCATGATTAGTGGAGAGGAAGAAGTCTGGGGAGAAATTATCGAACTCAAGAACGTGGAAGAAGCCTTGAAAGTACTAGACCGCTTGGAAGGATATTCTGGAGTGAAAAGTCCAAGAAACCTCTACAATCGTACGGTCCAAGAGATCCAAACCCTGAGCGGTAAAGCGCAACAGGCATATGTTTACTTTTGGGCAAACCCGGATACCATTAACCAATTAGGCACTCAGATTAAGTACAGTTGGAATAAGTCACTGCGCTTGGCAAAGACCACAGAGGGGGAAAAAGAAATGGTTCGTTTATATTTTGCTTACGGTTCTTGTATGGACTACGAAGGACGCATCCAGTCAAGCGGTTTTGCTGAGGGTTTTGAACGCATAGGAGTTGCTCGATTGGAGGGTTATGAGTTTAAGATGAATAAGTTGGCAATGGATAGAGTGCATGTCTACGCTAATATAATCCCATTCTCAGAAGGCAATGTATACGGAGTCCTTTACAAAATAAGGGATCAGGTGGAAGAGAACTATCTTAATATCCGTGAAGGTTATCCAAGGCATTACGGTAAAGAAATGGTGACGGTGAGTGTTGGGGAGGAGGAGTATAGAGAGGTTCTGGTGTATACTGCACAGCCCAGTTACATTTGCACTGACTTTAAACCCACTAGTCAAGTGTATGAAGAAGAACTTACGCGGGGAGCCGTCGTACTGCCGGAGCCTTATAGAACATCCGTGTTTCTACTCGCTTTAGAGCAATGCGCCTGTGTCAGGAGCCAAGGCTCACGTGATGAGAAGGAAGATATTATCACTGCGTTGCATTTTTTTAGAAACAGCCCAAAGCGGGAAAATGTTTTCATGCTCTCAAACGCTCTTAGCCATAAAACTATAATTATTGCCCCTCTTATTCAGAAAATGATCGATCTTGGCTATATAAGACAGGACAGCAGAGATACAGAAGGTCCCTATGAACCATTTGCTACCTACTATACTGTGCCCGCTAAAAGAGGGGAAATTGATCAGTTATTAAGGGCTGACAAGGAAAGCAGTATTATTTCGAGCGATAGAATTGACTGCATTAACGCAGACATGGTTTAACAGTAAAGTAGCAACAAATTTTTGTCTAGGGAGGGTGGTAGAGTTGATCTCAGCAAATAAAATGCGAGGAGAAAGAACTATACCACTGGAACACGCTCTAAAAAAATCCAAACATTCATATGGGAAGGGGTATGAAAGATGCATTTTTTGATTGTGGACTTTGAATTTACAATGCACAAGAGATATGGAAGACCCAGAGTCTGGTTCCCCGAGATCATTGAAGTGGGAGCAGTGGTTGCTGACGAACACGGAGTATTGCAGGATAAGGTTTACGATGCTTTCGTTAAACCTCAATTTTGGCCTAGAATCAGTGAAGACTGTACCGGTATTACTGGTATACACCAAAGAGATATTGAGCAAGGTATTTCCTTTGAGCAAATGCTGGAATCACTATGGCAAATGAGTCCTACTCAAGATACCTGGCTCGTGGGCTGGGGGAATCAGGATCGTCTTGTTCTGAAAAATAGCTGTGATAAATATGGCTTCGAATATCCCTTCTTATATGACAACTATATAGATTTAGCTACCGAATATAAGATATTTAATAATCGTAATAGAATGATTTCACTAAAAGACGCCATCGAGGAAATGGGCGTTGAAAAAAGGGGTATTCTTCATGCCGCCTATGATGACGCAGTGAATGCAGCACTTGTCATGCAAAAGGTGATGTCTAAGGGCTGGACTAATGATCGAAATCAGTTAAGCGTCGCGATGTAATAAAATGGGGATTTGTGAAAATGAGCTCATTATAGTCCTTGGTTATGGAAAATTAATTCTTAAGGCTGAATCCTCAGGTGATTAAAAGGATTCAGCCTTTCTTTCTCCATATCTATCCAAAACAAGAAGTTCAGCTTCCATGAAGCCTCTCGCTTTATAGTCTAGAATTGTAAGTAGTAACAGAGAAGCATTTGAAAAATAAATTCAAATTTGAAGGGGGATTATTATAATGACAACACGTGCAACTTCTAAGAAACTCTATTTTGCTTATGGGTCATGTATGGATTATCAGGGGAGAATGACAGCCGATGGATACGCAGATGAATTTGCCTTACTTGGGATCGCTTGCCTTAATGGTTATGTATTTCGCCTTAATAAACTAGCCTCGGATCAGTTCCATGTCTACGCAAATATTCAAAAACAGCGTGACAAATCGCTTTATGGTTATCTTTACGAGATCAGCAACACAGCAGAGCAATATTTAGATAAACGGGAAGCCTATCCTGATCATTATACGAAAAGAACTGTCACCGTTGATATTGATGGCACAGAGTATAAAAAAGTCATTGTTTATATCGCTAAATCTGATCGCATTTGTCCGGTACAGCTTCCGATCAAAGCAGCCTATTATCATGAATTAATGAGAGGGAGTGAGCGGCTTCCTGAGTCATATAGGTCTTACCTCCGCAGCTATTTAGATAAGTGTTATCATGACCAGCTCTATCATTACCATGATCAGGACACCTCGTTTATGCAATCTGAGCCCGAATTTTATACAGTCATTAAAGAGATGGCCTTAACCCTAGGCAATGACAACCAAACAGTCGAAAAAATGAATATCACTCCTGAAATGTTTCGTATCATGGTAAAACTCACGGAGATGGCTTTTAGAAATAAGTTAGATCTTGGACATGGGATTCCTAGAGGACTATTGAAGAAATTGAGTGATGAATTTGAAACCAGAAGGGACTTAGTTATTGCGTAATAGTTCGGTTTGAGTTCATTGAGGGAAGGAGAAACGATTATATGTTTATCATACTTTTTATAGTTTTATTGGTTTGGGTTCTTCTAGTGCATAAAACGTAAATTGCGGGAGTTTTGAAACTTGAAGGACAGGGGAATTCGATCAGTGGATATGACTTGAGTTCATCATATTCAAAAAAACCTAAAGTCGTTTTGAACAGCGGGTTAATTTAATTCATGCATATTTGCATGGAGGGTAAGGGACTTTGGAGGAATATGATGGAGTAAGGTTCAAATAATAGAGTTATACTGTAGTTTTAAATGGGCAAATATAATAACATTGGAAAAAAATGCAGGATTTTGTCAATTCGGTTTAGAATTAAGTGAGAATAATGAAATATAAAATGAGGCTTAGAATATGACGAAGATGGCTAATGAAGATTTTTTGCGTTTAAGATTTATTGTTGGGTATTTGGGAGAACAACTTAAGCCGAATTGGTGGCCGAGCTCTTTTTTTGCACCGGGTAGTAAGATGTTTCTAACCCCGATATTTTCAAAGACTACTGTGCTTGCTCAATATCATGGGATGAGGGAAGCCGCGGCAAGGGTGCATGATATGCGGATCGGAAAAGGTACAGGAGTGTTTCATCTGTTTCGTCTTCCTGATGCTAAAGAAAGGGAACTACATCAACTAATAAGTAATAGTGAAGATATGGAGAAGCTTATTAATGACCTTACAAGTGAAGCTGTTGCACGTGAAATTTTAACTTCATTATGTAGCAATGAACATCGCCAGGCGGTAGGGCCTGTACGAATCGGGGGCCGCTCGGATTTAGGAAAAATAGATAGCTGGCGAGAAGTAGCGAACTATTACAAACAAGCTTTTGAAACGAAAAACCAGGTTTATCCCTATTATTCGGAGGAAAAATGAGTAGTATAGGACACGGACACTTCTACACAACCCAACTTCAAGCTGGATTAGGCGTTATCGAAGAAACAAAAATTCTG
This sequence comes from Desulfosporosinus sp., assembly GCA_035648035.1. Classification (GTDB taxonomy): domain Bacteria; phylum Bacillota; class Desulfitobacteriia; order Desulfitobacteriales; family Desulfitobacteriaceae; genus Desulfosporosinus. Next base: position 14,967 of record DASRMG010000209.1, on the reverse strand, counting down.
TTAGATCTCTGGATCCCAGGAATGAGTACACCGGACTTATTTGAGATTGCGCTTCAATCCGGAACGTTTCCTAATGTATCTGCCAGGAGGTTACGCAACATTATCGCTGAATGTTTCGCGCCCAGATACTTGAATGCGAAAGGATGCCCCGCTGGTATTTTAAAAGACTTGCTTCCTAATATTAATGCGCTGGAATCAACTCAACTCTTCTTCTTATATACCTGTCGAGCCAACTTAATCCTCTTTGACTTTATTCAAGAGGTATTTTGGCCGTATTACACAAGTGGGCGTGATGTTATTACTAATGACAATGCTAACGAATTCGTCATAAAAGCAAATAGTGAAGGCAAAATGGTAAAGCCGTGGTCTGAAAGTAGTATCAAACGTGTTTCTGCTTATCTCACGGGTTCTTGCGCTGACTTCGGTTTATTAGAGAAAGGCCGAAGAAGTACAAGAAAAATAATACCTTTTAGGATTGAACCAATTGTAGCACTCTTCATAGTATATGATCTTCATTTCTCAGGCTTAGGTGATAACTCAATAATCTCCCATAAGGATTGGGCTTTGTTTGGTATGGATATGAGTGATGTGGTCGAAACAATGAAGCAGCTGTCTCTTCGAGGTTTCTTTATTATACAAAATGCTGCGGACTATATCCGAATTAGCTGGAAGTATAAAGATTGGGAGGAACTAATCCATGCCATCTCTAAAGGATAACTTTAATGAGCTTTTGGAACGCATTCGTCAGGGACGAGAACTCGGATCAGCTAGTTTTGAGCCAATATATTATCTTATCTTTGAGCCACAACAGATATTGGATGTGAAGCGCCAGATGCCTGCATGGACAGCCCGACTTCGTAATGATGGTTGGAATGTTCAAACTTTCTCCATTGCTGAAAACATAAACGAAATCTTAAAAACTAATCCGCTGCGGAAAATCTGGATTGAAGGAGACAAAAGAGCGCCACTGGATTGGGATAAGACCAATAAATCTCTGACTAACGCTCTAAGCAACGGTTCCCTGCAAAAACGGCTGGAACTGCGCTTGGAAGACCTTGAAGCTAAGAAAAAATCCATTTTGTTAGTAACAGATTTAGAAGCGCTTCACCCTTATATGCGGATTGGTGCAATTGAAAACCAACTCCAGGGGAAATTTAGCAGTCCTACGGTATTTCTTTATCCTGGTATTCGAACTGGGAAAACACGGCTTAAGTTTCTGGGCTTTTACCAGGAAGATGGCAATTACCGTTCGGTACATGTGGGCGGTTGAGACTATAATTAGCGAGGTGAGTAGGATGGAAACAATCAGGAATCTGTTTGACAAAAATAAGGATATCTATCGAAGCATTGAAAAGGTCATCTCCTACAATGCCTTACAAGAAAAACGGCTTAAAGCTGAAATTTCAGAATATGTAGTTACTACCAATATTGAAGAGCAATTTGAAAAACTGCTTAGCAAAATGCAAATGGCTATGGGGTCGGGTGGTCAGAACGAAGTGGGAGTCTGGGTATCTGGCTTCTATGGATCAGGTAAAAGCTCCTTTACCAAATACCTTGGGATGGCTCTTGACGAAAAAGTGAGTATTGACGGAATTCCCTTCAAACAATACCTTCAGGATCGTATACATAAACCCCAAACTAGGTCTTTACTAAGTACGGTAGCTAAACGGTTTCCTGCTGCGGTTGTATTTCTGGACTTGGCCAGTGAAATGGTTGCCGGGGCAACCATGGAAGATGTCTCTACCGTTCTCTATTTCAAGGTATTACAGTGGGCTAATTATTCCCGTAACCTTAAAGTTGCCGCCCTGGAAAGAAAAATGCAAAAAGACGGTAGATATGAAGAGTTCCAAAAGGCCATTCTAAAGCAACTAGGTGTCGAATGGCGATCGGTTCAGAATGACCCACTGGTAGTGGATAGCATCGTTCCGGATATTGCTCATAAGATGTATCCTGAACTATTTAAGACTTCTTCTGCCTTTTCGACTGAAATCACAGAGTTTATTACTTTTGAGAACGAGCGAGTTCAGGAAATGATTAATATTGTTAGAGAGACCACTGGCAAGGAGTACATTATTTTCATACTTGACGAAGTGGGACAATATATTGGTTCGCGTCCTAATCTTATCCTGAATCTGGATGGCCTGGCCAAAAACCTGAAAAATATTGGCGATGGCAAGGTTTGGATCATTGGTACAGCCCAACAGACACTAACGGAGGATGATCCCCGGGCGGCTCTTAACTCACCAGAGTTATATAAGCTGAAAGACCGATTCCCCATTCAGATGGATTTAGAGTCCAGTGATATTAAGGAAATATGCTATCGACGGCTATTGGGCAAATCTCCCGAAGGAGAAGCTGAGCTAGGGGCATTGTTTGACCATCATGGGCAAAGCTTGCGTTTTAATACCCGCCTACAGGATGCAAAATATTATAATTCTGAATTTACACGGGAAACCTTTATTAACCTCTATCCTTTCCTACCCTCTCATTTTGATATTTTACTGCATCTACTGGGCGCCCTAGCCAAGTCAACTGGGGGCATCGGCTTGCGCTCGGCTATCAAGGTGGTTCAAGACATCCTGATCGAGAATGGGGAGGCACATTTTCCTGCGGCGGAGCAGACCCTAGGTTGGCTAGCCAATACTGTCACTTTATATGATGCTCTCGAAAAGGATATCCGCCGGGCTTTTTCCTCCATTCATAGTGCGGTGAGTAAGGTCCCAATTCGTTTTCATAATTCGAAAATTCACCTAGATATAGCCAAGACAGTAGCGGTATTACAGATTCTAGGGAATCTTCCGGTAACTACCCAGAATGTATGCAGTTTAATGCACCCTGCAGTTGAAGGCGCTTCTCGGCAGGAAGAAGTTGAAAAAGCAGTATTGGAATTAATTAATGAACCATTGGTGCCTTTTGGAGAGCAGGAAGGTAATCTTTGTTTTTTCAGCGAAAGGCTTAACGAAATTGAGCAGGAAAGAGCCCAGATGGCGTTGAGATCGGTGGATACTCGTCGTATCGTCAATGAAGCATTAAGGGATATGTATAGCCCACTTCCAGCTGTGCGATTAAACGGAAGTTTACAAGTTAGTACAGGACTAAGGGTCCAGATTTTCGGTAAAATCCTAAACCTGGCCGGAGAAAGAGAAGCTGTTCAGACCATAGTAGAAATGGTCGAAGCTAGCGATTATAATACTGCTCGTAGCCGCTTGGTGGATGAATCCCGATTGACCCCTTCCAAAGACCTTATTTATCTTTTGGGTCGTTCAGTACCTGAGATATCTGCCAAATCTGAAGATATCTTTCGCTGTCAGGAAATCTGCCAGAAATACCGTAACGACCCTGATCAGGATGTAAAGAAATATTGTTCAGCCCAGATGGAAAGAGTTACCCGACTAAGTAATGACTTACGACAAATTTATAGACGCAACCTAATGGGAGGTTCATTTATTTTCCGGGGTCAGATCACCGCAGTGGAAAGTCTGGATCAGGATTTGTTGGAGTCCAGTAAGAAACACCTGACTGAAGTTGCCTCTCAGGTCTTTGACCATCACGGAGAAGCTCCGACGCGCGTTGAGACCACCTTGGCCGAACAGTTCCTTCGGGTTGGAAACCTTACGGCTATTACCGGTAAAATCGATCCGATGGGTCTTGTGCAGATTAAGGCAGGCACCCCGTACATAGTGACTGACCATAAAGCACTTATCAGTATTCGTGACTACATTGACCGCTCGGGTAATGTGGAGGGTAAGCGCTTGCTGGAGCATTTTGCAGGAACACCTTATGGATGGTCGCAGGATACATTGCGCTATCTTCTGGCTGCTCTATTAATGGCAGGTGAAATCAAACTTAAGGTATCCGGGCGCGAAATAAAGGTTAATGGTCAACAGGCTATTGATGCGCTGAAGAACAATAACGCCTTTAAAAACGTTGGGGTAACATTAAGGCAGGAAAAACCTCCCATGGAGGTTTTGGCTCGAGCGGCTGAACGTTTAACGGATCTATTAGGTGAACAAGTTCTTCCACTTGAAGATGAAATTAGTAAAATGGCGGCCAAACATATGCCCCAATTTCAGGTGCGTTATGCTCCTTTAGGAGGGAAATTAACTGCTCTTGGTCTTGCAGGAACTGCACGTGTGCAATCATTAAACCAGGAGATTGCTGATCTCTTGTTTACAGATGCTTCGGATGCACCCCAGCGTCTGGGTGGGGAAGAGTCATTTCTATTTAATAATCTGAAGTGGGCGTCAGACCTGGACAAGGCTTTAGAACAGGGGTTGGAAATCACCATCCGGGAGCTGGTCAAACATCGTAAAGGGATCCTGGACCTGCCAGATTCGGGTGTACCAGGCCAGCTGATCAAAGATCTGTTCGAAGAATTTGAAAACCTAACTGAACGGTTGGGTAAAGATGATTTTTACCGGCAAACAGCGGATTTAAGCACCTTGTTGACTACTATTAAGGCAGCTTGCCGTAATGCAGTGATGAAGATGGCCAGTATTCAACAGAATTCCATAAAATCGGCTTCACAAGAACTGAGTGCGCTGTATACCTGGAAAGAATTTACCCAGGAAGAACAGAATGCTATTCTGGCTCGGCTGGAAAGCCTAAAGAAGGAACCCTCAGCCGATTTAGCTGGCCTCAAGGAGTTATTAAATCAGGATTTTATTATCAATTCTCATTTACAAGAAATGAAGGAATGGATTAACAAAGAAGGTCGTGAACGACAGCAAAGGCGCCAGGTAGATGAAAGGAAATTTGCCCCTGCTGAAGGAAAGAGAAAGATTAAGGAAGTGTTCAAATTTCCACGAGCATTGAATAGTACGGGTGAACTTGATGAGTTAATAAGGCAGCTCGAGAATCTCAAGAACCAATTTATTATTTACAGTGAGATTGAAATTACTTTAAGCATCGAGGATTGATGAAATGGCTTATGATCAAAATACTCGAAACCGTTTACAAAGATTTGTTAGCGAAGCACGTAACCTACTGAACGTAGAATTTACCCGCCAGTTTCAACAAAAATATGGTTTGGACGCCAGTTCTGGTGAGGTCAGTGAGCTAGAGCGTCTGTCCCACCTAGACGATCGCGAGTTGGAGACCGCCCGAATGCTAAGGTGTACCCTGGACCACTACCTGGCTTCCAGTCCTTCCGGAGGTAAGCGGGAGTGCCTGGAACGAATGATCCGTGAGCAGGCTTTTACGGTGTTGAATCGTTTGAGTGCACTGCGTATGGCTGAAGCAAGGGATATAATTGTTGAATCACTATCCAGAACCTATAACTCCAAGGGCTTTCAACTTTATGCGCGTTTAGCCGGTACCGCTCTGGGGGATACCGGGGATGCTTACCGTACGTACATCTTCAGTGTGTTTGATGAACTGGCTCTGGACCTTCCAGTGCTTTTTGATCGCTTTAGTTCTCAGGGAGGTCTGTTTCCGGGTGAAGGGATATTATTAGAATTCTTGACCCTGATGAACGAATCGGATCTAATTCCCTTGTGGGCAGAGGATGAGACCATCGGCTGGATATACCAGTATTTTAATCCAATTGATGAAAGACGGCAGATGCGAGCTGAGTCACCTAAAGCTCCACGCAATAGTCGCGAATTGGCAGTACGCAATCAGTTCTTCACGCCTCGATATGTAGTGGAGTTTCTAACAGATAATACACTTGGACGCACTTGGTATGAGATGACCCAGGGTGGCACTCAGATGAAGGATAACTGTCACTATATGGTGCGTCGTCCCCAGGAAATATTCCTAGCTGGAGGGGAGGATGCTCCAGTACTGAAAGAGCCAACAGATGACCTGAGCCAGGAAGAACTTCTGCAGCAACCAGTTTATATACCTTATCGTCGCTTAAAAGACCCGCGCGAGATTCTTATGCTCGATCCGGCCTGCGGTTCCATGCACTTTGGACTGTATGCATTTGATCTATATGAAAAGATATATGAGGAAGCCTGGGATCTGGAATCACTATTAGGCCCCCAAGCATTTGAACGCAGTGAGAACCTATCCGCATTACAAAAAAGCTACGCAAGTAAAGAAGAATTTCTTAGAGATATACCACGTCTGATTGTCGAATGCAACATTCATGGGGTGGATATAGACTCCCGTGCTGTACAAATCGCCGGGCTATCCTTATGGTTGCGGGCCCAACGAAGCTGGAAATGCCAGGGCGTTAAACCGCTACAAAGGCCTCAGATTAGAAAATCCAATATAGTTTGCGCTGAACCCATGCCTGGAGAAAAAAGTATGCTAGAGGAGTTTACCTGTAAACTGAAACCCCGGGTTCTGGGCCAACTGGTAGAGATTATTTTTGAAAAAATGCAACTTGCTGGCGAGATCGGTTCCTTGCTCAAGATAGAAGAGGAGATAGAAGAGGCGCTAAGCCTGGCCCGAGAGGATTTTCAAAAGGAAATACAACTTCGAAACGAGGAGAGGGATACACTATTTCCAAATATGCTTTCCCCTCGACAGGTGAGCATCTTTGACTTTACTGATCTGGGGGATGAGACACAATTTTGGAATTTTTCTGAACAAAAACTACTGGATGCTCTAAAGGAATATGCTGAACAGGCAGTGGAAACAGAAGTTGTTCAAAAGCGACTTTTTGCACTGGATGCTGCTCGGGGATTTGCTTTTATTGATTTATTTAGGAAAAGGTATGACGTGGTTTTGATGAATCCCCCGTTTGGTTATATATCAGGAGATGCAGAAAGATATTGTGAAGCAAATTATCCTTATTGGAATAGAAACCTTTTGTGTGCCTTTTTTGATCGCACTCTTGAGATCGCTCAGCGTGTGGGATCAGTTTTTGATCGTACAGCAGCAATAAAGACAACCTACGAGGAGTTTAGAAGAAACATCTTTCTTGAAAAAGGTTCTCTTATTTCCCAAGCTGACTTGGGATGGGGAGTACTAGATGCAGATGTTGAGGTTTCTGCAGCAGTACTATTGTCTTCGAATGTATCATCATTGGAAGTGTTTTTTGACCTGACTAACACTGAAATTGATCAAAAGGCTGTCAAGTTTAAAGAAGCATGTGACGATGTTTCTTTGGGAAAATCATCAACCAATATCTTCACTGCAAAACCTCAGTCCTTTAAAAATTTACCTAACGCTGTCGTTGGTTTTCAATTTCCAAAGTTCGTTTTGAGATTATTTAGAGAGGAAATCTCTATTGACAAATTAGGATGTAGATCTTTTAAAGGACATGATTTCAAGTCGGATCAACACTTCAGGCTGTACTGGGAAATACATGATATTTCAGAAATAGGTTTTAGTAACAAGAGTTGGACATGGGTATTTAATGGCGGTGCATATTCCAGGTATTATCATCCTACACGTGATATTGCACCATATGGTAAGGATGCGGTTAGAATTAAGGGGCATCCTAACGTGTTGTTGCGTAATCTTTCTTCTCAGGGCAAACCTGGTCTAGGTTACGGTAAACGTGGGCAATTTCTTGATTCCCAAATTGTGGCTGCAGGGCATGCTTATACAATAGAAGGGGTTGGAGCAATAACTGAAAACGTGAATGAGGCTTTCTTTTTTACTGCTATTCTTAATAGCCCGATTTTCCAATTCATAATTAATTTATATTGTGGCCAGCACAAATATTCAACGTATGTTAATCTTTTCCCCTGTCCGATTGTTGATATTAAAACGCGTATAAGTATCGGGCAATGTGTGAATCGCATTTGGGTACTTAAACAAAAATGGCAGACAGGGGATGAAACGGATATAGTGTTCATTTCTCCTCGAATATTTAGCTTTGATAGGGATTCGCTTAGTAACTGTGTTGATAAGATGATACAAACAGAAGCTGATTTCAACAAAGAGATAACTGTTTTAACTAAAAGTGTAAATGATATGATTAATGCAATTTATAATCTTGAGACTGATGATATACAAATGATTGAGCAATATACAAAGTCTTGCCCTAAAGATCAAGTATGGATTGATGTACCTTCCTCAATAATAGAAAAGAGATTTGAACATATAGCCTCTATAGAATCTGCATTATTTGGCTTTGTCTTTGGTCGTTGGGACATCCGTTACGCCACTGGGGAGAAGGAACCACATGCATTGCCTGATTCTTTTGAACCAATTCCTGTCTGTCCACTAGGAATGCTTCAGAATCACCATGGTTTACCTGTAAGTTCACAAGATGTGCCAGACGATTACCCCTTACGGATTATCTGGAGCGGTATCATGGTTGATGACGAAGGACAACCGGAAGATATCGTGGCTCGGGTGCGTGAAACTATCGAGATAATATGGAAAGAAAAGGCTGAGGATATTGAGCAGGAGACCTGTGAGTTATTGGGCGTTGACTCTTTGCGGGACTACTTCCGCAAGCCTAGCAATTTCTTTGCTGAACACTTGAAGCGATACACTAAGAGCCGTCGCCAAGCTCCTATTTACTGGCCATTGACAACTGCCTCTGGTATCTATACGATTTGGGTCTATTACCAACGCCTTAGTGACCAAACGTTATATAAATGTGTAAATGACTATGTAGAGCCAAAGTTAAGACAGCTAACGGAATCTACTCGGCAATTGCGACAGAAGACTGTGCGTAGTCCTCAGGACGAGAAAGAGCTTGAAGAGATGCTGAATTTAGAACAGGAGTTACAGGAATTTAGGGATGAACTATTGAGGGTCGCTGCGTTTTGGAAACCTAATCTTGATGATGGAGTACTGATTACTGCTGCACCACTCTGGAAGTTATTCCGGTTGCCTAGATGGCGGACCTTACTGGAAGAGACCTGGGGGAAAATGGAGAACGGCGAATGTGATTGGGCTCATCTAGCATTTAGCATCTGGAATGATAGAGTTAGGGCTAAGTGTAAAAAAGATATATCTCTGGCCATCGCTCATGGACTGAAAGATATTTATGAAGAACCGGTTCCAAAGACCAAGAAAAAGGGCGTGCGGGGCAAGAAAAATATATAGTAGGAGTGCGGGCTATGAATTCTATACAAGAATTTATTAAACAACAAGTCATCTTACTGCGGTTGAATAAGAACGGAGTTCTGACGGTTTATGATCCAGAGCTGCGTTATCGTGAACTTTGCATGGACTTGAATAGCCAGGAAGTCCGGGTAATAGACACTAGTGAGAGTAGCATTCTAAGCCGGGAGTTAGCCATAAAGACTTTATCTGAATTAGGATCGGCACAATTAAAGGGGATGATAGTTTATGTCCCCGCCCGGAGACCGGTAAATGATGAAGAGAAACAGCAGGGTCCATTTGCGCTTTACGGTGCCTGTGGCTCTGTATTTCCTGATGGAGATGGTGACGATTACCTGAGCATTTGCCTTCGGGCGAGGCCTGATTGTGGTACTCAGATACGCCAGGTTTTTTCTGAAAATCCTAGTCCTACCTTTGCAGTTATTGACGCAGTAGGTGGCGGTCAGGGATGGCCAGCACTGCAATCTCTGCTTAAAGTGGAGTCAGCCCGCGATATTTTATTGGCTTTATTAGTTCCCTCTAAGGAGCAACAAAATGCTCTTAAGGAGCAAGAGGGCTGGGTAGCGGAGGCTAAAGAGCTATTTCGGACTAGCTTGGATTTGAAATTACTGACCAAAGGCAAAACCTGGTCAACGATTGCGGATGAACTATGGCGTTTTATTTTATTTAGTGAATTTGTCTTTGATTTACCGGAAACGTTACCAGAGAGTTTGAACAATGTACCACGGGCTCTTAGCGAGGCCAGGCGATTGGTAGAATATCTCTGTGATAATCTACGCAGTGACCGGAGAACTCAAAATGAATACATCTCCAGAGCCACGACGATAGAACAGGATCTAGCTCTGGACTCTCATTGTGCGGGAGCTAAGGACTTGGGAAGGCGAGATACCTTTCCCTTTGAAGACCTTTGGTTTCTGGAACGAGCTATTGAATCTCTGAAGAAAGATGATCATGATGCAGTTCGTAAAATTCTGCAAGGGCGAGAATCTTCGGTTTGGAGTAGCATAGGTGAAAGTCAGGTGCAATGGGGACTAGTCATGGCCGTTTTAGAATTGGTCGAAGCCTGTGCCGACTATGAGCGACAGCTCCCTGACTATACCAAAAGTATGACAGAACTTATCGATTTCTATGTGGCTAGTCTGCGGGAAATGGATCGTATTCACCGGGAGTTTGAACAGGCTGCAGGTGATTACTTAGAGACTCGGACAAATCTGTATCAATTAGTTGATTTGGGGCGGATTCATTATCGCCGCCTGAGCGAAAAGGCGCATGATATATTCATCCGACATTTTGAGCAGTCAGGCTGGCCAGTCGCTGGGAAGCTAAGTAATTCGGAAGTCTTCGACCGCTTCATCGCGCCACGTTTGACGGAAAAGGGTCATCGAGTCGCATTTTTCATGGTGGATGCTCTGCGTTATGAACTGGGTGTGGCTCTGGAAAAACAGTTAAGTGAAGATGGTAAGGTTGAGCTATACCCGGCGCTGGCTCAGTTGCCTAGTATTACGAAAGTAGGCATGGCCAGCCTACTGCCTCGGGCTGGAGATGCTCTAATTCTGAAGCGAAAACAAGATGGCACAGTTATTCCAAGCTTAGATGATTTACCGTTGGGCAATGTTAATCAAAGAATGGATATATTTCGTAACCAATATGGTCAGCGCTTCTTGGATATGACCCTAAATAACTTTTTAAATAGAAGGATCAAAATTGACCATGATGTAGATTTATTAGTCTTGCGCAGTGTAGAGATCGATAATCAATTTGAAAGTAACCCGGAAACAGCCCCCGGATTGATCCAGGATATGTTGAAACGGATTCGGGTGGCAGTTCACCGCTTACAAGAAATGGGGTTCCATGAAATAGTTATTGCCACCGATCATGGGTTTGTTCTAAATTTACTAGTTCAGGCAGGTGATGCGATATCTAAGCCACCAGGGGATTGGATTAATGAACATGACCGCTTGTTACTAGGTCAAGGAGCGGGTGACATTGCTAATTTTGTGATGCCTGCCCAAATGGCAGGTATACGAGGTGACATTCCCCAGATTGCAGGACCTAGGGGACTCGTACCTTATCGGTCAGGTATGGTTTATTTTCATGGTGGTGTTTCCTTACAGGAACTGATTCTACCAGTCATAGTAGTCCGGTTGGAAGTAGAAAAGCAGGATTTCAGAAATCCTAACGTTACTGTGTCCTATAAAAATGGGTCAAAGCGGATCACTACTCGTTTACCGGTAATTGATATTATTTTGCAGGATGTAGGATTGTTTGATAAAAATGTAGATTTGGAAATATTATTAGAAGCAGATTCAAAGGGCAATGTTGTTGGAGAAGCTAAAAGTGGTGGTCGAGTCAATCCAGCAATTGGTACAATTACATTAAAACCTGGGGAACATATCCAGGTAACTATGAAAATGCAAGCTGATTACGAAGGAAAATTCGCAATCAAAGCTTTGAATCCAACCACCTTAACGGCTTATTGTAAAATTGATTTAGAAACGGATTATGTGGTTTAAATGATGGATAAACTTGATAAAAAATTATGTTCAATATTCGAAGGACGTGTAGTACGCAAGGATCTGCTGCACCGAATCAAGAAGGGTACTAATATACCTACTTTTGTGCTGGAATTCTTGCTAGCCCGTTATTGTGCCAGTGATGACCCTGTTGAAATACAGGAGGGTATGGAAGCCGTATTAGCCACCTTGCAGGATAACTACGTACGCTCTGATGAGGCCAATGCTGCTAAATCGAAAGTTGCTACCAATGGGAAGCATCATTTTATTGATAAGGTGCATGTGAGCTATATTGAAAAGGAAAAGAAACACTGGGCGGCACTAGAAAATTTTAACTCACAACGCATAGCCATAAGCGAGCGGTTCTATCGGGATAATGATCGCCTTTTGGAAGGGGGAATTTGGGCTGATGTAAGCATTGCCTACAATGACCTTGATCAGGATAACTATGCCTTTTTTATCGAGGATCTGATGCCCATTCAACTCAGTCGTTTTGATTTTGAGCGATATGGGGAGGGACGTCAAGAATTCACACGGGATGAATGGTTGGATGCGATTTTACGTTCAGTCGGACTTGAACCGACCAAACTGACAAAGAGAATGAAGTTACATTATATTGCTCGACTGGCGCCCTTAGTGGAGGCCAACTTTAATTTTATCGAGTTAGGTCCACGTGGTACCGGTAAGTCATATTTCTTTAGTGAGTTCTCCCCTTATGCAACCTTGATAAGTGGCGGGCAGGCTTCAAAATCAACTTTATTTTATAACAATGCTAGAAGTAAGGTAGGCTTAGTAGGATTTTGGGATACCGTTGCTTTCGATGAGGTTGCAGGTATTAAGATTAAAGACGCCGATACAATCCAGATCATGAAGGATTATATGGCAAATGGAAGGTTTTCACGTGGGGTTGAAGTTATAGCGGATGCTAGTATGGCTTTTATTGGAAATATTGACCATTCTATCGAACAATTGGTGTTCTCAACTGATTATGATCTATTCATGCCTTTACCCAAGGAATTTGATCTGGCAATAATGGATCGTTTTACTTGTTACTTGCCTGGGTGGGAGATGCCTAAGAATAGTAGTGAATTTTTAACCGATAGATATGGATTTATTACGGATTATTTAGCTGAAGCATTTCATTATCAACTAAAACATTCTAATCGTTATGAAGAGGTTAATAGGCGAATTAAGCTGGGTAGTGCAGTGGAAGGTCGCGATGAAAAGGGCATTAAAAAAACGGTCTGTGCGTTTCTTAAGATTCTTCATCCAGTCGGAGAAGCAAGCGGTGAGGAGTTCGATGAATATGTTGCTTATGCGGTAGAGGGACGCAGGCGGGTTAAGGAACAGATGAATAAACGCAAACCGGATGATGAGTTTGCCAGAATCAATCTCTCTTTTATTAATTCTAATGGGGAAGAGATTGTGGTTTTTTGCCCTGAATCAAAGCATGCTATGGCGACACAACAGCCTGTTCGTAAAAAGCTAAGAGCAGATCTGAATGGTGAAGAAACTTCGCATCAGGAACCTGTAAAAAGAAAACGTGCGAAGGTGATTTCAGCACGCAAACCAGACCGAAAGCCGGTTAATGAAGATGATCAGGATTTAATTAATAGGTCCAAGGATACTATTATCCAATCACTCGATAAGTCGGAAGTGAGTCAGCGACTGGAAGATGAGCCTAAAGAACAACATTATACAATCATGTACGGAGATACTGGGTACAGTTACGAGTATATTATGAGTCCATATTTAAAGGGAGCCAAAGAAGTTAAGATCGACGATCCATATATCCGTATGCCTCACCAGATTCAAAACTTTGGTCGACTATGCGAAACGTTCATCAAGCTCTCTTTGGTGCGTAAAATAACCTTGACAACTAGTTATGACGAGGCAACCAACGTTTCTGAAATGAATGATCGGCTAGAGGAAATTAAGCAAAGCCTTCTTGAGCATGATGTAGTTCTCGATATCCAGTTGAACCTCCATTTACATGATAGAGAAATCCGGTTTGATAATGGATGGATTGTTAAGATTGGCAGAGGTCTTGATTTTTACCAGAAGCCAAATGGTTGGTTTGAGATTGGTGCTACTGATCTATTCTTACGTAAATGTCTGGAGACGAAGGTGGATATTTTCAAGGGTTAGGTAAAGAGGGGTGGTTATAAATTGTGGGTTGCTGGGTGGTCTCGATAACCCTCCCCTTAAAGCTGATAAAATATTATCTAGGAGGATAATATGAAAATACTAGGGAAAATCAAATGGTTTGGCTCGTATAATTCAAAGACTGATAGTTATAATGATTTTGGGTTTATTCTGGATGGGAAAACAAGTATATACTTTAATATAAAGTCTGTTTTATCCAAGGGAGCAAGTTTGGACGAAGGTGTTTGGGTTACTTTTAATAAGCAGGTAGATAACTCAGGACGAGAGTATGCAATAAATGTGCAATTACTCAAAGATGAGCAGGACGTATTAGGGTTGTCCAATTATTTTGAGAATAACGACTGGAATATAATCCTTGAAGATTCATCATTAAGTAAAGCATTGTTTCGATATCTAACAGTTAGTGATATAAAATATACAGAAGAAATTGTCTTAAGTAATATCAAGACTTTAAGAAAAGATAAAATTAAAATTTTGTTGAATCAAATATATAATAAACCTCTATCAATTAAAATAATGGAAAAGGGTCTAAGCCCGGGTTCGTTCTATAAATACCTAATAGTTCATAAGGATAAACTATATAATTTAGACAAAAAGAATTATGTCTTATCTTTAAAGAAAACGTTGGTTACACTGAACAAAATAGAATACTGGGATGAAATAAACAGTTTAGAAATTATTTTTGATGGAAGTATTTGGGAGATAACTCCCCCTGAGGTAAAAGTTAAAATATTATCTAGGAATAATATTAATAAAGTGATAAATAATGAGTTAACTCGCAATATTATTGATCAGATTTATCATATTATACTGAACTTAGAAGAGCACAGAAGAGTTATTATACTCGAAAAAATACCAGATCATATAAAACGAGACCCCAAAATCTTTGCACTTTTATTGCCAATGAAGAGATTAGGGATTCTTTTAAAAGACATTAACGATCAAAAACTTACTATCGAATTAGAGCAAGAGATCCTGGAAGCTTTTGATATGATCACAGAGGAAGAAAAATTTCGAATTATAAAATACGTTCCGGACAATTTGAAACTAAATTTTCTACTATTCAAATATTTGTCACCCGATGAGCAGGTGAATTTACTTTTTTTAATGGAAGAAACTGAGATAGTTAAATATTGGGGTTTATGTAAACGAAAAACCATGATTATTTTTATTTTTAGGCTCTTTTCGTAAATATTGTGGGTATTATCAGCCAATCCATGTTATTATATTCATAGGACAACCAGTAGGGGGTATGGCTATGGATACCTTGGATATATTCAATGAGTTTGCAAAGTTATCGCCTTTTCATAAG
>DASRMG010000208.1:0-5738 GCA_035648035.1 Desulfosporosinus sp. | reverse complement strand
CCATAACCCTATTACCAAACTAATCACTACAGAAAATCCCGTGAAAAACAGAGTGTTTTTTAACGATGCCCAGAACGTGTCGTCATGAAACATCATTTGATAATTTTTGAGAAAAGTAAACTTCATGTCGTCGGGATTTGTTAGCTCATAATGAAATAGCGATAACACTCCGGAACTGATTAAGGGATAAAGTATTACAATACTTAACACCAAGATCGAAGGAAAAATCAATATAAAAGGAAGTGGCAAATGGGGTTTATGCCATTTGCCCTTTCCCACCGATTGTTGAGGAATCGATGGCTTACTGACCATTAATAATACCCTCCAGCTTCGTTTGGACGCTGTCTAGTATCGCGGGAATTGCTTTGTCAGTTGTTATTACTTCTTGCATTCCTGCCATGATCACGGTTGAAACCTTCGCTAAATTCGGTCCCACCGGTAAGGGTACTACATTTGGTAAAATATCAGTGACATAAGTCTTCCTCGTTGCATCACCAAAGATATCAGGATATTTTTTGAATCCACTCTCGGTTGCAGGTAATACTCCAATTTTGGCGTTGTAATCTTTAAAAGCACTTTCACTGTTTGCCAAGAATTCCGCAAATTTCATGGCCGAGGCTTGATGCTTTGATGCTTTAAATAGAACTAAGTGGTGATCATCTGGTGCAGAATAAATCTTTCCGTCTGCTGCTGCAGGAACGCTGGTAACTCCCCATTGCTCATAAAACTTATCATCCGTTAGAGTTTTGTCTAGGCTTTGGACAATACCTTTAAATTGCGGCTCATCTATCATGAACAATAGATGGTTTTGAGCTGCAATAGGTCTAAATTCTCCGAATTTCTTACCTGGCAAGGTGTAACCACCTTTAACCATTTTTCTAAGCCAAGTAGCATATTCAATCATCTGTGGACTATTAGCTGCTACCTTAGTACCATCGACAGGTAGTGCGCCGAAACTACGTATTAATGGCCACTCTTGGTCTAAACCAATGGTACGGATTGTTGTGTCAAGCCCAATCATTAAATCTTCACTGGGAAGATTTTTTCTTGCTTGATCTAAAGCTGCTTTTAATTCAACGACAGTTTTCGGGGGTTTGTTCGGATCAAGACCTGCTTGTTTCATTAATACCTTGTTGTACCAAAATCCTTGTGGTTGGGGAATCCAAGGAATTCCATAATGTTTATCTTTATACAGCCCTAAATCCCATGACTTTTTGAAATACGAATCTGTCGCCAAATCTTTGGACACTAGACTATCCGTTTCTAGAATTCCTCCCATTGAGGCTAAGGTTACTCCCTCGTTCACATTGATTTGTGCAATATCAGGGGCATTACCGCCCATCGTCATAATAGTTAACTGATTTGCAATATCACTAATTGCAATAGGGACACTTTTAACGGTTATGTTAGGATTCTGAGTTTGAAAATCTTCAATGACTTTATTAATGTACGGACGAGATGATTCCTCGGCACTAGCCCAGTTTACAAAAGTGATTTCTTCTTTTTGAGTAGCAGTATCTCCCGTTGTTTTGCTAGAACCGCATCCAGTTAAACTTAAAGTGCAAACCATTAGCGCAGCTATGACTCCAAACGTCTTTTTACCAAACATCCTTGTACCTCCTCATTAATGCAAAGTTTTTGGGTGCATTCCAGGAGTCGATGATCGATTAGCTAAGGCAACATGTTAGCACTGAGTAGTAGCCAACCTTCTTCATCCGTATGCACCATCCTTTTGGGAATTAGTCTCATACACCGGTAAAGTAACTTAGCACAGATTTCTTAGGAACCTAG
Organism: Desulfosporosinus sp.; assembly: GCA_035648035.1. Lineage (GTDB taxonomy): Bacteria > Bacillota > Desulfitobacteriia > Desulfitobacteriales > Desulfitobacteriaceae > Desulfosporosinus. The sequence goes on along the minus strand of DASRMG010000208.1, from coordinate 3,947 downwards.
AACTACCCTATCCACCTCCTTCTGTAATTTTAGATTAGTCTGAGGACCCGGCTCCAATTTCATATTGAAATCAACTCGATTATCCAATAAGGACTCCGAGTAGTTTCCTTGAGAATTGCCTTAAAGCAGTATCTAACTTACCCTTCATTGCTCGTAAACAAGTTTAGATATCACTTAGTTTCGCAGAAGACACCTTCTACATTCTTTTGATCGCTTTGTTCCAAAAGCACCCTATATTTATATCGATCAGCACGGTAGCTATTAATTGACAGCTCAATCGGGTTATTTCCGCTATACCCTAAGCGCTCCATAGTCAAAATAGGAGAACCAATCGCCACATCCAGATATCTCGCAACTTTTGTTCGAGCTAAATCAGCACCAATTACTTGTTCAGCCCTAGTTAATTGTAAGCCTAGTTCCTTCTTCACAACCTCATATAAGCCCTTTGAGGTTAAATCGGATTCAGCTATAAGCTTGCCGTATTCATACGGCCAGTAACTACGTACGTAGGCAATAGGTTCATTATTAAGTTTTTGAATTTTCTCTATCACGAACATACTTTGATTACCAAAAACGCTCAGGCCAGGCGTTCTTTCTAACAGTTTAGGCGTTAGATCTACTTGTCTCATATCTAATATATCAGCACTAGGAGTGAAGCCATGACTTATCATTTCATCAAAAAATCCAGTGAGCAATCCAAGTGTCTCCTCTACTGGCTCCTTCTTAATAAATGTTCCCTTACCTGGTTTGCGCTCTAGCCATCCCTCATTCACCAATTCTGCAACAGCGCGACGCACGGTCGTACTACTTAAGCTATAGCGTTCCATCAAATACTTATCAGTAGGAAAAATTTCTCCTAGACTCCAAGTGCCCATCATAATGCTCTTTCGGAGTTCATTAGAGAGTTGATAATGCAGAGGTATTTGTTCGTTTTTGTTTACAGACATTTGTCAAATCTCTCCTTTAAATATATCTTGATATCAAGATATATTTAATATTGTTTATATTGCATTATTGTTTATATACAAGGTTGCAATATGCTTGTTTTTATTATATTCTTTAAGTGTAGATTCTGTCAATTACTTATTTTAAACTTACGAGGAGGAAAGAGAATGTTAGAATCCGCTATCGATCTTCTCCTAAGGGCGAAGAAAAAGGGCTATGCCATCTGTGCTTTTAACTTTCATAACCTAGAGATCTTACAGGCGATTCTGGAAACTGCTGAGACCGAAAAAGCCCCCGTTATCCTGCAAATTACCCCTACCTACCTAGAAAAGATTGGTGCTACTGCCGCTGCTGCCATGGCAAGAGATGCTGCTACTGCAGTTAAAGTACCCGTGGCGCTTCACCTGGACCATAGTGAAAGCTTGAATTGGATTATTTGGGCTTTAGCACATGGTTTTACCTCCATTATGGTCGATGGTTCCAAACTACCCTTACAAGAAAACATTGCTCTCTCCACTCAGGCTGCCTATGCTGCGCACTCAGTCGGTGCTTCTTCCGAGGCAGAAATCGGATCCATTGGCGGTGTTGAAGACTCTGTTGAAACGAGTAACGCTTGCAACGGTCTTGCTGATCCATACCAAGCCTTGAAGTTAGTCGAGGAAACTGGTATTGACACTCTGGCCCCTGCCTTAGGAACTGCTCACGGGATGTACACTTCCACGCCAAATATCGACTTCGAACGTTTAGAAAAAATACGGACTTTAATTCAAGTACCCCTTGTTTTACACGGTGGGTCTGGAATACCTGATGCTATGATTAAAGAATCGATTGCTAAAGGGATTACCAAGGTGAATATCGGTACTGAACTCAAAGTTGCTTGGGCGAAATCTATGTCAGCAACCATTATCAGGGAGACAGAGCCATGGAAAGCTGCCCTTGAAGTGCGTCAGGCAGTTGCCAAGGTCGTTAAACATAAGCTTTATCTTTGTGACTCGATTGGAAAAGCTTAACGTTATTGCCCATTTATTCACAATCGAACACGGGTGCATAGTTTCTTTCATCCTAAGAATTAAGGAGGCGTCATAAATGGCAAGTGTGTCATTCAAAAATATCGTTAAAAAATATGACCAAACCGTAGTGGTCAATGATTTTAATTTAGAAATCAAAGATAAGGAGTTCTTAGTGCTCGTAGGTCCCTCTGGATGTGGAAAAACGACGACTTTGCGTATGATCGCAGGTTTAGAGGACATTTCCAGTGGTGAATTATACATAGGGGACCGGCTAATCAACGATATTGCTCCTAAAGACCGCGATATTGCTATGGTCTTCCAAAGTTATGCCCTTTACCCTCATATGTCTGTTTACGAAAACATGGCCTTTGGCTTAAAGCTACGTAAAATGCCCAACGCTGATATAGACAGGAGTGTCAGAGAAGCCGCTAAAATTCTGGACATTGAACATCTGTTAGATCGCAAGCCGAAAGCTTTATCTGGTGGACAAAGACAAAGGGTGGCTTTAGGTCGAGCAATTGTTCGTGAACCCAGTGTGTTTTTAATGGATGAACCCTTATCCAATCTAGATGCCAAACTTCGCGTTCAGATGAGAGCTGAAATCTCTAAATTACGTCACCGTCTGCAGACAACCATTGTCTATGTGACACATGATCAAACAGAGGCTATGACGATGGGGGACCGGATTGTTGTGATGAAGGATGGATTCATTCAACAAGTGGATACTCCAATGAACCTATATAATCACCCTAAGAATATGTTTGTGGCAGGATTTATTGGATCTCCTGCCACAAATTTTATTAAAGTAAAGCTCATTGAGGAAGATGGCATGTATTGTCTGATCAACTCTGATTTAAAGATTTCCACAATCCCTGAGCGTCGTGAGGCTTTAACTCCCTATTTAGGTAAAGAAATCATTCTTGGTATTCGTCCTGAGAAAATTATGGACAATGAAGCATTTTTAGAAGCGCATCAAGATTGGGTTGTGGACGTTAAAATTGAGGTTGTGGAGCCGATGGGATCTGAAAGTGTTGTTTACTTCAGCCTGAACGGGGTAAATGTGACCGCAAGGGTTAATTCCACCAGTACCGCAGAAGTTCTAACCCACCACAAAGTAGCTTTTGATATGGAACAGGCACGCTACTTTGATCCAGATACAGAAGATGTCATACATCGCCAAGGGTATCAACCGAACTATTAAAGGCTATTTCAGTTATATGAAATCGAATACCCCTGTTATAAGTATTGCTTTAACGCAGCAATACTTATAACAGGGGTATTTTCTTTTAATCTTTTGTCACTGTTTGGGGTCAATCATGGAAACCGCCGTCCGTTCACCATATTTTTTTCCCTCAATAACTGAAGAACCTATTGTCAACACCCGAACCCATGCCTAGTTCAACACTTCTAGAGAACCTACTTTAAAATTGCCCCTTCATCGGCAGAGCTTACATTTCAAGCATACCTCACCAAACATCCTTCGGTTATTTTAGGTTGGGGGTAAACTAACTCTTCAAATCTTTGTTTAATTTCTTCATCAGACAGCGTAAGTTCAATTCCCCTGTTAGGAATATGAATGGATATTATATCACCGTCACGAATAATAGCTAAAGTCCCTCCTGAAGCAGCCTCAGGAGAAACGTGGCTGATACAGCGCCCTTTAGTTGCGCCAGAAAACCTACCATCAGTTATTAAAGCAACTGATTCACCTAGTCCCATGCCCACAAGAGCTGCTGCAGTTTAAAGTACCCGTCTCGCTTCACCTAGACCATAGTGAAAGCTTGAATTGGATTATTTGGGCCTTAACACATGGTTTTACCTCAATTATGGTGGATGGTTAAAACTGCCCTTACAAGAAAACATTGCTTTCCACACAAGCTGCCTATGCTGCTCAGTGGGTGCTTCGCCCGGGACAGAAATCGAATCCATTGGCGGTGTTGAAGACTGTGTTGAAACGAGTAACGCTTCTGGGGCGGTCTTACTGATCCATAC
>DASRMG010000207.1:0-19285 GCA_035648035.1 Desulfosporosinus sp. | reverse complement strand
TTATTACAAGAGCTTGGCTTCACAAACTAAGGAGCTAGTAGCCTGAAGATATCACAAGAAATGAAATTTTAAGGATAGTTAAGATTTCGGGCGAAAACACTAACTCTTTGGTGTCTGGTTTATCGGGAAAGGGTCATATTGCTTTAAACAAATAGTTTTATTCAAAACTTTGTTTGCCATTTTTTAATCTCCTTTTTGCTACCAAGAAGCCAGGCAGTGCCTCTTGCAAACTTAACACTGGTAGTAATAGTAAATAGAACAGGTCGTTTCAAACGGCCTGTTCTATTTACTATTGATCAAAGAGTACGAAAAAGACCGACAACTTTGCCTAGAATCGTAACATCCTGAGAATAAATTGGTTCCATCGTTGAGTTTTCAGGCTGAAGTCGAATCAGTGTTTTTTCCTTATAAAAGCGTTTCACGGTCGCTTCTTCTCCAATTAAAGCCACTACGATTTCACCATTCCGAGCCTCTTTCTGTTGACGAACAATGATTAAATCGCCCTCTAAAATACCCGCATCAATCATGCTTTCTCCTTGAACCTTAAGCATGAAATCGTCATCTCTACGAACAAGATTCGCAGCAAGGGGAAAAGTGCCTTCAATGTTTTCCACGGCTAAAATAGGTTGACCAGCAGCAACGCGACCAACAATGGGTATGTGAACCACTTTTTCTTCATTATGTAAGTCACTTGAACCATCCGTTACCTCAATTGCGCGGGGTTTTGTTGGGTCACGTCGAATATATCCTTTGTTCTCTAACGTCTGAAGATGGCCATGGACTGTAGAGCTCGATAGCAACCCGACAGCATCGCCGATTTCCCGTACAGCCGGTGGATAGCCTTTTTTTCGTATTTCGTCTTTTATGAATTCTAAAATATTCGTTTGCCTCAGTGATAAATCTGGGTACATAGTCTCACAACCCCCATCTCTTGGATGTAGCATATTTTACCACTCATTATAACAATGTACAAATCAATGTAATACTATTTGAGCCTTTTCAGATATAATACGTATATTGGATATAATATGAATTTATTTCCTTAATCAATTGTTTACTTTGTGTACCAATTATCATATGAAAGTTCTCTTTGATTATGATGTGACAGTTGGGAATAGCCCCCTATATTTATTCTATTAGGATTATTGGATGTATGGGTGAAACGAGATACAATGATTAAGCTGATGGGTGAGGAATCTTGACTCTAGTAATAATTAATCAAATGAAACTAGATAAATAAAACTCAAAGTCTATTCAAACAGACTATAAATTTCGGCAGGGGGAATTTGGATGGAATCCAATTACAGCGTTGTTTATGATAAATTTTGGCAGGATATAAAGAAACGCGATCCTGAAGAGATAACGGCCGCGCGTGCTGTTTCGTACAGCCCCAGTAGCTGGCAGTTCGTTGTGATGTTTTTTAGTGAGGAATATATCTTAGACTGCGATCAGGAAGTGATCTGGCGGAAATCGGACGGATATGTTCCCGATGTGATGGCTACAATTATTATCCTCAATTACTTAGCCTATGCGCAGCCGTTGCCGGAATCCGCCCCAAGCTGGGTGAGCATCAAAGAAATACCAGGTGGCATGATATTTTATTCCGCGTTTCATAAAACGGCTATCTCAGTGTTGATCGAGGCGTTCGGACATCAGACCGACCGGTTAATAACGGCTGCTCGCTCCTTAGGCGGTCAAACGGGACCCTTCGGAGGTAAGTCCGTAGTTTTCAGGGCATTTCCTGAAGTTCCTTTGTGTGTGATAGTTTGGCAAGGGGATGAAGAAGTTAGGGCCAATGCCACCCTTCTTTATGATCCTTCCATAGAGCACATACTGCGCAGCGCTATCAGCATTGATCTTGGCATATACCTTGCCGGTCAGCTGAAGATGCTGGACGCCGTGCATTATGATTGATACCGCCTTTAAAGAGAGTATCTCTGAGGTGGGATTTTATAACAGTGCTTTATTCAACTGAATACTGTATAATAATACATAAAGTTGCATAAATTAATTCCAATATGCATTGGCAGTGTTGAATAATCGTTGTTTACGGTTGAAATATAGACCTTCATTCTCTCTCCTTCTCTTATACTCTACCCCTCCTAGAGAGGGGACTTTTTTTTTGTGCTTTATTCTATAAGTGGAAGCGTTTTCGAACTTCAGTAGGGGTAGAATCCCCTACTGAAGTTTCGATGCTCACCTTTACTAAACTAAGAAAATTCTTACTTTATCTTTACATAAGGCACCCATCAAGCTTAACTGAAAACACTCAATATAGCAGCAATAATTACCAGATTATTTTCACAAATCTAGCACATAATATCAATGTTCCAGTACGTAATAATATTTGAAAGAAGGTCATTAAACATGGAAAACAAAAGCAGCAACACACCAGCAGCTCAAGGATCTAAACAACAATTGGATCAATTCAAGTATGAAGTAGCCAATGAAATGGGTCTTCAACTCGGCGGAGACCGTACAAGTCGTGAAAACGGTTCAGTGGGCGGACAAATGACCAAACGCATGATTCAATTCGCTGAAGAACACCTCAAGGGTGGAAGCAAAATCTAAATATAAGGTGTTAAAACGAATTCAAACAGGAGGGATATCGAACGATATCCCTCCTGTTTTAGAAGGTACTAGTTTAATCATTGCCTCCCTACCTCAGTACTATTAAGGCTCAAAGAGTCCTGGGTCCTTAGTAAGGGTGCCGTCTTCTTTAGCGGTTGTCATGACACGTTGAATAACGACTTGCTGAGCTGCGGTAATGGTACCGTCTTTTACTAGCCCGTCCATAACATATTGAGATCCACAGATATCTATGGCATTAAAATCTCCATTTGCTGCGGCGTCTTGATTAGCGGTTGTAATGACCGTCTCAATAATGACTTGCTGAGCCATCGTAATCGTACCGTCTTTTACTAGCCCATCCAGAACGGTTTTAATACTGACACTCTTAGAATTTCCTGTTGCGTGAGTCTCTGGAATGGTTAAAATCGCAATGGTTGTAGGCGTTAATGGATGACGATGTGCTGTAGTTGAACTACTGCAACCAATAAGGGATGTGCTTAAACTAAGCAATAGAGCGATGAATACCAGCCAGTGTTTTCTAACTGTCGCTTCTAAAATAAAGATCCCCCCTATCTTTCGTTCAGCTTGTAGTTCCAACAAGATCGTAAGATTCAGAGAAGGTATGATAATAACCCTGTATATTATTATAATACCTTCTCTATATTTGCGCCCCCGTAGAACCTACAGGTAAAATAAATAAATTTACCTGTAGGTTCTACAGTTGTATTCTATACATTTGTGTGGTTCATCAAACACATAATGAATCTCCTCTAGTCTAATTTACGACTTGGGCTTTACCAGCAAGTTTGGCTTTATACATTTTAATATCTGCTTTTTCAACAAAATCATGGTAATTACTTTCAGTGAGAGCTATTAAACCAATACTCCCCGTTATGCTAGAATCAGTGGGTCCAACTTGGCGAATCGAAACAAGAATTCTTTCACAAATTATATTAGCTTCAGCAAGCGTAACACCTGGGAATAAAATCACAAACTCATCTCCGCCGTATCTTGCAACATAATCTTGTTCTCGAACATATTCATTTATTTTTTTCGCAATGTCCTTCAGCACTTGATCACCAATAAGATGTCCATAATGATCATTGATTTTTTTGAAATTATCAATGTCTATCACGGCTAAACATAACTCAGCTCGTTTGGAACCTGACTTAGTTTAAACTTCAAGAAGAAGGCCTCCAATAATATCGACATAATTTTCCTATTTTTGTAGTAAATATATTATACTACACTTTCCTCGTTTCCCCTTCACCCTTAACACATTTTTAGAAATAAAAACAAAAATGTGCAGGTGCGAAAAGTGGCAGGCAATATTCTAGACGTTGATCATTAAAAAAGCCCCTCGCTAGGAGGGGCTTCTGAGGCGAAGAGTGATAAGAAAAGAAAATTTTTATCTAGACCGTTAAGTAACGGGTTACTGTCATTACGTACATGACTTATTCGCTTGCGAGCCACGCTCTTGATACGGATGGCACCATGCCAACCAACAACAAAACAATAATTAATCCCATGTGGCTTACCTCTCTTTCTCAGCAAATTTTTGAGTGTTAATCTGTTGTATTTATAATAAAGCATATTTGTTACTTTTCAGTGACTGTTGTATGAAGAAACTGTGAAGATGAATCATAGAAATACTTAGTTTATATCTCGCCGTCAAACTTATCTGAGATTTTTTGAAGTTAGTAATAAAGAACAGAATAAATTTCTCATTTTAACATGTTGTGACCTTTTTATTACTTGCTTACGGTAGACACTCAATAAAAGCGCATAAATATTCTTCATGAAGGATTCTTCCCCTCTAAATATATTTGAACTTTTGTGTTTAGTTTCGCCAAGCAAACGTAGCTTCACCCCCTACCTATCCCGCTCTCATCTTTATAGGTCACGGCAGCAAGGCTAGTTCCAACAATAAATCCTGGAAACTCGATTATGGATTCTCCGACCCTTTTATTAGAAGCACTAGAATAATTCCCAGTACGATGAGCCCGTTTTTCTATTTTAGGCTCACCTAACTCTTTAAACATTGTGATCATAGTTAAGATCAATAAGCCTATAGCCATTACCCACCACTTTAAACTTACAAAACTCACAAATGTAAGAAATATGAAAAGGTTCGCCAATAGTATGTGTTTCCTAGTTCCGCTAGTTATTTTTCTGTTCAATATGGAGCCCCTTTCTTATCTTGCAACGTCACGCCTTGGCCAGCAAGTAGATAGACATTATCCCCTAATTTCATAAGCCCTCCATCAAAGGCATAAACAGAACCACTTGCGAAATCTAAGATCTCATTTCTAAGAGCCTCATCCACCAAGGCCAGGTTCATTGTAACAATCTCTCCATACCGGAGACTTGTAGCAATGTCCATAACCTCATTGAAGGCCTTAGGGACTATATGTACTACGGTTGGTTGTGAAGTATGCGGTTGCAAGGGAACAACATCTTCTTTGTTTTCTTTCAACAATGTCTCTATTCTATAACCATCATGTTCTTCCGCATTAACAAAACCCATAAACTCAAACGCGGTGTTTAATAGTTTTGACATTCCTTGAACACTCCTCCCACAAACCATCGGGTACTTCAGTTTGAGTGAACCTCACAGTGTCTCTTTTTAAAGCGATCCCTGACGGTAACTTAATCATACTTTAAAGGCCCTGTCGAAATCCTAAATAAATTGGATTACTTAGAAAAGTCATCAATATTTGTGCAGAAGCCTGTCCTCAAAGGGTTTTAGTGTATTATTTTAATATAATATTTTATTTCCTATTAATATTTTTATTCATAAGAAGTGAAAAACAAAGAATTCACGAGAATTATATAATATCCTAAAGACCTTCTTGTAAATCAGACAAAAGAAGTGAGGATTCTGGGCATCAATAAAACCGGCTTGTATGCTGTTCACACAACGTACAAGCCGGTTTCCAACCTTCTTCTCTTTTCTTATAGTAAGGATCAATCATTACGCCTGTTGGTACTGGAACCTTAGTTTATTTTAAATGCAATGAGTTCACCCAGCTTATGTATTTGTGATTGTGTGGTTTCCCTTTCCCAGTTTCCGTTAGATGGCCCAATCGAATGTTTCTTTAGCTTTTGGTAATCCTCATAATAACCCAATCCAAAATATACTTCTTCTAATGTAGCGCGAATCCAATATTGATCACTCCAACATTGCATACAATTCCATATAACCTTTCTCCGTACTCTTTGTGCCTTTATATGATCGTTTGCAGCTTCGTTCTGTGATGAAATACTTGCTCGAACGTTAAGCAGATATGCTGCGTTTATTCCATTATAATAATCATTTTCTATACGAAATCCCTTTTCGTAATAAACGATTGCTTGGTCTAAATCTAATCTATTTCCTTGTTTCTCCCATAAGCGCTTGTATATAGCCCCAGCAAGTCCTAGGGTCTCCGGATCAGTTGAGGTTTTTGGTTTGAGGACTTTGAGTATCATTAATGCTTCTTTGAGAGCTTCCAAATGACTAGGAAGTTTGGCTTTATAAGTAGCAAGCACCAGTCTCTGAATTACAAATGAATTACTTTTGTCCAAGGTAAGGGCAACGTGTAAAAGGGATTTAGCATGAATAAAATCGTCGCGTTCCATTGCTTTCCTTGCCTCAGTAATTATTGAGCTTAAGGTTGGTTCTTGACGATCTAAGTGAGGATATAAATCGTTTATTCCATCCAATAATACAGAATTTTCCATGTTAATGACACCAGCTTTCGTTGGGGTATAGTCCATTATCGTGCATTGTCTATGGCCTTTTTTATCAATTCAAAGCTAAAGTATCTTGCAAACGATGCTTCAACGCCTAATATCTCATCGGGTAAAGTATTAGCGGAATCAATTTTAACGGCTACAACCTTTTTACCAAACTCAACTGCTTTACTGATTTCCCACTTAACCCAAGCATTTTTGTAGGTCTTTTTGCCGATAATACACAAAAAGTAGGTTGAATTGCCAATCCTGTCTGATATTTTCCTGGATATAGTGTCTGAGTTTGTGGAATCTATAGAGATATCCACAGAAGTATCCTTAAAACTAAAATCAAAATATGAATTAGCATCCCAGGCTAGCAGTAAATTCTTATACTTTTTATCATTATCATAGTCGTAACTTATAAATACACTCTTTTTAGCCATTTTCCCCTCACTACTGCAAGACCATAATCCCAATACTCCACTCGTAGAAGCGTGGATCTTGCATACGGTTATCCTATTTATTTCATATATAATGTTTAATTGAAAATGAACTTAAGTATAACTTGAAACTAGGAACATGACAAATCAGTCCTAACTATAGGAAGGGTTGTTTATGCTTCATCATGTGAAACATAAACAACCCTTCCTATAGTTATCTTATAGTTAAAAACGGATCGATACTGCTTATATTAGAAATATCACAATGAAATATTTCAACAATATTATCTAATCATTGGTTTTATTCATTTTAAAACTTATAGAATCTTGGCCTTCCTGCCACATCTGAAATAAATAGATCAAAAGTGCCACAGCAATCATCATAAGATACGTAGTAAAAGGTGGCAGCCATCCTGATGCCATTCCTAGCTTTTGTTGGATGGGATACCATCCATAAATATATAAACCATCCAATATGAGATTTACAAGTAAATAACGCAAGAATCTACCGTAAGTAAATCTAAAAATCCATATTGTTGCCACTAAATACGCACCGTACACCCATGGAACATTAGCCATATTATCCCACCCAAAAAGCCCTGTTTCTCTCCACCAATTATAATGATAGGCTGCTTGATAAATTAGTGTAACAACAACGGTCGCAAACAATGCTACTGGCATAAACCGTCGCAAACTTGAACGATCAAGGAATAGTATAGAGAACCAGGGTACTATAAAAAGTGACCACAAAATTATTTGATTCATATTACACTCCTTGAAAAAGTATTGCTGGTTAACTTGCTAACCTTACTATGAGCATTATTTAATTATATTATCATTTGTCATATGGCCCAAAATAATACATAGATTACCTTTTAAAGGCTATCCGTTGGTGGGTCCGTATAATAACTCTCCCAAACTTTTTTTATCGTTAGCACATCTGAATTATCCAGACTAGCAACTTCCCCATCATCCCCTGTCTTGGAGATGAAGAATGCTCCAACGATGTCAACGACATTCAACTTAAGGTTCCGTCTCATCCCATCTTCGTTGGCTACAATGATATACCCTTGAAGTGCTGGATGAGTTGCAAGTTCAATGAACCCCCCAACCAAACTTTGCATAGACGCAAGATCTATTTCAATATTCAGTTCCTCTAATTGCCGTATACCAGACTCAGCTACGAGAACTTTCATGCTGCACACTCCATTCATAATTAATAGTCTATTAAACCCCTAAAACAACCTTCCCCCCGCCGCAACCAAGCACTCAGGCCCATTATTCTTAACCGAATTAACGAACGGCGAAACCTCATAAGCCATCATTTGGCCCGCAGGATAGGGCGTTAATAAACTCTTGAGAAAAATGCTGTCAGTGATACACGGATCCAACCACACCGACTCAACGTCTCTTGGCAGAATAGCCGGCATGCGGTTGTGTAGGGGCTCCATCAGTTCATTCGGTGTCGTTGTAATAATCGTGCATGAATTGACGAGCTCCCCTGTGGGTGACTTCCAGGTGTCCCAAAGGCCCGCAAATCCGAACAGTTCTTGACTCTTTAGAGTAATCCGGTGAGGACGTTTAAAGGTCCCTTCTTTCTGCCACTCATAAAACCCATCGGCAATGATCAAACAACGCCGTCGTTGAAGGCAGGTCTTAAAACTCGGCTTTGCATCCATTGTTTCAGACCTGGCGTTGATCAGTTTATGACCTATCGCTGGATCTTTAGCCCAATAAGGAATGAGACCCCACTTAAAAAACGCCAACTGGTTCGAACCCTTGTGAAGGATCACTGGGATATCCTGAGATGGGGCGACATTGTAGTTGGGTTTTAAGTCTGGGAACACTATCTTTAGCTGAAATCGTTCCTCAAACCCTTCGAATCCTGCGATAGAAAACCGTCCACACATGTTTGTCACTCCTAACCAGTAGATTTCAAGGCTTATCACAACTATAAAAATTCTTACCTTACATGGGCGTCAAGGGGTTTCGACAAGGTCCAAGTCCACATAAGCAACTTCTTGCCCGTTCACCAACAGTGCAATTCGGTGCTCGCCCGGATAATGACGGCGGGTCGTTAAGTTCGACCAGTTGTGCCTTCGTGTGCCAGTAAGTCGTGTACCGCCATGAACCGTTTTATCAGACAACAGAAATGATTTGCGCGAGGTATGTCCTCTGGCCTTAATAAAATCGATTCCATATTCGATGCGAATATGTACCGGTTTTCCATCACGGATACAAAGCTCATATTGCAACTCACAACTTTCCCCAATCCCAAGACTAGATGGTAGCGATGACAATGTAGCGCTAACCGTAAACGACGCCACGTCTGTCGGTTTTGCATAGCCGAATAATTCCATGGTCTCAGGATCGGCTTTGCGGATCAACGTTCGGCAACCTTGCCGTACGATCCAGTCGGTGTAAGTATTCACGCCTTTCCAACGACGGGCTATGTCGATCACGACTAAAGGATGATCCTTGGCAATGTCGTTTAGATTATTGGCAACACTCTTACGCACATAAAGAGACGGGTCTGCCTTCAACTGTTCCAGTATAGAAATCAAAGGAGTTGGGTCACGCTTAAACATGGGAAGCCCCACACCCCATGGCAAGCGCGGGCGGGATCCCTCGTCGCAAGCCGTCGCACATGCTCATTTTGATGCTTCGACCATATTGTCATCTGGCACATTACCCGCTCCGGATCAAGAATTATAAATGCTCTTATGGCAAATTCCGAGGTTGATCTTTGAGTAAACCGTTCCAGAGCATTCATAGAGAGCTCCCAGTGTTCCTTTTCTAGTCCGTACTCCGCTACGAAATCTGGAAAGAACAGATACGGGAAACCAATGCAAGACTCATCGATTGCGAATAGCACGTCCAGCGCCTCTACGTACTCAATCGGCAGATATCTCCTAAGTGTCTGGGTGATACGCCGCATCCTAGCCTTTAGCTCAAGCACGTCCCACCCGTCATCCATGGCAGTTGAGACGAAGCGCTCCGTATCGAAAGTGTCGTGTACAGTATGTACCTTCTCGCCAAAGCTGTGCAAGAATTCTTTATTGTACATAGCTTTTAAAGCTTCTGCCATGTCCTCACCTCCATAGTGATTTTCTTTATTTAAGTTTACCTTCTGCTTTTTGTATACTCTCTGCAACCCTAAATTCAACGATCTTACGTATTAATTGATAAGGTAATGGCTTGTCTAAGGGAAATTGCATTGACCCTTTTGCTCAAATTGGTGGGAAAGCATAACCTACATTTTATTGGCCAGATAATAAAAGACGGCCACACCGCAAATATATTTGAACGCAATCACAGCCCAAAGGGTTATGATAATCCATTTCTCTACACCGATCAACATAAAGATGATATTCAAAATCACTAGGACAACGAACATAATGATGTAGGTGATCCGTCCAGACTTTTCTCTCAACATAATCTTTCGTTCATCCTTTAAATCATTTTGCTCCTTTATAAGACGTTCTTCATACTGTATTTTATTTTTTGGGTTTAACCTATATATATACTTATAGAAATTACCTATAGCTCCCCCTATAAAGCCACAACCCATTCCGAAAGTTACTGAGCTATTCGGTAACATTGTGATCAATGATATTCCACATATAAACAGGAGTGACGCCAAAACTAAATTTTTCTTCATTTTTCTTCCTCCTCATAAATAAAGATTTCTTCAAGACCCATATTAAAGTAGCGAGCTATTTTAAAGGCCAATATGATGGAGGGATTATAGCGACCATTTTCAAGTGAACCGATTGTCTGCCTTGAAACTTCTAAGGCAGAGGCTAATTCTTCTTGTTTAATTCCGCGTTGTTTTCGTATTTCTTCTAATTTATTTTTCACAACAACCACCTTTCTCCACTCAATGGAAAGTATGCTTTACATACAAAATATCACTGATCGCGTTTCATGTCAAGCTTACTTTCCATACTCAATCAAAAATTCGTCAGCCCTTTAAAGGGCCGACGAATGGGACGGTGGCTCTTAAAAACCAGCTAGTTTTTAAGAGCCACCGCACAGCAGTCTAGTACAATCATAGTTATTCGAAGCAAGTTTGTAAAAAATCTTATTACTTAATGTTTGAAATTTGATAGTGCAGCATACCCGCAGGGGCATTAACCTCAACGACAGCTCCTTTGGGCAGTCCAAGAATGGCTTTTCCGACAGGTGATTCATTGGAAATTTTATTGGTGCATGGATCTGCCTCTGCAGAGCCAACTATGGAGTACTCTTCCTCATCCCCAAAGTCAACGTCTTTCAGCAGCACTTTTGCGCCTAATGCCACGACATCTGTTCCTTCAACTTCATCAATAACTCGTGCATTCCTGAGCATTTTTTCGAGAGTAATAATCCGTCCTTCAATAAAGGCCTGGTCGTTCTTGGCATCATCGTACTCTGAGTTCTCTTTAATATCTCCAAAATCAATGGCCTGCCTAATGCGACCGGAAACTTCCCCCCGCTTCACAGTTTTAGATTGTTCCAACTCTTCTTCAAGTTTTTTAAGCCCTTCTAGAGTTAGAAGGATTTCTTTTTCAGCCATATTTTTTCGCTCCTTTTTCTTATCCTACATATTTACGCGCGTCAATGATCTGTCCGACAGACTTAATATGAAATTGTTCGCTCGAATTTCCTTTATTCACCCTATTTTTCGTTCACTCCAAGTTTATGTTTACCTTCTGCTACTGTAAAATTAACCAGCCCACCGTATTTAATAATATTTTGCATGTCGCACGTTAAAGACTTTTCTTGTTTTGTTAAACTGCTCGAGTTAGCAGTTGCAACCCACCTATTCACTTCCATCAATTCATGTTTTGTTTTTATTAATTCCGATATTTGTAAATTAATCGCTAAAATATTGTTACAATCAGACTTTAACTTTATCATCCATTCACTATCTAGCTGATTTAATTTTCCACCGATCTGCTGATCTCTGGCACTTTCAAGAATTGTAGACTTATTAATTTCAGAAAATGTGTCAGTCGCCAAAGTGTACACCCTCCCCACGCTACGTAATCTTTGTCGTACGTCCCACCATATCATAAAAACACACCATAAGGAGGCTTAACAAAATGTTTAGTTATAGGAATCAAATTGAACAAACGGCGAATTACTTGTTTACTGATGAAATAAGTAATTAATAACAACATAAGAATGATATGTGAGTATAATTGTTTAACATAGATATGTTAAGTTGCATTTTTTGTGTGTACTATAACGCGTGTATAAACAATGGGGTCCTAAGCTTGTCATTCTGCAAAGGACCCTGGAACCTTGCGTAACGACAAAGATAGCATGTTCCGCCAAGTATTAAAAAGGGAATAGAGTATGTGATGACGAATTATAAGTAAAATGACTTAAAGGAGGGTTTATGTTGAAAAAGATATTGGTACCAACAGATGCTTCAGAGTTTTCACAACGAGCTTTGAAAAGTGCATTGGAACTTGCCCGGAAATTTAACGCGGAAGTTGAGCTTCTGTTCGTTATGAACATGCCGATACCGTATGACGCTAGTGCAAATATTTATATAATTTCACCCGAACAAATTGATCAAGAAGGTGAGCGTGTATTAAAGACGACACTTGAAGGAATGGATACAAGTGAGGTCACCATAACTAATAAAAAACTGCAGGGGAAAAAACCAGCTGCTGTTATTTTAGAAGAGGTTAAAAATAAGAACATCGACCTAGTGGTCATGGGGAGCCATGGTCGCGGAGCGATTGCTGGTTCCTTATTAGGTAGTGTCAGTCAGCACGTTCTCCACGGGGTAGAATGTTCCGTTCTTATTGTTAAGTAAATTGTTAAGTAAAGTGAATTAGAAGGTTGTTTGAAGCAGTCTACCGGCAATTGCCGGTAGACTGCTTCAATCGTAAACGACCCCATTAGTTCATATATTAAGACCTAAATCAAACAACTACCTTTATGAATTGACGCCACCCCATTATCGAAAAGCTAACCCTTCATCTATGATTAAGATGAAGGGTTAGTTTCGTGGTGCTACAATAATGCTGTCAATGATGAAAATCGGGCATGCTTGTATCAACACAACGCCATATGTGAGAAACAAGGAGTGATGCATCAATGACTTCCAAAAACGCTAAATCTGATTCTCCAAAGCCTCTTAGAAAATTCAGTAAGTCCTTGATAGGGGGATTGTCACTAAGTATTTTACTTCTTGCTCTATTTGCGAGATTGAGCGAAGATCTTCTATATAACGAACTTGGAACGTTCGATAGGGTCGTCGGAGAACTTATCAGAGGATTCGCCACGCCTAGTTTAACAAGGGTTGCCATAATTTTAACCAATTTTGGTTCAGCTTATATAGAAATTGCCTTGATGATCGTGGTAGGTGCGTTCTTATTCTTCCGTTTTAAACATACATGGGAAACAGTTCTTCTGACCATCAGTTTAAGTGGCGCTTGGTTATTAAATACCATTCTAAAAGCGCTATTTCACCGGGCTCGACCAGATATCGTTCATCTTGTCACAGCAGGTGGATATAGTTTTCCAAGCGGTCATGCAATGGTCGCAGCTTCCTTTTACGGAGTCATTGGATATATACTTTGGTTAAATCTCAGAAATCATTCAAAGTCTTCGTGGTATATCGTTGTAATAACCTTGGCCTTTATCATGGGCATCGGAATGAGTCGCATCTATCTTGGAGTGCATTTTGCCAGCGACGTGATCGCAGGCTACGCCGCCGGGGCAGTGTGGGCAATTACCTGCATTGTTGGCTTAAAAGAGATCCGGTATTATAAAAGTAACCATCAAAAATAACGTTAAAATTCAACAAAGGAAATGCGATGGCATAAGAATGTCTATGTTCTCAACCAGCGCATTAAATATTCTTCATCAAATCCATGGTGAAGGGTTATCCCTACATAATCACCCCTAGGACTAATTTGAATTAATTATATGAATTAATCTCATGGAAGATCGAGATATATTCCGTCTTGACACATGGGGCAAATAAACTCATCATTCCAAATCTTATCTACTTCTGCCAACGGATTCTCAAAAATATTTAATAATACAAGAGGACTGAGGCATTTAGGACAGTTAGTATTAATATAAACTGGCTTATTATTGGGTCTTTGTTCCAAAGCACTCTGAGGTTTAACTTGATTGATCATTGCTATAACACCTTTCTGTGTCATATATTATTTTGGTTAAAAAACAACAAGCGTTTCCGATAGACTTATGAACTACATGATCACCTACTCGTAATCAGGAAGGTTATATTGGGCTAACCTCCTGTACAAAACGGAACGGTGAATGCCCAAAGCCCGAGCGGCCTGCATCTTATTCCCTTTGGCAACGTGCAAAGCATTAAGAATCATGCTCTTCTCTGCTTCAATTAAGCCCTGCTTAAGAGTGTAAGGGCCATCTCCAAATTTCTGCAACCCTGTTTCTCGGATTAACTGGGCTGGAAGATGTTCTAAATCAATATAGTCATCCGTGCAGAAATTAATAATTCGTTCAAGCATATTCCCTAGCTCCCTGACGTTTCCGGGCCAATTGTAAGATTTTAAAACCTCCAAGGCCTCAGGAGAAATGCCCTTAGTTCGGGTTCCAAAATCTTTGTTCAGTTTTTCAATTAATTGTTTTGCTAAAGGCTCAATATCATCGGGACGTTCTCTAAGCGGAGGCAGGTCAAGGGAAATAACATTAATTCTGTAATACAGATCAAGCCTGAATTTCTTTTCATTAACCAATTGTTGTAAGTCCCGATTAGTAGCAGCAATGATACGGACGTCAACTTTGATAGTTTGTGTTCCACCGACCCGTTCTACCTCTCTATCTTGTATAACCCTTAATAGTTTTGCCTGCATACTAAGACTCATATCACTGGCTTCATCAAGAAAGATTATGCCCTTATTAGCTAACTCAAACTTACCTGGTTTGCCACCTTTACGGGCTCCAGTAAAAGCACCTTCGTTGTAGCCGAAAAGCTCGCTTTCAAGTAACTGTTCCGGAACTGCAGCACAGTTTATTTTGATAAACGGCCCTTTGCTCCGTGGCCCGGAACTATGAATAGCATTGGCGAAAATCCCCTTGCCTGTACCGCTTTCACCAGTAATCAATACGGTGGATGAAGATTTAGCGGCCATAGCAGCCAAATCTTTGGCCTTCATGATAGCTGCACTTACCCCAATAATATCGTCGAAGGAGTTATCCGAAACGTGAACTCTTCTGAACTCTTCTTTGTAATATTCTAAGTCATTTTCAAGCTGCATCAGTTCTTTTGCGAAAACCTTCGCTATGACCATATCTTTAAACAGTGTCTTGCCGATAGCACCAATTATTTTGCCATTACTTATAATAGGTACACGCATCATAATGAATTCGCGATCGTGGACTTTCCAGAGATCGGCAAACTGAGGATGACCAGTCCGCACAGTTTCGGGCAACTGGGAACCAGGTGTTATTTCCGAGATATCTTTACCAATGACCTCTTCTAGACTTTTCCCCACCACATCCAAATAGAACTGATTCATCATGACGACATGGCAGTGTTCATCAACAACAACCAATCCTTCATGCGGATTCTCTAAAACTGCTTCTATCGTAGCCTGTAGCTTTTGTGTCGTAAGCAGTTCCTCACAAACATTCTCCAAATCCGTAATATCCTGAAACACTGACACTGCGCCGATAATTTTATGTTTCCAAACAATCGGCGTCCGGTTAGCAATTAAAATTTTGTCACCAAGCCTTTGTTTATCCGCCAAAATGGGTACACCACTTTTGGCTACAGCAAATAAGGCAGAGTGGGGCACCAGACTATAAATGTGGTGCCCCAAGAATTCCTCTGCCTTGCAATTAAAAATTAGTTCTGCCGCTGGATTTAGAAACATTATGGTGCCTTCAATATCAATGACGATAACGCCATTATGCACTGACTCCATCACTTTCCGAAATATCTCAGTAAGTTCGCCCTTCCACAAAGCATCACCCAAAGAAATTACCCCCTAACCAGTGAATTAATCTTTACAAGGTTCTACCTGTATTATATTTTGGTGGGGATAACTATTTCAAGTGAAAATAAAATATTTATTTTTTCAACCTTCCGCCTTAGCTAAATCCCAGGGATCATAGGAAAATTCCCATTTTCCACGGTCAAGCTTGACTATAATATAATCACCAAAATCATCTCGACCTAAACGCACAACGACACCATGACGTTTGTTTTCGGTAATTACGGGGTCGCCAACTACAATCTTACTTTTATCATTAGGTTGCATAAATATCACTTACTTCACTAGCTGTGGTACTACCGCAGATTTCAATGGCATCTTCAGCAATCATCAATTCCTCGTTGGTAGGAATCACGAGGACATGACAAGCTGATCCGTCTCTGGAAATATCGACTTGTTTTCCGCGAACATTGTTTTTCACAGGGTCTATTTTTGCACCCAGGTAATCTAAGTCATGCATAATCGATTCGCGCATCGTGATAGAGTTTTCGCCCAGACCTGCTGTAAACACAATGGCGTCTACACCATTCAGCACGTTCGCATAAGCGCCAATGTAATGTTTAACAACATAGGCAAACATGTCTAGCGCCAGCTGTGCTCTATAATTACCTTGGGTAGCTGCCGCTTCAATGTCACGAAAATCACTGCTCACGCCCGAAACACCTAAGGCACCACTTTCCTTGTTAAGATAATCGTTCACTTGGCTACAGCTCAATTTCTCTTTGTCCATGATGAAAGTAACGACTGCGGGATCCAAACGACCTGATCGAGTTCCCATCAATAAACCCTCCAGCGGGGTAAATCCCATGGAAGTCTCAACGGATTTTCCGCCTTTTACCGCGGTAATAGATGAACCGTTACCCAAATGGCAGGTTATGATTTTGGTCTCAGACAAGGGTTTCCCCAACATTTCTGCAGCCTTGATGCTGACGTATTTATGGGAGGTGCCATGGAAGCCATATTTCCGGATTTTATACTTCTCATATAATTCATACGGTAACCCATATAAAAAGGCTTTGGGTGGCAATGTTTGATGAAAAGCAGTGTCAAATACTGCAACTTGAGGTACAAGAGGCATGAGCTTTTGACATGTTTCAATCCCGATAACGGTTTTTGGAGTGTGCAGGGGAGCCAACTCCCCGAATTTTTTGATTGCGAGCATGACAGTGTCATCGATCAAGACGGAGGACGAATATTGATCCCCTCCATGAACCACCCTGTGCCCTACTGCGCCAATTTCTTGAAGATTGTCAACGACTCCGTATATCGGATTAGTTAAACTTTCCAAAACCAAAGAAATCGCCTCTGCATGGCTGGGCAGGTCTTGTGTAATAACCTTTACCAGCTCGCCTCGTTTATGGGTTAGTTGGGTTCCGGCCATACCAATCCTATCGACTAACCCCTGAGCCAGAACGCTTTTATCCGTCATATCAATCAATTGGTACTTTAATGACGAACTACCGCAGTTAACTACCAATACTTTCATTTAATACAGTCCTTTCATTGCTTATCCCTTTAGCCTCATAGCTTAAAGGATATATTTTTTTACGGTTGTAAATCCCTCTCCTCTGAACCTTTAATTTTTATTCGTTATCTTTTGAATTTCCTCATGCTAACCATTGGGAGATCACCTGAATCAAATTCAGTCGCGTCCGTTGTCAGTATTGCTCCCCCCTCCCTACGTAATCTCGTAGCTGAACTATTCAATGTGATAAACTCTCTTTAGAGGAGTACATGTACCCCTTACTTAATTGCAAGAATATTGCCAATACGTAATATATTCTGATTTTATTTATGAAAATGTAAATAAGTGCCTATTTGCAAGGCCCTACATAGAGGGTAGGTTGTTGATTGATGCTGTAAAGAAAAAAAGAAGGTTGCCTACGGTGTCCTGATTGGGCAACGTTCAGCAACTCATATCAGCCCCATCCCTACGCCAAAGCGAATCTACACTACTGTCGTTGAATCGAGACACCGTCGTTCAAATGTAACAAGCTAGGCCAAAACTATATATTTCCCTACTCTTGACTGGAATTTTGGGGGCACAACAGACAGAAGACTATCAGTTCATCCATTGTGAACTGATAGTCTTCTGTCTTAAAATGTTTACATAAGTTGTAGGAAGCACTAAGCACCCTCATATGATGAGTCTTACGCCACCCAACTCTGCAAGGGTATATGTGAATAGATTTCCATGTGGGCTAGCAATGAACATGAAGTTAGTAGGAATATTCCACCGTTCTGATAGGTCGTGTATAAACGCAGGATTAAAGGTTCCGGTTAATACGACGAAATCAATGTCTATTTCCTCAAACACCCTATCTAAGAACTCAAGATCTGCCTTAAGCATGGGAGGAACTACTGCGCCTTCTTTTATGACGGTTACAATCTTCACCTTGTTGGTATGCTCATTTTCACGCACATAAAGCATGGCTAGATTTAAGTTAGATATATTTTCCCCACGTGTGAAAAACACGATCTCCTGCGAATTTATTTCTTCTATTTTGTGCTCTATACTCTTTGTTGTGCTCTCCACCGTCCACATTAGCCGGCTGTTTACCGCCTTTATAAAAAACAAACATCCCTTTAGTATTGCAATCCGATTCAACATAATGATGACCACCGTCACGGCGGGTACGAAATACTCGAAGAAGATTAATACATAACCTGGATTCATATAAATATTACCCAACAGCGCAACGAGAACCGCAATGATAGCGAATATTACACCTAACCAACTTGCCCTCACGGGTCTTTTTAGCCCACTTCTTCTAACCTTCAGGAGCAAATTACCGACACCGAAAAGCACCATGACTGAAAGAAATGCCACGGTATATACACCCGCCAGGGCCGTTAAACTCCCACGAGTCACTGCTAATACTGAGACACTTAAGATAAAGAAAGCGATCACTATACGATAATGTGTTTTGTACTTGTTTTCTTTGAGAAGAAACTGAGGTAGACATCGATCGAGTGTCATTCTGTGGACCAGCCCCGTAACACCTACGAAGGAGGTTAAAACTGCGCCACTTAAGACTAACGTTGCATCGACCGCTATAAACGTTGACAGCCAGCTCCCACCGGCTACCCCCCCCATGTAAGATAATAGAGATTCTGTGTGCGCGCCAATATCGCCTAACGGTAACACCGATAAGGCAAAAAATGCGATTAATGGATTAATCACTGTCACCGCGATCCACATGTTTCTAAGTGTCTTGGGGAATACACCAGGCTGTTGCTCTTCTACAAAGTTTGATGAGCTTTCAAATCCCGAGATACCAAGCATCGCTGCCGAGAATCCAAAAAACAGTGCCATAGGTAAGCTACCATGAATAGGAGCATGAAAATTCTCGATGAATATGCCTAACCCGTTCTGGGATACACTCCAGGCAGCTGCGACGACTAGAACCGTCACAGAGGTAATATGTAAGATAAAGATTCCTAGCGCTACTTTAGCGGATTCACCGATGCCGAAAATCGACAAAACCATAAACACTGCTAAAAGAATCGCCGTTGCTATCAGGATCGGTAGGCCCTGCCACATAATTGATAGATAATGCATCGCTT
>DASRMG010000206.1:0-8598 GCA_035648035.1 Desulfosporosinus sp. | reverse complement strand
CCAAACATTTGCCTGCCTACCAAACTATCCAGCAGATAGCTGACAGTTCCACAATGTGCTGTTCTTAGTACATCCTAATTGGGAATATCTGGTTCACTAAGAAACTGAAAGTCTTTGTCTTGACAAGGAGGACATCATAATGTATGCTTTTAAATTCGTTTAAGAGAGGATCGTAAGTATACTCATTTTGCCACTTTTTTATATTCTTGACAGTTTGCTTGACTGCATCTGTAATATAATGAACCTCTTCATCTGTCATAATTGGATGTATAGATAATCTCACCCAACCGGGTTTCGTCGATAAGTTTCCTGTGTCAATAAAGTGGGTAATTTTATTGGAAGTACTTTTGTCGATGTTAAATAGGTAATGTCCATACGTCCCGGCACAAGAACACCCTCCTCTTGACTGTATTCCAAATCGGTCATTAAGTATTTTTACCAGAAGATTATAGTGGACATTGTCTACATAGAAGGATAAAACACCTAGGCGATCCCTAATATTGCCCGCAAGAATGTGAAGTGTATCAACATTATCAAGTCCGTTGAACATTATCTTCATTAACTCTTTTTCCCTCATAAGCATGTTGTCAATGTTCATTTTATCTTTAAGTTCGAGACATAGTGCTGTCTTAATGGCTTGTAAGAATCCGGGAGTACCGCCATCCTCTCGAACTTCTATGTCATTAAAATACTTATGTGCTCCCCATGGATTTGTCCAGTCTACGGTGCCGCCACCCGGATTATCTGGTACTTTATTTGAATATAATTTTGAATCGAATACAAGTACGCCTGATGTTGCAGGACCGCCTAAAAACTTGTGCGGCGAAAAGAAAATGGCATCTAATTTTTCTTCAGGGTCACTGGGATGCATATCGATCTGGACATAGGGGGCGGACGCAGCAAAATCTACAAAACAAATGCCCCCGTTCTGGTGCATCAGCTTAGCCATTTTATGATAGGGTGTCTGTATTCCGGTTACATTGGAGCAGGCAGTAAAAGATCCTATCTTGAATTTACGTTCACGATACTTGCTCAATAATTCATCTAGATTATTAAGGTCAATCAGTCCGTTTTTGTCCGGACTGATTACCTCTACATCGGATATAGTCTCGAGCCAGGAAGTCTGATTAGAGTGATGTTCCATATGGGTGATGAACACTACAGGCCTTAACTCTTCTGGAATGTTTACAAATGGACGCAACTTTTCACTAATCTTAAGCCCCAGTATTCGCTGCAATTTATTGATAACATCGGTCATTCCAAAACCCGTCGTGATGATTACATCATGGTTATCTGCGTTGACATGCTCTTTTATTCTCTGATGTGCAAAATGGTAAGCCTGTGTCATCAACATTCCTGTCTCACTTGACTCGGAGTGGGTATTTCCAACGAAAGGGCCAAAATTATTAACAATTCTATTCTCAATAGGGCCATACAGCCGACCGCTAGCAATCCAATCTGCATACACCAGCTTGACATTGCCATAATAAGTCTTAAAAACTTGATTATAACCGATTGTATTTGCTCTAAATTTCTCAAAATAGTTTTGCAATTGCACTGTATTTTTCCTCCATCCAATAGTCAATAAATAATGTAGTATCTGAATCATCCGCGTTCAATTGTACTGTATTCACGACTCATTTTCTGGTAAGCATACGATATAAAAAGCGCTATTCCACCTATACCGAAGAACGATATGATTCTTCCTAGTGTTTCGAGACCTGATAAGTCGACTAGGAACAGCTTTATACATACCATGAAGGCCAGACCTAGACCGGCTCTTCTAACCAAGACGTACTTGTTTTTAAATCCATACATTACAAATAGTAGGGCATAGGCCATATACATTATATTAACTAAGTACCCGATGTAGCTGACCCAGGAGAACTGGCTTGTCATAAATGTGTAACTGATCATTAGCAAGTATACACCCAGTACGACTGGATACCACTCTAAGCCTCGCCCTTTAAAAACGATAATCTTCAGCACTGTACTTTTTGCTTTTAGAATTGCCAGTGAGTTTAAAACCATCAGGAGTGCGAGTGAAATCAATTCTACGGCTAGGTTTAAGTGGTCTGGTGAGAGCACTGGATACCATCCGTTGATCGTAATCATCATTAACGAGAAGGCAATGAATAGACCTGACGTTGCTATGCTAACCACCTTATCTTGAAGCCAGTCTATTTTACTAAGTGTGTAAGCAAAGACGAATAATACTATCGCAACAATGGCACTTGATACGAAATCTGAAGTATACGCCTGACGTACCTCTAGCAGAGGTTTAAAGTATGAAAGGAAAAGTTGATGCGACTCTTTTTGGAAGTAAATGAAAATATTGAGCAGAGCCAAGTATTTGAATATCTTGAGTGCCTGCCCTCGCCAAGTTAAAATGTCTTGCTCATATTTTCCAAAGGCGAAATAGCGATGCAATAAGAAGGCAGCACTCGCTATCATTACGAAGTATTTCAAATGATAATAGTCAATGTATATCTCACGAACTGAGAAGAAGCTGACGCAGGCAGCCAAGTAAGCTAGCCATCCCATATATTCGAGGAGTCTACTTTTGACTCTAAAGGACAATGTAATGACTATTACACCCTCTACGACCCAACCGAGGCTGAGCCACACATAGCCGTACTGAAATGGAATGATTAGGAATGAAAATGCAAGTGCTGCGACATGGAATAGCCAAACTGTTTCCTTACTATCTTCTGTCCAAGCTTGCACCATTTTGGCTAAAGCAAAGTATATTATACAAAATATTACTGAGAGGATTCCTTTATAATCCGTCAGAAACTTGTCGCCATCGAATAGAAAATAAGTGACTACGGAGGTTATAAACGTGTTGGCACCGAGTACCAGTATGTCACCGGGGAGTAGCTTTCCGATCTTCTCTTTGATAGGGTTCAGCAGGAACATGACCGTAAATAATGCAAACATCGAGAAACTGTAGAGTATATTAATATAAACATCGTTGCTTATATTTAGTGTTGCTAGGAAGAATAACATCCCTGATACGAAGCTGAAGTATTTGACACTGTTCCATTTTTTGAAGGTGGAGGTTACCATGATGGTTGAGTTTAGCATAAGTACATAGGCTATTAGTATGAGTGAGGAGATATTTCCTATCTCTGGAGAAGTGAAATGATACAGTAATACTGGCAAATATCCACCGACCAGAGAGAATATACTGATTGTTCTAGATTCATATCTTTTAACCAGGAGAACGGAAGCCATTGCTACGACAAACGATAAAGCTAGCGCTATTTCCGACGACATTATGCCAAGTACAAAATAGCTAATGAGTATGGAGCTGTAGAGACCACCTATTCCTATCGATATAATACCTTTGGCAAACTGTTCCCTAGCACGCCGCATGAGTACCTCGCCTGCCGCTAGAAATACTAAGCTTATGACAAATATTGATAGGCCTTTTGCATATTCACCTAGCCAGTTGCTATAAGAGTATTTAGCTAGAGCTCCTATTCCAAGTAAAATTAAGAAGGCTCCTAGCCAGTTCAGCCAATTCAAGCCGATTCTTAGCTCCAAGTTGTTACTTTTCGCACGCTTCTTTAGAATAGCCTCACTTACCTCTAGGGACCCTAATTCACGATAACTTGACTGCATTCCATCTTTTATAGCGTCCAATCTAGTCTCAAGATCAATAGAGTGATGATTGACTGACGCCTGCACTTTCGCTTTCATACCTATGAGCTCAACTAGCAATGTACTTTTCTCGACATCAACGACATTTTCGAGGTCCTTTATAAGTGCGTCCAAACTGCTCGTTACTTTATTCTCTAACGAGATTAGCGAGTTCTTCTCTTTTTCCTCTACGCCCGCGAAATAGCTATCAATCTTTCGCTGAGAAAGCTTAAGTAGTTGCAGCCTCTCGTCAAAAATTTGCTCTGATAGAGTTGTCTTAAGCTTTAGATTATCTTCCATTAGTGCGTTAACACGATCCTTTAAGCCTGCCGACAATAGCTGGCTCTCTTCAAGGCTGTTTTTAAGTGCACTATTTTGCAGTACGATGTTGTCTCTTTTATAACCGTTGATTACTTTAGTAAAATCCTCTGAGAATTCTTCGTGCTTATCGAGTAACCTTTGCATATCTTCTGGAGTGCCCAACTATTTACCCCCTGCCACCTATTCAATATACTATAAAATACTCTTGTCTATAACTTCCATAAATTTTCTAAATAACCCTGCACATGTTTTAAAAATAATCTTCGAACATGAGGGAAAAGAGTTGTGGTTAAGGGAATTCGATGTTGGGTTAGTCAAGCTTGTAAAAATCTCCCTATATGGAACCTCAAGGGGTTCTATGTAGGGAGGTGAAATCTAAAAAAAGAAAACAAATTTCACTTACTCAATTGCATTATGGTTTGGTCTAATAAATTTCTGTATATCAATAGGTCCATCCTAGTGAATATTCTTAAATTTCTCTACTACTTAAAGTATTTGAATTGTAAGTTATACCAGTTGCTACTGGATCGTTAATGAGTGGAGAAGGAAGTCTTGCTGCTTCAAAGTGCATAACAAGTGGATTAGCAAGGAGAAAACCATTCGTGGAACTGACGACAGAGACATTCACTTTATCTCCTGCTGTTAATTGTAGGATGGCGGAAACACTTGTCACATCACTAAACGGAATTGCACCAAAAAAGTCATTATCAGCAACGACAGGATTTCCGTTTATCTGGATAGATATTAATACTCTATAATTTATTGCAGGACCGGCAAAACTAACACTTGCAATCATCGAATATATTCCATCTTGTTTTGGAGTAAAGGTCGATGCAACCGGGTTATATTCATTGTTTAAGTCAAATATCTCATCTGGATACAGAACCGGGACTAATGGAGTATCTGCAGTAACATTTTGTTCAGCCGTATTATTGACTGCTCTAAAGGCTGATGGTCTAACACTCTTTTTGTGCTTATGGCAACAGTTTATCTTAACCCCTTTGAAAATTCCGAAAATCATTTTCAAGCCATGATAATCATGCTTCTCTTTGCCCATAATAATTAGCTCCTCTCATCATCTGCTATTAACATATGCAGAAAATGGCTTGTTGGACAAATCTACAATATTTACTAGAAAAATGTAGTACTTATGAGCTGCTAATAAAGCGGCTTTTCTCTATCAAGCATGCTAAGTTGGTCCAATCAAATATATGTCTGATCAATATGTTATGTTTAATACTAAAGAGAGAGGATTTCAGGATTTTGTGATGAATAACTAATGTGGATGATGAAGACGTAGATAGTTGTGGAGGCAGGGTAAGTGAATACGAACAACAAATCTGGTAAAGCAGATCAAGGCAGTCGATTGTATTTACAGGAGTATATGGCTCATGCGAAAGATGAACTATCGGAGTTTATTATTGCGGCATCTCCCTCATTATTAGCATTTATGGAGGGCAAAACTAAGATAGAGTGGAAATCTCCCTTGGCAAAAGATGACTTTTACGAATACCGAGATGACTTCCTAAAAGTTCTGGGATTGGAGCAAGAAACCTATCAAGAAGCAAATCATCGACTAATAGCGTTCTGGCCCAAAATTGGCCCCCAATGGGATGGATTAGCCATTGTAGAAGGTAATAACCGAGAAATAGGGTTATTGCTGGTCGAAGCAAAAGCTCATATAACTGAAACAAAGTCGAGTCTAAAGGCTGAATCTCAAGTGAGTATTGATTTAATCAATCAATCTATCGCGATTGCCCAAGGGTATTATGGCCTTGAAGAGACGAAGTGGACCCAGAACTACTATCAATTAGGGAATCGGATAGCCTTTCTATATTTTATGAATGAAATATTACATATACCAACTTGGCTAGTGCTACTCAATTTTACAGATGGAGCCTATAAGACAACTTCTCGGGGAGAATGGCTAGCACATTACCATGAAATATATCGCGATATGGGAATAAATTATGCGAACCATACATTGCTGAACTATGTTATTCAAGTGTTTCCACAGTGCTACGTTAAGTGAAATCTTAAATTTATTGTGGCTGAATCGCGCTTAACAAGAAGGAGATAGACTGTAAATAGACATACTTGACATCAAATAACTCGGACATGCAGATTGGAAACCAACCTAGACACATATCCATAGAGTCATTGAGGTGAATTGAGCATTTCTCACACGTTAAGCTCCATTCCATTGGTACCTTTTTCTAGATTAGAGGCATAGACGGCGTTGACACTGGGAGGATGCCAGGCCCATTGCGCCACACCCGTGACGATACACCGGTATTACGTGCACGATACAAATAGTTGGTAATAATACGGAATAAAACAAACCCACAGGGGGTTCTAAAGAAATCAACGGTTTCTGTTTTATCAAAACTTTAAGCGTAATGCCACGCAAAAAATCCAACAGAATTTTTGTCCGTGGACCTAGGAGATGAGCCCAAAGCGACTGTTTTTTCAACTCATTCGAAAATTTGTTGAACCATTGTGGGGTCAGACCCTTTTGGGAAAAGTTGACCAACGGGAGATTTTTCCCAAGCACGTTTAACGGGTGGTCCGATGATTTTTCACTCCATTGACTTTCTTAATTGAAATTGCTAATATAAATTTAATGGTTTGGATTAGTAATTCTCAAGTAGTCATTGGGTTTTAAGCATCCAATGACTATTTAAGAATTACTCAAAATTTGAAAGGCCCCAAATTACAAATTTACTATTGTTGTTATGGAGCACGTGGGTCGCAAAGGACAAGTGTGGTATAATTAAAAATAGATCCAAATTTTGTACAATGGATCTGCAGATACTATATTGTAGCTGTAAGTGTTTAAAATTTTATTTATTTGGAGGGCAACAATGCAAAACCAGTTTGTTACTTTTCTTGAAGACATTAAAGCAGGAAAGAATATTAGTCTTGATATGCTTCCCACTGAGTTAAGTCGGCGTATTATTGATTGGTACAGTTGCTTTGTCGGTAAGTGCCCTGATATAAACAAGGCAATAGACCTATTGTACTACTTTTATATCCACGAGAACTTGGACTTATACTCTATAGATGAGTATGTACTTCAGTGTAATAATCTTTTTCAAATTTATTCTCTACCGCGGGAAAAGGTTCTATACGCATTTACAAGCTTTAGAAGTTTAGTTTATGGAGACTAGTGCAATGCGAAAAACTGTAATTATTATTAATGGTATAGGTGGAGTTGGTAAAGATACAATCTGTGGTATTGTTTCACAGCTTTATAGCTTAACAGCCATTTCTTCAATTGATCCTATTAAACAAATTGCTTCACTTGGGGGGTGGAGTTATGATGACAAATCGTTAGCTGGCAGAAAATTATTATCTGATATTAAGCTTGCATTTGTATGCTACAATGATTTGCCTAACAAATATCTATTGGATGAATATAAAAAGTTCTTGAAAGATAAACATGAAATTTTGTTTGTGCATATTAGGGAACCTGAGGAGATTAACAAGTTCAGAAGGTGTGTCAAAGTAAATTGTATTTCTTTGTTGATTAAATCTCCTAGAATAAATATTGGTAAGTTCGGAAATCCATCTGATGATTGTGTAGAGAATTATCAGTATGATTATATCTATAACAATATAAAACCACTGTCCGAATTATCAGATGATTTTTTAATCTTTTTTTCTAAAATTATTTTAACAAAATGAGCATAAGAGGCGTTATATGAAAATTTCAGAGTACTTATGGAAATGCAAACGAAGTTATATAATTATAAATTTTGTTTTTTTTATATTAGGTATTTCAATGTTGTTCTTTAGCTTTAACACCACGGGGAAATATTGGGGCGCTATAGGGTTTTCTTTTGGAACTACATTTTCTGCCGGAGCAATTGTGTCTTTTCTAGATTTATTAAGAAATACAAGTCAAACGCTCTCTGTTGAATCTATGAATAATATATTATCCGCAGGATTCAAACAAGTTAATAAACACAGGGATTTGGAGGAATATTATTCAATTATCGGATGTGCAAAATCAATCGACATCGCTGGTTACTCTTTAAGGGGGTTTATGCAAAGTCACAAAGAGACAATCGGCAAATTGTCTCTTAATGACGGCTTTAAGCTTAGAATAGTTTTTGTAGATCCAGAATCAGAAATCTCAAAAAACAGAGAGATTGTTGAAGAGGGTAAATGTAAAGGCTTGTTTGAGACAAGTTACCAAAGCGTGTGTGATATACTTGGTCCCATGCATGGAGTTGAAATTTATAAGGTAAATTTTGCGCTCAGTACTATGATATTTAGAATAGACGATGTAATGTATATAGGTCCGCATTTCGTTAAAGAAGCAAGCAAAACGTGTCTTACCATGAAACTGGACTCTAAGGGATGGGCATTCGATGAATTTCAAAGAGAATTTGATAATATATGCACAAGAGGCTCACAATTAATAAACCCATGATTTAAAGGAGATGCGTCATTGAGATTAAATGGTAAGTTGATTAGCGCGATGGGTATACTGTCGCTTCTCACCTAAAATGACGGCGAGTATTCACTGCCAATGGCGGAAGCGGTGTACTGACAACACGCCAATGGCAATAGAATTCTACCGTCAATACTTGCCTCTGCAGATGACAGTCAATGTGGATAAGAAAA
>DASRMG010000205.1:0-7888 GCA_035648035.1 Desulfosporosinus sp. | reverse complement strand
GGCATGGTTATAAGGTCAGTATGTTTGAAGCGAATGACCGGCCCGGCGGAATGCTTACCAGTTGTATTCCTGAGTTTCGTCTTCCATCTACGGTTGCGGTGAAAGAACTTTCCATATTGGAAAAAGCGGGGGTCGAAATTCACTACAATACCGTGATAGGAAAAACAGTCTCACTTCAATCATTGGCAGAAGAATATAATGCTGTGATACTAGCTGTAGGCTTGCAAAACAGTAAAAAACTTGATTTCCCTGGAGAAGATAGTCAAAATGTGTATTCAGTTCTTGAATTTTTACGCCGTAGCCGTGACGGTCAACTAAAAGATTCGATAGGCCAAAATGTCGTTGTCATCGGTGGCGGAAACGCTGCTATTGACGCCGGACAAGCAGCCTTGCGGCTGGGTGCGGCAAATGTTCAACTGGTGTGCTTGGAACAAAGGGAAGAAATGCCGGCATTCGGATGGGAAATTGAAGAAGCTCTAGAAGAAGGTATTCAGATAACCAACGGATGGGGGCCTGCCAGTTTCCAGGTAGACAAGGGACAAATAACAGGGGTTGAATTTAATAAATGCCTTAGCATATTTGACGATAAAGATAAGTTCGCGCCTGTCTTTTCGGAACAAGAACGTATGACGTTGGTGGCAGATACTGTAATTGTAGCAATTGGTCAACAGATTGATTTGAATTTTTCCAACGGAACGGGTTTGGATGTAAAGCAAGGGGTTATTGTTGTCGATCCGATAACATTGCTAACCAGCATAGCTAATATTTTCGCCGCAGGGGATGCCATACCCGGGAAGAAATCAGTGGTAGATGCTATGGCTTTAGGAAGAGAAGCTGCCGAGTCGGTTTCGCGCATGTTAGAAGGGCTGCCGCTTGAATATGCCCGCGATCGGAACGCTGGTTACGAAATGGCTGTGCCCGTTGAAACAAACACTGATGCTCAATACCCGCGTATCGAAATTCCAATGCTAGATGTTAAGGGACGCAAGACTTTCGCTGAATTGGAAGGGTGTTTGAGCCGGAAAGACGCCGAAAAGGAAGCTGCAAGATGCATGTCCTGTGGGGAAACTTATGGTAAGTACCGTACTTGCTGGAGTTGTTTACCTTGTGAAGTAGTATGTCCAGAAAAAGCGCTAGCAGTTAAAGTACCTTATTTAATGAGATAATTCCCTTTTTAAGGGACAATTATCTATATAGTCGACAGATGGAATGGCATTGGGCATAGCATCTATATATTATATTCGTGTCTTTGATGAGCCCAGTAACCACATCAGGCTGCATTCCATTGCAGCCACCAATAAATTATAAAGGAGTGATATAGTCCTCGGGTAAAAAATTGTAAAAGCAAAATCATTAATCTTAAGGGGGAAGAAAAATGACAAGAAGATACATTATTTTAACAGGTATAGTTTTAATTGCTACTTCAATATTATTTACCGGATGTGGTAATAAAACAGCCGGTACTAGTGAAACAGATGCCAAAGGTGAGGTCATCACCCTGAAACTTGCTCATCATGCTAGTGCAAAAACTCCGTTTGCCTTGGGAGGACAGAAGTTTGCCGATTTGGTGTCTGAAAGAACTGGCGGTGCTGTAAAAATTGAAATTTATACGGATTCAACATTAGGTGGTAGTTCAGAGCTTGTAGATGCTCTGAAAATTGGTACTGTCGATATGACACTCACGCCTGCTTCGCAGCTTGACAAAATGTATAGCGCAATGGACCTATTTTATTTACCATTTTTGTTCAGTGATCGGGATCAAGTCTATAAAGTTGCCGATGGTGATATAGGGAAAAGCCTTTTTAGCGAGTTAGAAGCTAAATCGGGGCTTAAAACACTTGGGTTTTTTGATAGTGGTTTTCGTACTATAACTAATAATGTCAGGGAAATAAAATCACCGAAGGATCTTAAAGGCCTAAAAATGAGAGTGCCGTTAACTCCGCTCCTGAGTGACGCTTTTCAAGCTATGGGTTCTATCATCACTCCTATGGATATGAGTGAGTTATTTACTGCTCTTCAACAGGGAACAGTTAATGGTCAGGACAATCCAATTGGCAATGTTTATTCAGGTTCCTATTATGAAGTTCAACCATACATTACATTAAGTAATCACAGTTATGCGGCAATATTATTGCTGGTCAGCGATCAAGGCTGGAAAAAAATACCTGATAAATATAAATCCGTTATTGAGAAATCAGCCCAGGAAGCCGCAGTATGGGAGCGTAAACTAGCAATAGATGCAGATGTCGAATATTTAGGAAAGATGAAAGCATTTGGCGTGAAGGTTACGGAACTCACTCCTGAGCAAAGAAAGGAATTCCAGGATGCAGTGAAGCCGGTGCGGGAAAAGTACGCAAAAAATATTGGCGAAGACTTAATTAATAAAGTGCTGAACATTAAGTAGTTCTGGAGAATATTGAGGTATGTCTAAGGATTATCTCTGAGGTTTGTTTTTTGATCAGTTGATCAAAAGTAATTATGGGATAGGGGGAAAACAATGACTAGATGGTTGGACTCAATCTATCATAGTATAGAGAAAATAACTGCAGTTTTCTTGGCTGTTGTTTCAGTGCTGCTGCTTATTTCAGTAATTGGCAGACAAATTGGTAAATCCCTAGTATTTACGGAAGAATTAAGTTTGTTTCTATATGTGTGGATTGTGTTTCTTGGCGCAGCATTAGTTATGCGGGATAATGGTCA
Source organism: Desulfosporosinus sp. (assembly GCA_035648035.1). Classification (GTDB taxonomy): domain Bacteria; phylum Bacillota; class Desulfitobacteriia; order Desulfitobacteriales; family Desulfitobacteriaceae; genus Desulfosporosinus. The sequence continues at coordinate 5,188 of DASRMG010000205.1, read as the reverse complement.
TTCAGCAATTACTTTTATTCCAGATTCTTTACCTAAAAAAATCCGAACATTTCATCAGTCAATTCTTTATTTATCAATAATTCTATTTTCCGGAGTATTATTCTATCAAGGAATTAAGTTGGTAGCATTAGTTTATTATCGAACTGGAACTACAATAGATATCTCGGTGAGTTATACCTATGCCGCAGTACCTGTTGGAGCATTGTTTATTATAATCTTTTGTATTGAAAATCTTAATAAATTAGTATCAAGGAAAACAGGAGGCTTAATTGAACCTATTGACAATAAAGATTTAGAGGTGAAGCCAAAGTGATTATTGCAATATTTATCGGTTCTTTGCTGGTCTTTTTATTTTTGGGCATGCCTGTGGCCTTTGCCATTGCTAATTGTACTCTTCTGGCTCTTTGGCTGACTGACGTTCCCTTAATGATCATTGCTCAACGAATGTTTTCAGCGAATTACTCTTTTCCGTTATTGGCTATTCCATTGTTTATTTTGGCGGGTTCAATTATGACTAAGGGAGGAATTTCTAAAAAAATAATTGAATTCGCTGGTTCTATAGTGGGACAGGTGTATGGAGGGTTAGCGATGGTTTCACTTATCGCCTGTGGCTTGTTTGCAGCTATTTGTGGTTCGTCATCGGCAACTTGCGCAGCTATCGGATCAGTAATGATTCCTACTATGGAGGAGAAAGGATATAAAAAAGATTTTGCAGCTGCTACAATTGCTGCCGGCGGCGCTTTGGGAATGATTATTCCACCAAGCCTTTTACTGATTTTTTATGGAGTGGCTGCTGAAGTATCAATTACGAAGTTATTTATGGGTGGGTTAATACCGGGAATACTTATGATGATAGCTCTGATGGTAGGCGCTTGGTATGTTAGTAGAAAAGCGGGTTATCGTGGACTTGAAAAGCTTCAAATCAAGAATGTCTGGAAAGCATTCATAAGCAGCATTTGGGCTCTGTTATTGCCGGTAATTATTTTAGGCGGTATTTATAGTGGATTATTTACACCAACAGAGTCGGCAGCAGTTGGGGTTGGTTACGGTTTTATTGCTGCCATGTTTATTTACCGGGAATTAAAGTTTTCGGAAATACCCGCGGTGCTGATTGATGCTGTTAAATCAACGGCTTTGGTGGTATTTATTATGGATGCAGCCGGTTTATTTGGTTGGATGTTAATAAATCTTAGAATTCCCCAGCAGATTGCTACGGCCTTTCTTAGCATTACAAATAGTCCAGTATATATGTTGTTGATTATTATGGGATTGTTGATGTTAGTGGGAGCCTTGATGAATGCTGGACCCGCTATGATTATTTTAGCTCCAATTTTAATTCCTGTTGCCCAATCCGTAGGTATTGATCTAATATATTTTGGCGTTTTCATGACAATTTGTTTAACTATTGGTGTTGTTACTCCGCCGGTTGGAATTGATTTATATGTTATTTCATCAATTTCTGGTGTTCCTATTGAAAGGGTTGCGCGGAAGGCAATGATATATATTGCAATCTTAATTACTTGCACTGCTCTATTGGTGTTTTTTCCGCAAGTGATAATGTTCCTGCCAAATTTGTTGCAGCCTTCGATGTAGAAAGGCCCTATATTTACCATATGTGATAAACTTATGTCTTCAGGAGAAGAGGGGAAGGTAGGCGTGGAGTCCCATAGTAACTGAAAAAACAAACGAAGTTCATTGATATATGCATTCGTTTTGAACTGAGCCACAAACTGAACTGACCAACAAATTTGGACGAAATTTAACATAATATCTGTGATTTCATTACTGATAATCCATTATTCAATCAAATAGTTTACATTGGTGAATGTCAACGAATTTCTGGTCCTTTCCATAGTTGGACGAATTTGGTCTTTATTCAAGCCGCGATAGTTTTTTCTCACCGTTTCAAAGCTATTGCGGTCATACATTATGTTTCGGAGGGATTAGTTGTGGAACAAAAGACCGTAGTCTTAGGAGTCATCGGCTCAGATGTTCATGCCGTGGGAAACCGGATTTTGGACTATGCGTTCACTCAAGCGGGCTTCAAAGTGATTAACATTGGGGTACTAGCAACTCAGGAAGAATTTATACATTCGGTAATTGAAACAAATGCTGATGTGATCTTGGTCTCGTCTTTGTATGGACATGGGGAAATGGATTGCCGAGGTTTGCGTAAGAAGTGTCAGGAAACTGGAATCGGCAACATCCTGATGTATGCAGGAGGTAACTTAGTTTGTGGGAAAAAGGACTTTGAGTCAGTCAAAGAACGGTTCTTAGCCATGGGCTTTGATCGAGTGTATCCACCCGGGACTATGCCCGAGCCGGCGATTGCCGATTTACGTAAGGATTTAGGCATGAACCCACATTCCGCAGTGTGTGAACCATTGACGAATAGTTTTTTATGGTCATAAATGAATAATAAGGAATATACGAGAGAATACCATGCGCCCGGATTTTGTACGTTGAGCGTTATCAATTGATTATTCGATTGAACGTAATCCCCTCTTACCAGCTCGTCCTCCACCACTGCGATGCTTCATTTTAATTCTGCTATTCATGCCTTCTAATGCCCCATTGCTAATGTCTTTATATATCCGATCTTTACTGCCTTTAGCATTGCGGATGAATAACTGCATTTTGTTGCTATCGATATCTGAAACTTTAAGAGCAGGCACTTCATTGAGGCGAAGCCCTTCACCATAAAGAGTCATAAGGATGCATTTATCTCTCAAGTCATTGCAGGCATTAAAAAGAGTGTGGACTTCCTCTTTGCCTCTCCTGTAAAATAAAATCTTTAATATTTTACAGGAGATATAAATAGGAAGAAATAACTTCAGAGATATTCAGCTAAACGCGATGGGCATACTACGGAAACCACCGCGCCAGCGGTTAAGTGTTGTTTAAATAATGAGAAGAAATAGTAAGTTGTTGTTAGGAGTGGAATTGGTTATAATGGTGGCAACAGATTATTGAATGGGAGGTTGTTGTATGGTGGCGAGTTTTAAAGTCCCCGTTGGCATATCTAATCGACATATTCATTTGTCAGTAGAACATATTGAGGCGCTTTTTGGTACAGGCCATTCTTTGACAAAACTGAAGGATCTTAGCCAGCCAGGCCAGTTTGCTTGTGAGGAAACGGTAACTCTGATCGGACCGAAAGGCACGATTCCGGGGGTTCGTGTTTTGGGACCAGCAAGGAAAGCTTCTCAAGTTGAACTTACAGGGACGGATACGTTTAAGTTAGGTATGAAACCACCAGTTCGGGATTCAGGTAAGCTTGAGGAAACTCCAGCCATTGATGTTGAAGGCCCGAATGGACGTGTTCACATGAATCAAGGCGTGATTGTTGCTGCTCGTCATATCCACATGACCCCACAAGATGCTACTAAGTATGCGTTGAAAGACGGGGATCATGTACGTGTCGTAGTTCCTGGTCCCCGAGCCGGAATTTTAGAACAGGTTCTCGTTCGAGTTAATGCTAATTACGCTTTAGATTTACATTTAGATACGGACGAAGGCAATGCCTTTGGCCTGATCAATGGGCAACAACTGGATGTTTTGTTTGATTAAATTTCGAGTTAGATTATACCTATATTAGGGTAAGCTCATTGATTTGTTGAAGAGTGTTTGCAAAATAATCATGAAACCAGGACCACAGTCCTGGTTTCATTTTATTAATAGTCAGACTGAAGGTGATGGAAAGGAAAGTATTTTACGATACTAATAAAGTGAACTGCTACTTAAGCTATTATTAATCTAGTATTAGTGCTAAGAAATCAGTGTAAATTTTATTGTCGTGGGAACACTAAATTTGATGTTTTAACGTGAGGTGGATATTGTGACCGGTTCGGATGAAAAAAGTGAATCGTCCGTGATACTCTCAGAGAACAAAGATGTAGCAACTCCTTTAACTGTACAGGAGTTGACTGGATTAAGACATCAGGTCGAATTATTGGCGGAAACTTTAGAAAAGATGAGGTTGGCAGAATACATCGCGTATTTAAATCGCCCTGGACGTCTTATATGGTTCAATTTTTTGATCGGTCTTGTGCGAGGATTGGGGACAGCCTTGGGCGCTGGGCTCCTCGCGGGAGTTGCGTATTTGTTTTTAAAACGTATGGTTGTTCTTAACTTGCCAGTTATCGGAGGGTTTCTTGCAGAACTAAATAAGTACATTAATCAGCCTTAGGGGAGTCAGTTTATTAGCCCGTTCGCACATATCCTACGCCGGTAGGTATTCCTATAGGGATCACGACTTCGGCGATACTCTCCACCGGAGACTATCGTGTTCCATCGTTATTCGCTTGTCGCTCCGGCTAAAACGCATAACCTCTGGGCTTTCTGGTCGAAATGCTATGCCATCCTTGGCGCATTCGACACTAGGCACGTCCTGTGCCGTCGCATGTGAATCTCTAGCGTTTCTTCACGCCTGATCGACTGCGCTCATTGACGCGATTCCTCTCTCCGTGCTCTCTAAGCTAAGAAACTTCCTCTAGATTGGGTCCGCGGGGCAGAAACGGGAGGATTTCTTGGGACTGTTTGCGTTCTATGACGCAAAAGCGCAGTGCAAGTTTGGACATGGTTTCTTATTTACATTATTTGCCAGTTGCCGGAGAGTTTATTGCAGAACTAAGTTAAGTACGTTAATCAGCTTTAGACAAGATAGGGGGTAGAAATTTTGAAAGATGAAACACGTTACGCACAAATAATCCAAACGCTTCGTGAAGAGAGAGCAGATGCAATAAAAACTGCGACGGAGCTTCTTAATGGAGATATGAGAGAATCGTTGGGCGAATTGTCACTAATAGACAATCATCCGGCAGACATTGCTACCGAGGTTTATGAGCGCTCTCGAGATGTTGCGCTACATGATCGTCTGATCCATAGAGTCGAAGCGATTGACGTTGCCTTGCAACGCTTTGACAAAGGAGAGTATGGGACGTGCGAACACTGCAATCGTGATATTCCGTTTGACCGACTGGAGGCCTTGCCCTACACTACTGTATGCACAGAATGTAGTCATGAGGAGGAGATGGAAGAACAACACTCCCTACATCGCGATCCAGTCGAAAACGAACTTCAGAATCGTCCATTTTCTAGGACTTTTAATGACGACACAGATCGGGTAGAGTTTGATGGCGAAGACTCTTGGCAGGCCGTGGCTCGCTATGGGACCTCGGATTCCTGT
>DASRMG010000204.1:0-3380 GCA_035648035.1 Desulfosporosinus sp. | reverse complement strand
GGTTTTAGTGGATGCAATCATGGCCAAACGTAATTTGGGGACAAAACGGAACATGGCGCCTAGGACATTTGGCTTGGGGCCTGGTTTTACTGCAGGCGTCGATGTCGATGTCGTCGTGGAAACCAACCGGGGGCATGATCTCGCGCGCTTGATCTATGACGGTGCTGCCGAACCGAATACTGGAATCCCCGGGGAAATAGGTGGTTCATCGAGAGATCGCGTTATTTATTCACCAACGGCGGGAATCTTTAGAGCGAAGCGTGCTATTGGAGAACAGGTTTCGGCAGGGGATTGTGTGGGTGAGATTGATGATGGTCTACAGATCACCAACGTCGTTTCTGTGATCAAAGGTGTTTTAAGAGGATTGCTGCGCTCAGAGACGTTGGTTGGTGAGATGGTTAAAATTGGGGATGTGGATCCTCGTGGGCATGAAGACTATTGTTGGACGATCTCGGAAAAGGCTCGAGCCGTCGGAAGCGCTGTATTACTGGGTATTCTAGAAGGTGAGCTTTTGAGTTGTCTTGTAAAGAAGGATAATTCAAAAGGTTCGCGAATAGAGTACTATGTAGACCGATATCAGAAAAATATAAATAATGACTAGTACTCATATATCCTTGATAATCGGATCAAGGGTTTCTACGAGGCAACCGTAAATTGCTTCTCTATGAGCCAGCAATGGTTTATAGGGTTTTGTAATTCGGTTGTCTTTTCATGTGCTTAATTATAAAAGGGGTGATAAAATTAAACCTGCACTTTCCAGTTGTTTTAGGAAAGAAAACAGGAATGTTTGGAGAAACTACTTTTAAGGGGAGGGCTGTTCATGTCAACCATTACAAAATATACCAAACCTCCGGTGGACGAACCAACGGGCTTATTGGAACGAATTTTTCATCTAACGGAATTAGGTACCAACGCGCGAACGGAGATTCTTGCGGGGGTCACCACCTTTGTGACCATGGCGTATATATTATTTGTTAATCCTAATATTCTAAAGGATGCAGGGATGCCCGTTAACGCGACTTTTGCAGCTACGGCCATAGCCGCGTGTGTTGCTACACTGATCATGGGTTTATATGCCAACTATCCCATCGCCCTGGCTCCTGGTATGGGGCTCAATGCCTTTTTTACTTACTCGGTTGTCCTTGGTATGGGACTTTCTTGGCAAACAGCCTTGGGAGCAGTCTTTATCTCAGGGGTTATATTTTTTCTGATGACCGTCACGAAACTGCGGGAATGGATTATGGAAGGCGTACCAGAGGTCTTACGGATTTCAATTGGAGTAGGGATTGGCTTGTTTATTGCCTTTATCGGACTTCAAGAAGGCAAGATAGTGGTTGATAACGCAGCCACCTTAGTGACGCTGGGCGACATGAAATCTCCTAGTGTACTAGTCACAGTCTTTGGTTTAATTGTGACAGGATTCTTGCTGGCAAGAAAAATCAAAGGCGGCTTACTCATTGGAATCTTAGCGACGACACTTTTTAGTATGGTGATGGGTTATTCTCCCTTACCAACCGGTATTTCGAGCTTTGTTTCGTTCTCCAATCCATTTGTTGCAATCGCTCCGGTTGCGTTTGAACTCGACATTTGGGGCGCTTTAAACTATGGCTTTATATCGATTCTCTTTGCGTTTACGTTTGTCGATTTGTTTGACAATATCGGAACCTTGCTCGGAGTTTCACGCAAAGCAGGACTTCTAGACAAAGATGGTAATTTACCTCGTGCGGGCAAAGCCCTGATGGCGGACTCAGTTGGAACGATGTTCGGAGCTACCATGGGAACCCCTACTGTCACCTCCTACATAGAAAGTGCAGCAGGAGTGTTAGAGGGTGGTAAAAGTGGCTTGACCGCGGTCATTGTGGCAATTCTTTTCGCAGTCTCGCTTGTTTTTGCTCCCCTGATTGGGTTGATCCCAGGTACAGCGACCGCACCCGTACTTATTTTGGTCGGAGTGTTAATGATGGGTGAAATCGTCAATATTAAATTTGATGACTTTACTGACGCATTGCCTGCCTTCTTGACCATCGTGATGATGCCTTTAACGTACTCTATTGCGCAAGGTTTAGCGTTTGGGTTTATGTCATTTACAATCATTAAATTGATCAGTGGGAAGTATAAGGAGAACAATGCAGTCATGTATATTTTGACCATTCTCTTTATTATTCACTTTGTCATTGGGTAGTCCGTTTAGATATAACGTCGAAAGAGAGTCTTTCATTAGTAAGAAAAGGGTGGGATTGACGATGCGTATTCTCTTTAAGAATGCTAAAATTGTAACTATGAACGCAACGCGTGAGGTACTTCAAGGCGATGTACTAGTCGATGGGTCACGCATTGTGGAGGTTGGTGGAGTGATTGAACAACCTGCCGACCAAGTCCTTGATCTAAAAGGAGATTTGCTCATTCCAGGGTTAATTCAAACCCATATCCACCTTTGCCAGACCTTATTTAGGGGTCAGGCAGATGATTTAGAGCTATTGGATTGGCTTAAACTAAAAGTCTGGCCGTTAGAAGGCGGGCATGATCAGGAATCACTTTACGATTCCGCCTTACTTGGAATTGGTGAATTGTTCCTAGGAGGGACAACGACGATCGTCGATATGGAAACTGTCCATCATACGGAACAAGCTTTTGAGGCCATCCTTGCGACTGGGCTGAGAGCCTTGTCTGGTAAGGTTATGATGGATGATTGCAATAAGGATATTCCACCTTCTTTACGGGAGACGACAGAAGCCTCCTTGCAAGAAAGTGTCGATTTATATGAGAAATATCATGGTCAAGGGAATGGGCGCCTTGAGGTAGCTTTCACGCCTCGTTTCGTTATTTCCTGTACTGATACGTTATTAAGAGAAGTTTCACGACTGGCTCGAGAAAAAAATGCCTTTGTTCATACCCACGCTTCAGAGAATCGAGCAGAAATACAGATTGTAGAGAGCACGCGAGGGATGCGCAATATCATCTATTTGGAAAAGGTCGGGTTAACTGGCCCTAAACTTATTCTGGCTCACTGCATTTGGCTAGATGAAGCAGAAAAGAATATCTTGATCCAGACCAAGACGCAAATTTCACATTGCCCTTCGTCGAATCTGAAACTGTCCTCGGGGATTGCGCCTATTCCAGAAATGATGACACGCGGTGCAGAGATTTCACTCGGCGCAGATGGGGCACCCTGCAATAATAACTTGGATGTCTTCAGGGAAATGAGACACGCTGCCTTGATGCAAAAGCCTTTGCATGGACCTACGGCTATGCCAGCACAAAGTGTCTTTGAACTTGCCACCCTTGGTGGAGCTAGGGCCATTGGGCATGAACACGATCTGGGAAGTGTTGAAGTTGGAAAAAAAGCAGATTTGGCCGTCGTTAGTCTGCAGGGTCTACAC
>DASRMG010000203.1:0-10350 GCA_035648035.1 Desulfosporosinus sp. | reverse complement strand
TTCTTCACGTACCAAACGAACTATATCTGCCTTGAATTCTTTATCATACCGTTTCCCGTTGTTTGACATAATTTTCGCCCCCCACAGGTTTAGTTTACACTAACTTCCCTGTGTCCGGCGAATCGGGTATACGTCATATCGTCAGATCATAACGACTTGCTTCAATTATATCAAGAGACTTTTATCTCCTGTATAATAAATTACGAGCCGATGGAGCGCTCTGGTACAGGCAATGTACAGTAATTTTTTATCAAAATCACTTGAGTAGTTCTCCTTATTAACATCGTAAACGATCACAACATCAAATTCTAATCCCTTTGCCATATAAGATGGAATGACCAATGCACCTTTTATGACTTCTCCCCCCCGTGGCTTAATAAGGGTGATTTGTACTGATGCTTTCAACCGACCATAGACCTTTTCTGCCTCAGTTTGAGTTTTACATATTACGCCGATGGATTCATACCCTCGCTCTTGATAATTAGCAATATCCCGTATCACAGCCTCATCCATCGACTCAAATGTGTCTTGATGGAAAACCAAGGGTTCCTCGCCATAACGATCAATTGAACAATAATCTTTTTTAGTACCTTCACCTACCAGCTTCTGTGTGAAGGTGTTAATCTCTCGAGTTGACCGATACCCTTTATCTAATGACAGTTTCACCGTCTTACGTTTATTGAGTATCTCAGAAACATCATCATAGAGTGAACAGTCTATTGTTTTTTCAATCGTCTGATGAAGGTCTCCCAAGACCGTATAATTTGCATTCTTGTACAAAAGCTTAAAAACCTCATATTGCAGGGGAGAATAATCCTGAGCTTCATCAATGACCACATGTTTGATCTCCGAAAACAAATCATTCCCTTCTATCTTTAACTTAAGATAAAGAAGTGGAGCATAATCTTCATAGTGCACTTGCCCCTTGCGAAGATCTTGTTGGATCATTGAACCAATTTCGTCGATATTCTCTGGAAGTTTTAGACCGTGCGACAGCTTACCCAAAAGTCCTCGATGATTGAAAAGTAGCTCATACAACTGCATATAATCAACGTTTGTGAATCTTTGGATTCGTTCTCGAAATGACTTAGCTTGCTTGATAGCTAATAACCGGCTGAATGACTTTATCTCAAATTCATGTCCTTCACTTTTTTCTACAATCTTTTCCAATCGTCTAAGCCTTTTTTTCTGTAATGGATGAACCTTTTCTAAGAGAGTTCTTTCGATTGTTTTGAGCTGTTTTGCCATGGGAATACCAATCTCATTGTTTAGGAAACGGCTCTTTAGCTGTTGCCTCGTCGCAATGATCGTTCCGTGATAATATACATCTTCAAAGACCATAAGCCGATGCCCATAATGCCATAATAATCTATCAAGAATTTGCTTAAACACCTTCGAACCTTTGAAATTGATGCTTTCCCGCCTGCAGTCTCCTTCTTTCTCTGATCGGGAATGTATCAATGTTTCAAGTTGCATATCCCTAGTTTCCTCAGCAAACCTGTCTTTGAAAATATCTACTACGATATCGTCAAAAATGCTTTGTCTCACGTTATCTTCTCCCAGCTCAGGGAGGACACTAGAAATATAGTGACTAAACACAGTGTTCGGAGAAATGATGATGACATTATTAGACTGTAGATTAGAATTTAGACCATCATAAAGGAGGAAAGCGATCCTATGCAGGGCAATCGATGTTTTGCCACTCCCCGCTACACCTTGCACGATTAAGAGCTCATGATCCTTATCCCTAATAATTACATCTTGTTCCATCTGAATAGTTTCAATAATATTTTTCATTTTAGCGGAAGTATTATGACTCAATACTTCCTGCAGTATCTCGTCGGTAATCCTGACAGTACAATCAAAAAAGTATTTGAGCTTAGAATTTCGGATTTGATACTGTCTTTTCAGCGAAACATCTCCCCGACCAATCCCTACTGGAGTGTCGTACATTGCTTCGCCCAGTTCATACCTATAGAATATGCTTGAAATGGGCGCACGCCAATCATAAACGTATACTTGACCTGTGTTCTTATCCATTAGATTATAAAGTCCAATATATATTTTTTCTTTTTCACTATAACCCTTTTCTATAAAGTCAAACCGTCCAAAGTATGGCGTGCTTATCATTTTTTTAAGTTTCTTAATACGCTGTGAATTTGTACTGTAATTTGAGATCTGATTATTAATCTGCGAATGATACAGGTTCATATCAACAAGGCTCTCAAAGTCGCTCGAAATATGAACGGTGTTTTCATACATGTCCTTTCTAGCGGCAATTAAGTCACTCTTTTTCTCTAATAAATCATCTTCTTCCCTTTCCACCTCTTCGTTAATAAAAACCATAGTTTTCCTAAGATACTCAATTTCCTCTTCATGATCTTCTTGATATCTTTCCATTGAATCACGCCCCCTCTTTTTATATTAGTTCATCTTCTTTCCATCGCATCAAGTGTTTTCAAACTTCAATCTTGTATTGATTGCTTAAATTGCATTATATACGTCTAATTTATATAATTTGTAAAATTATAATCCCCTGTATTCAATTGAATACAGGGGATTTATTATTTTCAATCACTCAGTTTATTCTGTTGCCAACTCAAGCCTAACTTGACTGAGGGCGACGGGGCTTCCTGAAAGAACGGTTTTCCCTAACCTTTATTTGATGACGATCAGCAGTTCTCCAGCCTTGACCTGCTGACCTTCCTTAATATTCACCGAGCTAACAATCCCTGCAAAAGAACTAGTTATCCTTGTTTCCATCTTCATGGCTTCGACAACCACCAGCGGCTGGTCCTCTGTTACCGTGTCTCCTTCTTTAACCATCAACGTCACAACAGTCCCTGGAATAGGGGATCCGATTTCCTGCTTATTGTCAGGATCTGCCATCTCCGACAAGCTGTATTCTCCCGACTGGCTAAGAAGGTTGATATTGCTCCAGTTCTTGTCCTTAATTTTGATTTCTCTTCGATTCCTGTTGACTTCAAACACTAGAGTTCTGTATCCCTCCGGATCCGACTTCTTAATGGAGCGGAGCTTGATCATGAGACTCCTTCCTTCAGCGACTTCAGCCTCGATGATTTCTCCTTCGTAAAGACCATGGAAAAACACGTCGCTTCCGAGCCTGCTCAGGTCTCCGTATTCGGCAACAATTTTCAAGAATGCTTCGAACACTTCCGGATACAGGGCATAGCTCAGGATATCCTTCTTAGTGGGTTCAATTTCGAATTTATCTCTCAGGTGTTTAGCGATCCCGTCAAAATCCTCATCTGGGAGCAGTTCGCCTGGACGCTCGGTGATCGGTTTTTTCCCCTTCAGTACCAGCTTCTGGAGTTTTTCTGGGAATCCTCCCATTGGCTGGCCCATCATACCCATAAAATAGGATACAACGGAATCAGGAAATGCCATAGTCTTCGCTTTCTCATAAATATTCTCCGAGGTTAAGTTATTCTGGACCATAAAAATGGCGAAATCCCCTACGACTTTCGAGGACGGGGTGACTTTCACGATATCCCCCAACATCTCGTTCACGGTCTTGTACATTTCCTTGATATCGTTGAACTTATGCCCGAGACCGAAGCTTTCCACTTGAGGCTTAAGGTTAGAGTACTGCCCACCCGGTATCTCATATTTGTAGAGTTCAGCAGATCCCGATTTCAAACCCGACTCGTACTTGCCATACACCGGTCGTACCGCTTCCCAATAGTCAGATACCTTCTGAATTCCCTTTAGGTCAATACGCGGATCTCTTTCCGTATTTTTAAGCGCTGCAGCAATAGAATTCAGGGCTGGTTGGCTCGTCAGTCCTGACATGCTATTGAACGCAGTATCCACAATATCTAATCCCGCTTCCACCGCCATAAGAACCGTTGCCACGCCATTACCGGTGGTGTCGTGGGTATGGAGATGGATAGGAATTCCGATTTCATTTTTCAAGGCGCTGACCAGCTTGTAGGCTGCATGCGGCTTCAGGAGAGCTGACATGTCTTTTATGCCCAAGATATGTGCTCCGGTCTTTTCTATCTCTTTCGCCAGCTTGATATAGTAATCCAAGTTATATTTTTCTTTTCTGTTGTCAAGGATATCCCCAGTGTAACAAATACAAGCTTCAGCGATCTTACCGCTCTGTAACACTTGGTCAATAGAAATCTCCATGCCCCTCAGTTCGTTAAGGGAGTCGAAGATTCTGAAGACATCAATGCCTGAGACGGCTGATTCTTTAATGAATTCCCGGATGACATTGTCAGGATAGTTCTTATAGCCTACCCCATTCGCTCCTCTTATGAGCATCTGGAACAGAATGTTCGGAACCCTTGTACGCAGTTGCTCCAACCTTGCCCACGGAGACTCCTTAAGAAACCTGTAAGCAACGTCAAACGTTGCCCCTCCCCACATTTCAAGAGAAAATAAGTCCTTGCCGTAGACCGACGTTGCCTTGGCGATCTTGATCATGTCCTTGGTCCTAATCCTTGTGGCCATCAGAGACTGATGAGCATCCCGCATGGTCGTGTCTGTAAGTAATACCTTCTTCTGATCTTTTATCCAAGTGACAAGCCCCTCTGCACCCTGAGTATCAAGGATCTGCTTGGTACCGTTCAAATCGCTCGGGCTAATATCCTCGATTTTGGGCACCTTGGGGACATCGTATTCCAGCTTTATCCCCATCGTCTCATTGACGACGACATTGCCTAAGAATTTCAGAACCTGGCTTTCATCATCTGTATTCTGGGTCAGCGAGATCAGGTCAGGATTTTCCTCAATGAAACCGGTATGGCATTCTCCGTTCAAAAACAGCGGGTGATTGAGAACGTTGATCAGAAATCCGATATTGGTCTTGACGCCTGTAATCTGCGTCTCGGTTAGAGATCGAATCGATTTCTTGATAGCATCCTGGAATTGCCTGGACCAGGAGATGTTCTTGACGAGCAGGCTGTCATAATAAGGGCTGATTTCCGCACCCATGAATCCGTTGCCGCCGTCCAACCTGATCCCGAATCCGGAACCAGTCCTGTAGGATTCGATCTTCCCCGTGTCAGGCGCGAAATTATTTGAGGGATCCTCCGTTGTGATTCTGCATTGAATGGAATACCCGTGGAGCATGATATCCTCCTGTGAGTTGATCCCAATCTCAGGAGAATTCAGAGCGCATCCTTGGGCAATCTGGATTTGGGCCTGTACGATATCTATCCCCGTAACCATCTCTGTCACTGTGTGCTCAACCTGGATCCGTGGATTCATTTCAATGAAATAATAACCCCCCTGGTTGTCTACCAGAAATTCGAGAGTCCCTGCGCTCCTGTATTTTACAGCATTCGCAATCTTAAGGGCGTCTGCATGGATATTGTTTCTAATGTCCTGGGGGACGGAAAAGGCAGGCGTGAATTCCACGACCTTCTGGTGCCTTCTCTGGATTGAACAATCACGTTCAAACAGGTGAACTAAATTCCCGTACATATCCCCTAGGACCTGCACTTCGACATGCTTTGGTTTTTCAATAAATTTCTCCATAAAAATATGATCAATGCCAAACGCTTTTTTCGCCTCTCTTTTAGCACTTAAAAAGGCAGACTCCAGCTCACTTTCGTCCCTGACGATCCGCATTCCCCTTCCTCCGCCTCCAGCAGCTGCCTTAAGCATCAGGGGATAACCGCATCCCGTCGCGTGCATTCTTGCTTCATCCACCGTGTTAATGACCTTCTCATAACCTGGGATGATCGGGACGCCGACTTCCTTGGCGACGATTTTTGACTTGATCTTGTCTCCCAACCTGTTCATCATCTCCGCCGTCGGCCCGATGAATTCGATGCCTTCCTGCTCGCATCTCATGGCGAATTCTGGGTTTTCCGACAAGAAACCGTATCCTGGATGGATGGCATCAACGCCCTTCTTGATTGCCAGACTAATAATTTCCTCAATATTCAGATATGCATCAACAGGACTTTTGCCTTCACCTATGAGATAAGCCTCATCGGCCTTGCTTCTGAAAAGTGAATATTTATCTTCGTTAGAATATATAGCGACAGTCCTGATCCCCAGCTCATTGAGCGCTCTGAATACCCTAATCGCGATTTCGCCTCTATTGGCTACCATAACTCTTTTAAATTTACTCATGCTATCTTCCTCCATCTTTTATTTGTTAAGCTCGAACGTCTCCGAAGCAGTTGTTTCCATGGTCCTTTTGATAATGACATTAAACCTTTTATCATCAGCCTTAATTATACTTCATAATTCAGCTGCTAACATAATTTTCTGATATTGGACAACCCTATATTTGTTTTGTAACATGTAATTCATATAAACATACCAATGACATACCAATAGTATGTCATAAGCTTGGCAATAAAAAAAGTTCTTTATATATTGCAACACGATATATATACTATTGCAATTTAAAAAGAGTCTGCAGACAGCATTTCTATTTTTTGCTGTTAACGGACTCTTTCTGCCTTCCTTTAGTTAGGGATTACTTATCCACATCATCGAGATGACTCGCATATTTGTCTCTCTCCGGCTAGGCAGACTCTGTGCTACTGGAATTTTTAATTTTTCACTGACCACGATATTTTAGATTTAAGTTTTGTCTAACCAATTATGATTAATGCTTGATACCACTACTATTTATACTTTGTCAAATATCAAACAGTACTTAATATAGTCGTTTTTACTTTGATAATACAATGTTTTTATTAATATCTTGTGACGAAGACTACGCCAAGCACTTTTCAGATAATTTCGGATAATAATGAGGGTATCCATATTATCTTTATGGATACCCTCTACTTACATCGCGTCATCAATTATAATTGGAATATTATTATAGAGCAACCTCTACTTTGTTTTCAAAAGCTTTTTTGAGTGCTCCAATGAAGTCACCATGACCATCTTTCAAACTGATCGATGCACCAGAAGTTACATCAACAAGTGCTGTCTTTTCTGCATCACTAAGTGCAGCAAACTTTGCTTTATCTGGATCACTGGTTACTTTATCGGTTAATGGTTTTCCGTTGGTATCTGAAGTATTCTTAGCGAACCATTGCTCTATTTCTGCAACTGTCTTACCCTTAAAGAACTCTTGGTAAGCGTCAATTTGAACGGACCAATCCATTCCATAAGCAGCGTCACCGCGCTCACGCTTTGTTTTCCAGTCCGAAACATCTTTTGTCACAACATCGTTTGTTAATGTTGCAGTAGGCCATCCTGGGAATATAGTTCCTCCCTCTTTTTCAGATTCTGGAACAATCTCTAAGGAATCAAATTGAACGCTAATTACCTTGTTGTCTTTATCAAAGAGTGCATTTGCACTTACAGTCGTCGTACTAAAAGATTCTTTCTGTGTTGTCTTATCTACTCTTGAGCGGAAAACTGACGTTTGCCCTGATCCTTGGAATACCTTGACCTCTGATGTTTTTGAACTAGTAGAAGTAGGTGTACTTGCACCACATCCTCCTAAAATGAGCATTGCGGCTGTCAATACAAGAGCTGTCGGAATTAACTTAATCTTCAACATAAATTCTCCCCCTTAAATATTTTGATAATTTTAGATGAGACCAGGATTATTTGACCTGATTGTAAATTATGTCTATCACCCCCTTTAAATATTACACAGTCTGGTCTAAAACCAATATCCCTTTTCCACCATAAACACGAGAGAAGTAAACAAGACAAAGCTCAATACGACGACCATTTCTCTACTTGTTAGCTTAAAGCTATAATGATATAAATCATCAGAATTTGCTTGCTCAACAAAACGTTCTATCTTATCTAATCTTCCAAAGGAATTGACGATCAACGACACTATAATTTGGGATAATCCTTTAATATTTATGTTAAACTTTCCCCCGCGCCCCCTCACAACTGAACGCACACTTTCTTCCAAGCTCTTCATGATCTCGGCTCCCATCTCCTTAAGCTCTATGACAGAGCCCATCACTACTTTTAAGTAGTCTGCTACGGGAACACCGACTAATTTCAACGGAGTCAAGCATTTATCTAACAACCCTAGCACTGTTTTCAGAGGGGTTGTATGAAAATATAGAATGCTAACATACCAAATAATTAATAATTTAAACAGTCTTAGGAAAATTTCATTGGGACCCTGCTGATATGAAAATAATTCATTATTAGAAAACGAGTAGATAAGGGCGTTCATCAATAGCCCGAAAAGGTAAGGCATCAGTACGACCATAAAATATGAAGCAGCACTAATCAATAAAGTTCTTGGCTTAATTCTCGAGAGGTAAGTCACAAGCAATAAATATATAGAGAGCATAACAAAACTCATCGTTTTCAGGAAGAAAAACGGCATAACAGTAACCAATGTTGCTATGATGAATTTAATAAGCCCGTCCACTTCCAAGAATTCGGCAGTTTCTGGTGTATTAACACTTATCAAGGTCAAATTTCTCGACATAGCTTATGCCATTCTTTTTGACTACTCTTCATTCTTGAAAACCCCTTTTTTTCTAACCTCTTTAATAGCTATTTCGCCAATATTTCCTGTGATTAAACCCGTTATAACTGCAGAAATTAATAGAACAGGAAGATAGTACAAAACAACAAACTGCCCTAACATAGCCGATGCCACAACAAGTTGTACTGTATTATGAGTGATAGCTCCCGCGATACTTATCCCTTTGATGCTAAAAAACCTTGATAATTTTGAATAAAGAAGCCACATGACAATAGCGCTTAAGATACCACCAGTCAAACTGAAGGCGAGCATCATGACACCCCTCGTCAGAATTGCTACCACAAAACTGCGCACAATTACAATTAGAAGGACATCTTGCCAGCTCAGAAAAACAATTCCCAGCATGGTAATAATGTTTGCTAGTCCCAGTTTAATTCCTGGTACTGGGATAGGTATTGGAATAAACGTTTCAAGAAACGAAATCAAAATCGCATTAGTCACCAAAATAATAATTAAAGCGTATTTCCTATTTTTATTCATTCTTAATTACCTACTTTAGTAAAAATGCTGATCATTCTACCTTCTCCTTAAGCACTGTTTATCTCCAAACCCAGGATAGTGATCTCGTCATCCAATTATTCAATATACTTATATTGGTCGTTTTCATCAAGTAACGTGAAACTCCCCTTCAGTCCGTCCGTAACATAGATTTTTTTATCGGTCGTAATAAATACAGCCTCAATTCCTTCATACTGGCCGATTAGCGCCTTGCCTTTCTCCAACCCCAAAACAAACACTGCTGTGTCAAGAGCATCTGCATCAAACGAAGAATTTGTAACTAAGGTAACGCTCATCAAATCTGATTGGGCGGGATATCCTGTGTGAGGATCAATGATATGATGATAGCGTTTACCATCTTTTATAAAGAATCGTTGGTCATCCCCTGATGTTACAACCGCTTTGTCGGTCACTGTAATAGTACCCACCAGGGGTTGTTCGCCTGTCGTGTCTTGAGGTCGTGGATTACGAATACCCACCGTCCATGGACTTCCATCAGGCTTACTACCCAGCGTTACAACATTACCGCCAAGATTAATAAAGCCGGATTTGATGCCGTTCTTTTTGTAGATTTTCATGGCTTCATCTCCAGCATAGCCTTTGGCTATGCCCCCAAGATCAGCCATTTGCCCAGGCATTTTCAAACTTGCAGAGTGTTCATCGACATATAAGTCTTTATAATTGATGAGTTGGAGCAACTTATTCAATGCCTCTGTTGCTGGAACACGTTCTTGCTCCGTACCAATACCCCAGAGTTTAATAAGTGGTCCTACTGTGATATCAAAGGCACCGTTGCTTAGATCTGCTACTTTCTGAGCTTTATTAATGACGTTTATAGTTTCAGGATTTAGTTCTACCTTCGTAGCCCCAGCATTTTTGTTAAGCTTATAAATATCTCCTTCTGGGGCATTAAAAGTTAACAGCGCCTCGAGATCTTTGATTTTTTTCATGGTCTCATCGATGGCCGCTTGGCCGTTTTCCCCATAAACCTTCTGCGAAATAACAGTCCCCATAGCAAAACCTTGGTCCTCTGTCACTTGATTCGCCTTCGAGTTACAAGCTGTTAATATTCCTGTTGTCATGATCAATAATAATAAAGAAGCTAACTTCTTTATTGTTTTTTTTTTCAGAAGTAACAACGGTTTCAGTCCTTTCTGCACACGTTCACTTTTGCATTGAAGCTGCTCCTTGATTGTGCATTACTTGAAAGAACGGGTTAATGAACGTCTTAAGAATGCAAACTTTGACGTATACCCGATTCGCCGGACACAGGGAAGTTAGTGTAAACTAAACCTGTGGGGGGCGAAAATTATGTCAAACAACGGGAAACGGTATGATAAAGAATTCAAGGCAGATATAGTTCGTTTGGTACGTGAAGAAAA
>DASRMG010000202.1:0-41437 GCA_035648035.1 Desulfosporosinus sp. | reverse complement strand
TAATTGACACTCTGGCCCTTCACCGTAGGTACAGAAGGCAGAATGCTAGCGGCACTTAAGCAGCTAGAGCGTAATCATTGTTTGTAATTATAAAGGTCCACCGTTTAACGAGACCAGGTGGAATCTCGACGCGCAACTCTTGCCACTACTTCTCCGAGCGAGTCTAAAACGCCCCCATGTGAATGATCTCTGTACATAGTATACCATATTTACGTTCAAAGCAACGGTGCTTATCTCTGGTATTATTACATTTTTATGGAAAATACACTATTCAAGAGAGTAATTACTTTTAATTATTCCTTGAACCACTCAGTGCTTAGAAGATGAGTCTCTGTGAAGCGCGGTTCTTAATAGGATTTATTACGGTCTCTTAGAGCTCGTTCAATATCACGTTGGCCTTCTCGTTGAGCAAGAACCTGTCGCTTATCATAATTTTTCTTACCTTGACCCACTGCCAATTCGACTTTGGCCATCCCGTTTTTTAAATATAGTTTAATCGGTAGGAGGGTCAGTCCTTGAAGCTGGATCTTACCGACTAACTTGTTAATCTCAGAACGGTGTAGTAGTAATTTGCGGGGCCGAAGTGGATCATGATTGTAACGGTTTCCCTGATCATAAGTGCTGATGTGCATCTGATAAACCCATATTTCGCCCTCTTTTATGCGAGCATAACTGTCTTTCAGGTTAATCTTTCCGTTACGTATGGATTTTATTTCCGTTCCGGTCAGAATGATACCGGCCTCTACTCTATCATTAATGAAATAATCATGGAAAGCTTTACGATTCTCTGAGACGATTTTTATTCCTTCAGAGGGCATAATGGTTCCTCCTCTCACCTAGTTGGATACTTTAGTATAACATCAATTTCCTTTTTTGACCAAATAATTGTTGCTAGTACCAGGTATTAGAAAATCCTTATCATGATCAAACTTGGAACTGTCGCAGAAAGTCTTGGACTCTGAGAACTATTTCTTCTCTCTCCGCTCCCAACGTTAGGATATGTCCAGATTTTCCCCATAAGATCACGGTAGGTCTGACTTGTTGGATTTTGTTCTCAATGATATTGACACTTATAGGGTTCACTGTACGATCCTTCATGCTTTGCATCAATAAGGCTGGGCATTTAACCATGTCTAGTTTTCGTCCCACCTGATTAATAGCCCGATCCAAGGAGATCAAAGCATCAACTGGAAGATTCTCGCCTGCAACCATCGGCGCATTCATCGCGACTATTCCGTCGACCAGTCCAAGCGTTGCCAGATGAAGGGCTAGCAACCCCCCCATTGAGAGACCAATCCCTATGACCGTATCACAAGACTTCCTCAGTTCTTTGACCCCCACTTCCACGTCCTTAGCCCAGTCCTCCCAGCTCGTTTCCGCCCTTTGTTCTGGAGTTGTGCCATGTCCAGAAAGCAGGATCCCTAAAACCGTCCAGCCAGCCTCAGCTAGTCGTTCACCCATAAAGCGCATTTCCGCTGGAGCTCCTGAGAATCCATGAATGAGTAAGCACCCTACGCGTTTTCCTGGGAAGTAGAAGGGCTCCACGGAGCGTCTTTGTGGTTTCACCTGTCACCCTCCTCTTACCCTATCGAAGCAAATAAACGCCTTAGAAGGGACACTTCACATGAAGTGCCCCTTCTAACAATAATCCGGTTTATTTCTCAAGCATTGCTAGACCCAAGCAACTCAATAGAAAGAGGGTTGCTAAAACGGTCGTAAGTTTCCCTAATACAGCATCCATGCCTTTCTTTTTTCCAAAGACAGACTCGCTCGCACCAGTAATAGCTCCAGATAAACCAGCACTTCTGCCAGACTGAAGTAATACAGTTGCAATGAGTCCTAAACAGCATAGCGTCAGAAGAACAACTACAGCGATTATCAATTAATTCACTCCCCTAATAGACCCTAGTCAATAAGCCTACTTATCAATAGTCCTATTCTAGCACAAGCCTCGTGAAAATTCAATAACCCCACACTCTCTAGCGGGCTAATGCTTTCCGTCCGCGATACACTGCGCCTTCTCCAAGTTCCTCTTCAATACGAAGCAATTCGTTGTACTTGGCAACCCGTTCGGTGCGAGCTGGAGCTCCAGTTTTGATCATCCCGGCGTTAACAGCCACCGCAACATGGGCTAGTGTAACGTCTTCTGTTTCCCCAGAACGATGAGAGATAACAGCCGTATATCCTGCACGTTTGGCCATTTCAATCGCATCTAGGGTTTCAGTTAAGGTACCGATTTGGTTGAGCTTAATAAGGATAGAGTTAGCGCTTTTCTCTTGAATCCCGCGTGCTAAACGTTCCGGGTTGGTCACAAATAAATCGTCGCCGACGAGCTGAACACGATCACCCAAGCGTTCAGTCATCTTTCTCCAGCCTTCCCAGTCGTCTTCATCCAAACCGTCTTCTATTGATACAATTGGATATCGCTCGATCAGTCCCTCATAATAATTAATCATCTCATCTGAGGTCTTCTTAAGCCCTTCACTTGCTAGGTTATAGACTCCATCTTCGTAGATTTCTGAGGCTGCGACATCTAAGGCCAACCCCACTTGTTCTCCAGGAATATAGCCGGCTCGTTTAATCGCGTCAACAATGCAAAGCAGTGCGTCTTCGTTAGATTTGAGGTTGGGGGCAAACCCGCCTTCATCTCCTACTGATGTGGAGAGATTTTTTTCTTTTAGTACCGCTTTAAGATTGTGATACACTTCTGTTCCCATTCGTAGCGCTTCAGCAAAGCTGGAGGCTCCAACTGGCATAATCATAAATTCTTGAATGTCCACATTGTTATCCGCATGACTACCACCGTTTAAAATATTCATCATTGGCACTGGCAGTTCTTTAGCATTAACCCCGCCTAAGTACTGATAGAGTGGCAACCCGAGCGACTCCGCAGCTGCTTTAGCGGTGGCCAAGGATACACCTAAGATCGCGTTGGCTCCCAGCTTACCCTTATTGTCCGTTCCATCAAGGTTAATTAGGAGACCATCCAAGCCTGGTTGGTCAAACGGATTCAGCCCCTCAACTTCTGGGCTGATAAGTAAGTTGACATTTTCAACCGCTTTTAGGACCCCTTTACCCATATAACGGGTAGCATCTCCGTCCCGAAGTTCCACGGCTTCAAAAGCCCCTGTAGAGGCACCCGATGGAACCGCTGCACGCCCTATGGTTCCGTCCGTAAGGACTACATCGACTTCTACCGTGGGATTGCCCCGAGAATCTAAAATCTCACGAGCATAAACATCAGATATAAAATTCATTGAAATTTCCCCCTTAAATATTAATAATTTAACTTCAAAGTTACGCTTAATTTTTAAAGATTAATGATTGTCCGGTCATTTCCTCGGGTTGTGGGATTTTGAGTAATTCAAGCATGGTGGGAGCAACATCGCACAGCGCACCACTCTCGCGCAGTTTTTGCCCTTTTAGTTGTTCATTGACTAAGATGAAGGGCACCTTATTAATGGAATGGGCCGTCAAAGGCAGATCCGTCTCTAGATCCACTTTTGCTTCTGCATTTCCGTGGTCGGCCGTCACAAGGATTGTGCCCTCCATTTTTTTAAATTCCTCAACAATCTCACCCAAACACCGGTCAACAGCCTCCACTGCTTTGATGGTTGCAGCGAGCACACCAGTATGTCCCACCATGTCTGGGTTAGCGAAGTTAAGAATGATCACATCGTATTTATTTTTTCTCAGTTCTTCTAGGAGCGTTTGAGTTAATTTGGGGGCACTCATCTCAGGTTGAAGGTTATAGGTCGCAACTTTAGGGGAAGGAATCAGGATTCGTTCCTCACCTGGATCAGGTTCTTCAATTCCGCCGTTGAAAAAGAAGGTCACATGGGCATATTTCTCAGTCTCTGCTATTCTCAACTGTTTTAACCCGCGTAGTGAAAGGACCTCTCCTAAAGTATTTCTCAGATTTTGTTGAGGAAACGCGATGGGCGTGCAGATTGTATCCTCATAAGAGGTCATACACACAAAATTGACTCGCGGGTGAACGGGGCAGGCAAACTCTGTCACCTCTTCATCGACTATGGCATGAGCGATTTCCCGAGCCCGATCAGAACGAAAGTTGAAGAAGAGCACACTGTCGCCCTCTTGAATGGTGGCGACTGGTTTTCCTGCATCATCAACAATGACTGTCGGAAGCACGAATTCATCCGTTACACGCACATCATAAGAACTCTCCAACGCCGCTAAGGCACTTGCTGCGAATTTACCCTCACCCATAACCAAGGCCTGGTAGCTCTTTTCTAAACGTTCCCAGCGTTGATCTCGGTCCATCACATAGTAACGGCCGCTCACCGAGGCAATTTTACCAATCCCCAATGCCCTGATTTTTTGTTCTAATTGAGTGATATATAGTTTAGCACTCTGTGGCAGGACGTCTCGTCCATCGAGAATGACGTGAATATACACCTCTTTAAGTCCTTGTTCCTTGGCCATCTCCAGAAGCGCAAACAAATGCGCTATATGGGAATGAACGCCGCCGTCTGAGAGTAAGCCCATAAAGTGGAAGGCCTTGTTCTGGAGGCGAGCTTTACTCATAGCCTCGAGGAGTACGGGATTCTTAAAGAGTGTCCTATCCTTGATTGCTTTATTGATTCTGGTTAATTCCTGATAGACTACCCGCCCGGCACCCATGTTCAGATGCCCTACTTCAGAATTTCCCATTTGACCCTCTGGTAATCCTACTGCTTCTCCTGAGGCCTCGAGGAAGGTGTGGGGGTAGGTCGTTTCTAAGCGGTGAAAGTTCGGTATATTTGCTTGGGCAATAGCATTTCCTTCAATATCCTCACGGTGACCCCAGCCATCTAAAATCATGAGGAGAAGTGGTTTCGTTGCTCTCACTTTATTTCTTCCCCTCGGGCAACAACCGAGGCCGCGTTATGTACAAGTTTGGCAAAGCCTAGGGGCTCCAGGCTTGCCCCACCTACTAATGCGCCGTCAACATCAGGCTCCGTCAAGAGCTCGGCAATGTTGTCTGCCTTAACACTTCCGCCATAGAGAATGGGCACGTTCTCGGCCCCAAGACTCATGAGGCTGTTCAAAGTAGCGCGGATTGAGGCACACATTTCTTGGGCATCTTTACTGGACGCTGTTTTTCCCGTACCGATCGCCCATATGGGCTCGTAGGCAACGACAATTTTACTCAAGTCCTCTGTGGATAAGCTGGCCAGTGAATGAACCACTTGAGAACTAACCCACTCTGCTGCTTTTCCTTCTTCGCGGACGTTCAGATTTTCTCCGACGCAAAGGATAGGCTTTAGTCCTGCAGCCAAGGCTTTCAACACTTTCTTATTAATTTGTTCATCCGTTTCGCCAAACATTTCTCGCCGTTCTGAGTGGCCGAGTACTACGTAAGTACAGGCTACATCGAGAAGCATCTGGGCGGAAATTTCGCCGGTATAAGCACCCTGGTCTGCCCAGGACATGTTTTGAGCCCCCAAATGCACAACACTTTCTTCCAGTTCATTCTTCAAAGGATAAAGTGCTGTAAAGGGTGCACATAGTATAATATCCAATTCTGCAACGTCCTTGACCTCTTCCAAAAACTTCGTTGCATAGTCCGTTGCTTCGTGAACGGTTTTAAACATTTTCCAGTTGCCAGCGATCACCGGTCGTCTCTTCGCCAATTTATTATTCCTCCCCTTCATAATATTGTAAGGTGCTTGTCTCACGATATGTGATTCAAGGGCCTCTCAAATCCTGATCTTCTTACACAAACCACGATGAACGAACTATGCCTTGTTCTGAAGTGCGTCAACGCCTGGGAGAACTTTACCTTCTAAAAACTCCAGTGATGCGCCACCCCCTGTGGATATATGAGTCATCTGATCCGCAACGCCCATCTTCTTCACCGCTGCGACAGAATCCCCACCGCCGACAATCGTTATCCCGTCACAATTCGCCACCGCTTCGGCAACTCGCTCGGTTCCTTTAGCGAAGGCGTCCATTTCGAAAACACCCATGGGGCCATTCCAGATCACCGTTCGAGCGGTTGAAATTAGGGTAGCGAATCTGTCAGCGCTTGCCACACCTATATCTAAGGCCATTTCATCGTCTTTAATTTCCGAAACGATCGCCGTATGATGAGGCGCCTCAGCTTCAAAAGCAAGGGCTACCACGACATCGATGGGCAGTTCAAGCTTAACGCCCTTCGCTTTAGCTTTCTCGATGAGTTGCTTGGCCAATTCCACTTTTTCCTCTTCGAGCAGGGATTTCCCTACCTTAAGACCTTGGGCTTTCAGGAAGGTATTAGCCATCCCTCCACCAATGATCAAGGCATCAACCTTTTCTAGAAGGTTTTCAATGACGCCGATCTTATCGCTCACCTTGGCACCGCCAATGATAGCCACAAAAGGTCGTTCTGGCCTTGCCAAAGCGTTGCCCATAAATTCAACTTCTTTTTGCATGAGCAATCCTGCAACGGCCGGAATGTAGTGGGTCACCCCTTCCGTAGACGCATGAGCACGGTGTGCAGTTCCAAACGCGTCATTGACAAATAATTCCGCAAGCGTTGCCAGGTCACGGGCAAACGTTGGATCATTTTTTTCTTCTTCCGCATGGAAACGAACATTTTCCAGCAATAGGACCTGTCCGTCTTGCAACTTATTGACGGCTTGCATGACTACTTCTCCCACGCAGTCAGGAGCAAGTGGCACCGCTTGCCCCAACAACTCACTCAAACGCTTGGCAACGGGTGCTAGGGAATATTTGGGATTTATCTTACCTTTGGGGCGACCATGGTGGGACGCTAAAATGACGCGTGCGCCTTCTTTAATGAGGTATTCTATGGTCGGTAAGGAGGCCCGTATCCGAGTATCATCCGTTATTTGTCCCTGCTCGTCCAAAGGCACGTTAAAGTCTGCTCTAACCAGCACACGTTTCCCTCGCACCTGAACATCTTTTACACTCTTTTTGTTCATACCAAGATCCCCTTTCTCTTTGAGCTAGGGTTAAATGACGATTGTTTGCGCATTATTTCTAGATTAACCTTAGTATACCGTAGAAAGAAGCTTCCTACTCACCTAGACTAATTCTACAGTTAAGAGACAGTTTCCTGCCGAACATGACACGTTATTACAGATATTACTAAACTTAGCGATCCATAATAGGGTCTCAATTCGCCCCTATCTCATTCTTACAACTTAATCTTCTTCCCAGTTTTTCGACCGCTCAACGGCTTTCAACCAACCCTTGTAAAGTTTCGCTCTCTTTTCTTCTTCCATGTTGGGTTCAAAACGTCGATCGAGCAGCCAATGTCTTGCTAGGTCTTCTTTGCTTGCCCAGAACCCAACCGCTAAGCCGGCGAGGTAGGCAGCTCCGAGGGCTGTGGTCTCAATAATTTGAGGCCGATCAACCCGAGTCCCTAGAATATCTGCTTGGAACTGCATCAACAAATTATTAGTGACAGCGCCTCCGTCAACTTTCAATGACTTTAAGAAGATGCCGGAGTCAGCCTCCATGGACCCTAATACATCTTTCGTTTGATAGGCTAACGAATCCAACGCCGCACGAATAATATGGTCTTTTGTGGTTCCCCTAGTGAGCCCGAAAATTCCTCCCCTAGCGCGCATATCCCAATAAGGAGCACCTAAACCTACAAAAGCAGGAACAAAATAAACGCCCTCAGAATCTTTCACCTTATTCGCAAAATACTCCGAATCTAGGGCAACATCAATCACTTTCAAACCATCACGTAACCATTGAATTGCCGCACCCGCAATAAAGATACTGCCTTCTAAAGCGTATTCCACCTTGCCATCAATTCCCCAAGCAATCGTGGTCAACAAGCCATGTTGTGAAGTGTGTATTTTGCTGCCTGTATTCATAAGCATAAAGCATCCTGTACCATAAGTATTTTTAGCATCTCCCGGTTCAAAACAAGCCTGTCCAAACAAAGCTGCTTGCTGATCACCCGCAACCCCTGCTATTGGAATCTCATAGCCTAAAAAGACGCCAGCGTCTGTGTTACCATAAACTTCGCTTGAATTGTGCACCTCTGGCAACATGGCCGGTGGTACGTCAAGCATTTCGAGCAGTTCTTTGTCCCAATGCAATTCTCGAATATTATACATCATGGTTCGTGAGGCATTCGAATAATCCGTAATATGCACTTTTCCACCAGTGAGTTTCCAGATTAACCAAGAATCCGTCGTTCCAAACAGCAACTCACCCTTGTCAGCTTTGGCACGAGCTCCTTCAACATGATCTAGAATCCACTTGACTTTCGTGCCAGAAAAATAAGCGTCAACCACGAGACCTGTTTTTTCTCGAACCATGGCTTCATAACCCTTTGCCTTTAAGTCGTCGCAAATTGCCGTCGTTCTGCGACACTGCCACACAATGGCGTTACACACAGGTTTACCCGTTTGTTTATCCCAAACCACCGTCGTCTCACGCTGATTAGTAATTCCAATAGAGGCAATCTCATCGACTTTAATACCCGTCTTCGCAATGAGCTCTGCAATCACGCCATATTGTGTGCTCCAAATTTCCTCAGCATCATGTTCAACCCAACCCGCCTTAGGGTAGATCTGAGCAAACTCCTTTTGAGTCACTCCAACAATCTTACTTTCCTTATCAAAAAGGATTGCACGGCAACTCGTAGTACCTTGATCAAGGGCTAAAACGTACTTTTTCGTGGTAAAATCCCCCTCTTATTAACCGGCACGCCAAGAAGTCGCGAAACACTCGGTCAGTCGCTACGGTCGTGTGCCAAACTAAGGCTAAAGTGCTTGATGCATGTTAACGGGGTTCCCGCCAGATGCAGCGTCCCTGCTGCACTGGCGGCTTCGCACGTCCCTGTGCTCAGCCCCGTTTTGGGCGGGAAGCCCTTAAGCCAAGTTTGGCGGTCCACTTGCGTAAAGGCTTCGCTCCGTGTTGTCGCGACTTTCTCTGGGGATTCGCTGGGCTTGGAACCGCTTGGACAAAGGCCCACCGTTCCAAGCCCAGCGATCCCTTCCAGCGAAACGTCGTCTGAACTAAGCGATCGACTTTCGTGAGTCGTGGCCAAACTTAGCGACGAACGCATTCATAAGCGGGGCTGAGCACAGGACGTGCGAAGCCGACAGTGCGTCACGGACGACGCATCTGGCGGGAACCCCGCCCTCTTTCATCAAGTGAGGAGCTTTAGTTTGGCAGATGAACGGATGGAGTCAGAGTGTCCATACGACTTTCCCTAATAGCGTTTCCTAACCGTCGTCGCCGCAATGCCCAACTCGTCGCGGTACTTAGCCACTGTCCTTCTAGAAATTCCCATTTCCCTATCCTTAAGTAAATCTGCTAGTTTCTGATCGGAATAGGGTTTTTTGGGATTTTCTGAATCGATAATATCATGCAAAGCTAGTTTAATACTCTCTGTCGTGATGTCAGAATCGTTATTGTGCCCTCTGCCCATGCTACTTGCAAAGAAGAATTTGAATTCGAAGATACCGCGGGGAGTTTGGATATATTTATGGGCTGTCGCTCGACTGACGGTCGACTCATGAACTCCAACTTCCTCTGCAATATCCTTTAACGTCAGCGGTTTTAGATGGCGGATCCCTGAATGGAGAAAATCCGTTTGCCACTTCACAATCGCATTGGCTACTTTATAAAGCGTAAGGCGTCGCTGCTCAATACTGCGAATAAGCCAGGCTGCCGCGTTCAGTTTCTGTTCAACGAATT
The DNA here is from genome assembly GCA_035648035.1 of Desulfosporosinus sp. Classification (GTDB taxonomy): domain Bacteria; phylum Bacillota; class Desulfitobacteriia; order Desulfitobacteriales; family Desulfitobacteriaceae; genus Desulfosporosinus. The sequence continues at coordinate 31,765 of DASRMG010000202.1, read as the reverse complement.
TACGTGTTTCTGTTCCCTCTTCATGGCTTAGTGCCTCACGGTAGGACTTGTTGATTCCCAGGCGGGGTACGGTAATATCATTAACAAGGATAATGAATTCCCCTTCAATCTCTTCAATCACAACATCCGGGACGACATAGCGCACCTCTCCTGGACCCGAAAAACTGACGCCTGGCTTGGGATCCAGTGTACGCACAAGATCCGCTAGTTCTTGCACCCTACTTATGGGGATTTTTAGGGCCTGGGCAATTCGTTGCAGTCTCCCTGCCGCCAAATCTTCAAGATGCTTTAAGAACTCTGGAAATTCAGGCGGATAGTCTGGCAGGAGCGGCAACTGCAAGCGAAGACATTCTTCTAGATTTCTAGCCCCCACCCCCAAAGGGTCAAGTGTCTGAACTACAGCCAACGCCTCTTCTGCCGTTTCGAGGGAGACTTTAGTTTCACGAGCAATATCTTCTAACGTCAATGTAAGACAGCCATAATCATTCAAGTTGCCCACTATGTACTCTGCTACCGTTAACGAAGCTGATACTTTCTGGACATGGAGTTGTTCCAACAAGTGTTCTAGAAGCGTAGGGGATGCTGAAACGAAGGGGTCAAAGCGTTGTTTTTCCTCCACAACCACCCGTTCCTGACGGACACGATTTTCATCCTGGTCATGAAAATAATCTTGCCAGTCCACTTCCCATTTTTCCTCTTCTGGACGTTCCTCCTGGGAAGTTGCTTGTGCATCAGTGGCCTCAACCTCTTCTTTCATCTCCGAACTAGACGTATCTTCTTGAGTCTCCAACAAAGGATTTTCGAGAAGTTGCTCCTCAACATACGTAGAAAGTTCGAGTGCTGACAACTGCAAAATAATAATTGCCTGCCGCAATTCAGGTGTCATAATGAGTTTTTGACTTTGCTCTAGATTTAAGCCGTACCCTAACCGCACTTTTTACCCCCCCAAACTCTCCGATTTGGTTATTTATAGATCGTGTCCTACACTATCGATTGCTGCGTCTTGATTCGTTCCGCTAATTCATCTATTTTCCTCATCCGATGATTGACGCCTGATTTACCAACTTTTGGCCGTAGCGTTTCGCCAAGCTCCTTCAAGCTGGCATCGGGATGTTCCAGCCTAAGCTCTGCCATAGCGCGCAATGTCGGTGGTAAGGACTGTAACCCCATGGTATCCGCAATGAGTTGGATATTTTGCAACTGCCGCACAGCCGCATCCACAACTTTATCCAGATTAGCGGTTTCGCAATTGACCAACCGATTGACTTGATTCCTGACGTCTTTAAGCACTCGAACATTTTCGAATTCCAAAAGGGCATGGTGTGCACCTATGAAGCCAATAAACTCAACAATATGTTCACTCTCTTTAATATATACCACATACCAGTTCTTACGCATGCTAACTTTAGCCCCTAATTTAAAACGATTCACCAATTGACATAGCGCGTCGGCATGTTGCTGATCATTACTGACAATTTCCAGGTGATAGGTTCCTTCTGGATTATTAATTGAGCCCCCAGCCAAAAACGCCCCTCGCAAATAGGCCTTTTTGTCACAACGCTTTTTAATTAAGTTTGGTGCAATCTCGTGGTATATTTGTCCTTCTGCATCAACGAGACCCAGATTTTTCAATTCATCCAGTCCACTAAGGTGGATGCTCACCATGTAGGAATTATTTTTGCGGAGCCTGAGTTTGCGCCTGACCACAATATCCACTGGGCGCTTCAGCACATCCTTCGCCAAACGAAAGATCTTACGTGCCACCGGAGCACTCTCTGTCGACACATTCAGGGTGTACTGTTGATTGGCACTGATTTGAAGGGTTCCGTCCATGCGAACCAGCGCCGCCAGTTCTGCTAACTCACAACATGTTTTCTGCGTACCTAGGCGCGCTAATTCTTCTTTGGTGTCAGCACTAAAAGACAACGCGGCCCCCCCTTTCTCTTGGTTCGTATCATGACTGTTTGCGGAGCTTCCGGATTAGCAAATAAGAATCAACTATGTCAATGCGCTCACCCATGGGTTTTAATCGAAAAAGTAAACGAATCAATTCCTTTGCCAAGCGATCGGGATCATGGCGAACGACATTACCAGCTTGGACTAAATTGGCTTCATAATACTTTGCACCTAGTTGCTCGACTTCTTTAGGATCAGGCACCACTGGAACGGCCTCTTCCGCAACGTAACGTTTTAAAAGGGGTTCTTTAATTTTCCCCTTGGAGGCAAGGACTGCGTCAACAAAGCCTGTACCACAGTGGTCTAAAATTGCTTTAAGGTGGTCAGACACCTGATAACCGTCCGTCTCGCCTTTTTCCGTCATGACATTGCATACATAGACACATGGGGCTTTGACTTCTCGGATTTTCTCTCTAAGGCCACCGACCAGCAGATTCGGTAGAACGCTCGTATAGAGGCTTCCCGGACCCAAAACAATCAGATCTGCCTCCTCAAGTGCTTGCAAAGCCTCTGGTAACGCGTGACAATGGCTGGGGTCAAGGTAAACTCTGTCAATTTTCCCTTCGGTATCTCGCACGGCTGTTTCTCCTACGACACGGGTCCCGTCCTCTAAGTCCGCAATTAGTACAATTTGTTCCAGCGTAGAGGGGAAGACCTTACCGTCGATCGCGAACACTTTACTAACCTGCTCAATGCCTTTGTGAAAGTTTCCATAGATATCTGTTACCCCTGCGAGAAGCAAGTTTCCCAGGCTATGCCCTTCAAGGGCTCCACTGGCAAAACGGTAAGAGAAGAGCGTGTCCATAACGTCCTCTGTATTAGACAAAGCCACGAGACAGTTCCGAACATCTCCCGGTGGTTGGATACCTAGTTCCTTGCGTAATTTACCAGAACTTCCGCCATCATCTGAAACCGTGACAATGGCTGTGAGATTACAAGTATATTGTTTTAGGCCTCGTAAGAGTGCCGAAAGTCCAGTACCGCCACCCACCACGACAATTTTAGGGCCTCTACGCAGATGATTGCGAGAATAAATCATATCAACGATTTTCCCCTCGTTAGCCGGGAGTATAGACGAAATAATGGAGTGTAGCAAACGTTTAAAACCTATGATAATTGCAGCCATTCCCAGGACGCTAATAATGGCACCGGTTGGTACAGCAATGTGCCGGGTACTGCCTGTCAGCTTGTAGACGATCTCTCGGAAGCGTAACTCTGCGTAGCCCAGCGCCACGCCGTCATTCATAACAGCAAACCCAGTGGCAAAAAGAAAAATTCCAAGAACTGCTAGGAGAAACCACCTTTTTACTCTTAAATTGGGGTAGAGCCATTTCAGGTATCGTGATAAACCTTCATAGTGTTTAATTCTCATTTTGCAGATATAACCTTTCGATTTTTTTCCACATCACGATGTTTTACACTGACGCCATAACTACGTTCCTTTAAAAACTCCGCAACCCGTTCAGCAATGGCGACAGAGCGATGTTGCCCCCCCGTACAGCCAATTCCAATGACCAAATGATTCTTACCCTCTTCAACATAAAACGGTAGGATGTATTCCAGCAAGTTCAAGTATTGCTTCATAAACTCTTGAGCGATCGAGTTTCCAAAAACATAGTCCTGAACTAACGTGTTTTCGCCGGTTAGCGGACGCAACGCTTCAACATAAAATGGATTCGGAAGAAAGCGCACATCCATAACAAGATCCGCATCCATTGGACTTCCGTATTTAAAGCCAAAGGATACCACCGAAACCGCCATTTGACCCAGTCCTTGCGATTTACAAAACAACTCGGCAACTTCACAACGAAGTTCTTGGGAAGATAATTGTGAGGTATCAATAATGTTGTCAGCTCTGATTCTTAACTCCTCTAGTTGCTGGCGTTCCGCGTGAATGCCATCTAAAACACGCCCATGAGGAGAAAGAGGGTGACGCCGCCTAGATTCCTTATAACGTCGAATCAAGGTTTCATCCGAGGCATCTAAAAAGAGGACTTCGAGATTAAAGCCTTCCTTTTCTAGATTATCCAAGGCTTCACTGAGTGAAGAGAAAAATTCTCCGCCCCGCAAATCGCATACAATCGCAGCCTTTGAGACTTTCCCCCTGGACTGGGCACATAGTTCCGCGAATTTAACCAGAAAGGTGGGCGGTAAATTATCAACACAGAAAAATCCTCGGTCTTCAAGGCTTTGCATAGCCTGCGTCCTTCCAGCGCCAGATAGACCCGTGATGACAATGAGCTCTATTCCTTTTTTATCTACTTCTACCATCTTGACACCCCTCCTGTGTTTTGGATCCTGTTGGTTACTTGACCGTTAAGGCTTTGATCGCTTCCTCTTGCGCCCCGGCCAGAGCTTCCTCGGGAGTAGAGTTCCCGCTAAGAACGTTGTTCCAGGCTGCGTCTTGAAGCGGGATCAGCTTCCACTCTATGGCATTGCCCTCTAAAGCCCACGCCTTAGCAAGACCAATATTTGCTTGTGGAAAGACGCCTTTCTGATTTTCCGGAAGTTTATAATAGCCCATATTAGCTGGAAGAAGACGTCCCGCTTGCAGCATTGCCCCTTCTACTTCAGGGGTGAGCAGGGCTTTCTCAACGAGCTGAATGACCGGAGACATGGCTTCATTCGTCTTAATCGCAGAATTCGCAATCCCCAGGGTCGTGCCTAAAAGCGGTTGTCCTTGTCCACCCACTAATTCAAACAGTTGCATGCATGCCCATGGTATATTTTGCTGGGTTAAGAATTTGGCCTCACTCGCCCCCGCGATCATAAAGCGTATTCCTCCACCAGCAAAGGTACCGAGTACAGAAGCATCGATCTGAAGGCTTTTGGCACCTTGCCAAGTCGAAAGTTGTTTAAGAAATGCCACATTGAGGGGGTCATCGAGAATAGGTTTTCCTTCACTCACCAACCGTCCGCCTGACCCATTCCACCAAGCTGAAAGAGACGCCGTATTCGCCGTGGCGAGGGAAGTTCCGCCTTTACTTGAGAAAAGGTCGTTTAAATTAGCAGGAACGCTGGCTGTATTCGTTCGAAAATAGAGCAAAGGGATATCGGTTAACCAGGGAGTTGCATACCCCACGTCCCCAAATTTGAAAGCCGACAAGGCAGCAGGAAATGCTTCTTGATCATTGTAGGCTATTTTAGCGAGCGTACCTTGTTCATAAAGTTGCCGGATGATGTCTTTCGAAGCGATAAATATTTCTGGTCCTTCTCCGCCTGCTTCCGCTTTAAAAGCCAAGTCTACAAAACTCATCTCTGACACATATTTGAGTTTAATGATTACCTCGGGATGTGTCTTGGCGATGGTTTGAAGCTGCGCCTGCAGCGCATCCCCTTCTGCCCCTGGCAGCGAATGCCAGATTTCCACCACCGGCGGGGCCGTTCCGCCCGGTTGTCCCGTCTGAGGGGCTTTCGCACACCCGATGACGAGTATCAATATAGCTGCTATAAGACTCCCAAGGGTGATGGTTCTGCGTAAGAAATAGCCTAACGTCATTGTGCTGCACTCCATTCATGCTCAAACCGGTAAGCCTTTACCTTCCCTTGTTGATAGTGGAAAAGATAGTAGCACGGCGCTGGCGAGGTTCCGTCTTGTAATACATCACTGGTGAAATAGGCGACTGCCGTATTACGGTTCCACTGACGTCTGTCCATTTGTTGGAACTCCGGAATTAATCTTTCCCAACAACCGTCCCTGCGAATTTCAGCTTGTTTAGTTTTCCACGGGTCACCGTCACCGTCTCCCTCTACCTGGAAGCTAGCTTCCGGACGTAGATAGTCAGGAACGGTGTTGGGGCGCTCCCAAAGGTAATAATCGAAACGCAGGGCGTCGCAGATTCTCTCCCTCGTGGAGACGTCTAAACTCTGAACATGAAACACCTCGTTAAACTCCCATAGCTTATCAAAGAGCGCTTTACCCTGCCATTGTTTGCTAAACCAGCCACAATGTTCCCAGAACTCAGCAAACGCATGGTAAAAATCAAAGGCTGTTGGAAACCATTTCAGGACTTCCTGCAAAGCATGCACAAACTTCCCTGAATTATAATATTTATCAAGTAGATCTTCCATGCGAAATAATTGAAGTATTTCGCCATGGGATAAATGGGGGGTCTCTAAAATAGTATAGGGAGGATCAGGGGTGTACAAGAGCCCATAATGGTGGCTATTCACACGAAGTCCTGAACCTTTAAGTACTTTTAGAAACCCTAGCTGGAGCATATCTGGTTTCACCCGGTAGACATCGTTAAATGAAGTCTTAAAATTTGTCCAGTTTTCCTCGGGTAGCCCAACAATTAGGTCAAGATGGAGGGGTATCTGTAACCTCTGCATTTCAGGCAAATATTGTTTCCACGCCTCAAACTTTTGAGGCCTTGAAACAATCTCCAGTGTCGGTTCGTACGTAGACTGGACACCTATTTCCAGTTGTATTAAACCGCGAGGATACGATCTGAAATAATCCATCCATTCGTCATCAAATAGGTCCCCTGCCATTTCACAGTGAACGCGAATCCGTTGAGCATCTGCGAAACGTTCACTCTCTTCCCTTACTATGTTCAAGATCTGTAAAGCATGACGCTTATTCGCATTGAAAGTACGGTCCACAAACTTAATGGTACGGGCACCGTTGTCCAGCAAATGCCGAAACATGGTGCGGAAACGCTCTGGGTCTAAAAAACGAACCCCCCGGAAGGTCGAGGACAAACAATACTGACAGTTAAACGGACAGCCTCTCGTCGTCTCGACATAAACAAGGCGACCTGTAAAGTCTTCGTTTATCGTATAGGGATCGGGAAGTTGGTTCAAATCAGGCGCAGTAAGTGGGAGAGGATTGACCACAATTTCCCCGCCCCTATTCCAGACAATACCTGAGACGTGAGAAAGGTCCGCCCCTTCCTGCCAGGTATTAAGTAGCTCTAAAAATATTGTTTCCCCTTCCCCGATCACCAGCGCATCCACCTCCTGATGTTCGAGTAGAAACTCTTCTGCCTCAAAGGATACCTCGGGACCCCCAAGGACAAATTTCACCTTGGGACAGACAGGGTGCAGCTGCCTGATCAGCGCAACAATTTCTTTCAGGTTCCAAATATAACATGAAAAGCAGATGACATCGGCCTTAGCTTCATAAAGCTCCCCAGCAATTCTATCAAGACGATCATTAATGCTAAATTCCCGCAACGAAACGTCAGGAAACACATCGTTTACCTGTCCCCGCAAATAGCGAAGGGCTAGATTTGTGTGGACATATTTTGCATTGAGAGCAACCAGCAGAATACGCAAAATTGACGCCCCCCCTTCGTCTTAAGTATACACGGTTTAGCCATCTTATGGCAATTCTTATGCCACATTGAACTAGAAGTCAATAAAATTATTTTAACCTCGCAAGAACAGCCACTAACTGGGGTAATACCCAAGTTAGTGGCTGTTCTTGCATTTTAAGCTGTATGAGTCTTGGCGATCTGGAAAGCAGTCTTTGGGCCACTTTCCCTCTTTATATTAGACTAAAACATCCCGTGTAATATCGTTTAGCGTGGCGCATCCCGTCAAAACCATGACCTGTTTTAGTTCATTCGTCATCCTTCTAATGGCTAAGGCAACCCCTTCTGCCCCTCCCCCGTAGGCAGCTGTGATGAGGGGCCTTCCAATCAGAACTGCATCCGCTCCTAGCGCCAACATTTTCAAAACGTCAGCACCCGTTCGGACTCCGCCGTCAATAAGCACTGGAATTCGTCCCCTGACCACTGCAGCTATTTTAGGCAGTACCTCAGCGGTTCCAGGCGTATGATCGAGCATTCGTCCACCATGGTTCGATATAACAATGGCTGCAGCGCCCACTTCAATCGCTATTTCAGCCTCATCTGGGGTCATAATTCCTTTAATGATAAACGGCAAAGACGTGTTGGCAATGATTATTTTCATCTCTTCTTTGGTTTTTGGACTAACGGGTAACGTCACGAGACCCGCTGCATCAACGTCCATTCCAACCGCAAGGGCTCCTGCTTTCTCAGCACTACGCAGACATTGATAAACTTCTTCTAGTTCCCTTGGTTTCATAAACGGAATACCACGGCCCCCCGCTCCCGCAATAACCTCCACTCCAGTCAGATACATTGTGGGGTCTGGGGCGTCACCGGTGCACGCTAAAGACCCCACTTCCAGGCAACCCTGAATGACGGCCTCCGCCCACTGTTTTTCATTCAAGGCTCCGCCCATGTTAAAGTTATTTCCCGTGATCGGCGCAGCAAGAATCGGCGTCAAAAGTTCTTGGCCAAAAAGTTCGCACCTAGTGTCAGGATGTTTCGCGGCATGAAGAGTCCGCATGTTTAAGCGAAATGCTGCTAAGGCTTCTATATTACTTGTAAACGAGGCTCCTGTACCTGCTCCTCCCATACCCGGAACTTCCCCCGCACAGGCTTTGCCATTACATTGGGGGCAAACTCTGCAATATCCCTTGAGCTTCTCTCGGGCAGTTTGACGAACTGTTTTCATGTTCATCACATAATCCTCCACTCTTTGCTTTATTTGTCGTTTATGTGTGTATTCTGTTTATAGTGATCTTTATCCTTTTTGCCCCGTACGTCTGGCCAAAACATAGTTTTCAAGGGCTTCAGCCACCCCGTCTGCCTCATTTGAGGCGGTAATAATATCCGCTTGTTCTTGAATTTCCGGACGAGCATTCCCCATGGCTACACCAAGTCCTGCGTAGTGAATCATTTCCAGATCATTAAAGCTGTCCCCGATTGCCATGACTTCAGATGGGTCAATTCCAAAGTGCTCTGCCAGAGCGGCCAAAGCAACGCCTTTATTGACCGATCCGTCGGTCATTTCTAGGAAACAGGGCTTAGATTTTGTAATGTGTACCTTTTCTCCATAAGATTGTCTTAACAAGGGCGCTAATTGGTCTAAGGCAGCCTCCTCCCCCATGAGGAGAATTTTCTCGACGCCTTCGGGTTCCTGAGCGAGCAGAATTGAGAGATCTGCTTCCTCCATACGGACACTGGCTATCCGCTCATATTCATGTGAGAAGTGATTGCGCTGCGCTGTAATGACACGGTCCCTAACATAAATTTGGGTGTAAACGCCTCTGCCCGCAGCATCTTGGACGATCTCTGTGGCCAAGGCGCTGGGAATAACGCGCCGAAATAGAATTTCCCCGCTTAAAACTTGTTGAATCATTGCCCCATGGTAGGTGATGACCGGAACATCCACCCCTAGTTGCTCTGCATAGGGACGTGCAGAGACCGTCATACGCCCAGTCGCAATCGTCATTTTAACGCCCTGTGCCTGAGCTTTTTGAATTGCCTCTAAAACACGTGGGGAAATTGTGAAATCATTCCTAAGCAATGTGTCATCGAGATCCATGGCTACTAAACGAATTGTCAAGATCTTTTTCACCCCTCAAAATCGTGGTTCGTGGTTCTAACCACCACGAATATCTAAGACTAGAATACGATCAGTCCTACTCCAAATAACGTTTTAGGTATTGCCCTGTATAAGAGGCTGGGAAAGCCGCAATGTCCTCTGGCGTGCCTGCTACAACCACTTCTCCACCTCGGTTCCCACCTTCAGGACCGAGATCGATCACCCAGTCTGCCGTTTTGATAACATCGAGGTTATGCTCAATGACGAGCACAGTATCTCCACCCTCCACCAAACGGTGGAGCACGTGAAGGAGTTTATCGATATCTGCCGTATGCAAACCAGTGGTTGGTTCGTCAAGCATATAGATGGTTTTACCCGTACTGCGGCGACTTAATTCCGTCGCTAGCTTAATGCGCTGGGCCTCTCCTCCCGATAAGGTAGTTGCCGGTTGACCTAAGCGAATATAGCCGAGTCCCACATCCTGCATCGTCAGAAATTTTCGAGCAATCTTCTGAACTACTTGAAAAAAATCTACGGCTTCGTCGACGGTCATATCTAGGACCTGCGCAATGTTTTTCCCTTTGTAGCGCACTTCCAAGGTTTCTCTATTATATCGTTTACCCTCGCAAATTTCACAGGGCACGTACACATCTGGGAGGAAATGCATCTCAATCTTGATGATCCCGTCTCCATGACAAGCCTCGCAACGACCGCCTTTGACGTTGAAGCTAAACCGCCCGGGTTTATAACCCCGCATCTTTGCTTCAGGCGTTATAGAAAAGAGTTCACGGATAAAACTAAAGACTCCTGTATAGGTCGCTGGATTGGAACGAGGGGTCCGTCCAATGGGTGACTGGTCAATGTCGATGACCTTGTCCAAATGTTCTAGCCCTTCCATACGATCGTGTGCTCCTGCTCGATGACGCGCGCGGTTCAACTTGGCGGCTAATCCTTTGTAAATGATCTCATTAACTAAGGTGCTCTTACCAGAACCCGACACCCCTGTAACGCATGTAAACAAGCCCAAAGGCACCCCTGCATGAACGTTCTTCAGGTTATTTTCCCGTGCACCAAACACTTCAAGCCACTTACCGTTCGTTTGCCGTCGTTTTTCAGGCACCGCAATCTGTTTGGCACCACACAAATACTGTCCTGTGATCGATTCCTTATTGGCCTTGATTTCTTCAATCGTACCCTCTGCTACCACGCGTCCACCGTGTACCCCTGCGCCAGGACCAATATCGATAATGTGGTCTGCGGCAATCATGGTATCCTCATCATGCTCGACCACAATCAGAGTATTTCCGAGATCGCGCAATCGCTTAAGGGTTGAAAGCAGACGAGCATTATCACGCTGGTGAAGTCCAATGCTTGGTTCATCCAGAACATACAGTACACCCATCAAGCTTGATCCGATCTGCGTTGCTAGCCGGATTCGCTGAGCCTCTCCACCGGAGAGCGAACCTGCCGCACGACCTAGAGTCAAGTAATCTAATCCGACATTCATCAGGAATCCTAGTCTTTCCCTAATTTCCTTGAGAATTTGTAGGGCAATCGTCTGCTCTTTCAGGGAGAGGGTTAGAGTATTGAGAAAGCCTAAGGCTTCGGTAATCGGCAGGCGGGTCAAATCATCAATAGAAATCCCACCGACCTTCACGGCTAACGCTTCTGGTTTCAGACGTTTTCCGTGACACTCTGGGCAAGGATTTTCGCTCATATAACTTTCTATTTCTACACGTACCATCTCCGAGGTTGATTCCCGATACCGGCGTCCAAAGTAGGAAACTAACCCTTCGAAACGAGTATTAAAGGTTTTCAATTGATCAAAGATATTTTGATACTGGAAAGTAATCGAGGTTTCAGTTCCATAGAGCAGACCCTTCCATTGGTCCTCATTAAGCTCTTTCATAGGCGTATCCATGTCATACCCTAAGTTCAGGGCTACGGCGCCCATCATCTTAGGATAATAGTTCGACGCTGATTTTGCCCAGGGTGCAATGGCCCCTGACGCCATGGATAGGGTGCGATCGGGGATGAGCAGGTCAATGTCGACGACAAGATTTGCCCCAAGGCCTGTACACGCTGGGCAAGCGCCATATGGGCTGTTAAAGGAAAAAAGACGCGGAGAAATTTCTTCGAGAGCAATCCCGCAATCAGCACACGCGAAGTTCTCGCTAAAGCGCAACTGACTGCCCTCAATGACGTCAATGACGTCAACGATCACATTTCCTTCCCCGAGTTTAAGTGCTGTTTCCAAAGAATCCGCTAAGCGTTCAACGCTTTCAGGTTTCAGAGAGATTCGGTCAATCACGACTTCAACCGAGTGCTTTTTAGTCTTGACCAGCTCTATATCCTCGCTAAGATCCCTTGGTTCCCCGTCGACTCTGACGCGAACATACCCGGCCTTACGTGCTTCTTCAAAGACCTTATGATGCTCTCCTTTTTTCCCTTTCACGAGTGGCGCCAAGATCTGCAGTTTTGTTCCCTGCGGTAAATTCATGACCTGATCGACCATTTGCTGAACGGTTTGCTGGGAAATCGATTGACCGCACTTTGGACAATGCGGATGTCCAACTCGAGCAAAAAGTAGGCGTAGGTAATCAGAAACCTCCGTTGCTGTACCCACTGTGGACCGGGGATTGCGGTTCGTCGTCTTCTGGTCTATAGAAATCGCGGGGGAAAGTCCCTCGATAGAATCGACATCTGGTTTGTCCATTTGCCCTAAAAATTGCCGCGCATAGGCAGACAGTGATTCCACATAACGCCGCTGTCCCTCAGCATAAATAGTATCGAAGGCCAGCGATGATTTTCCCGAGCCGGACAACCCTGTGATCACGACGAGCTTGTCACGTGGGATGTCGATGTCAATGTTTTTAAGGTTATGGGAACGTGCTCCGCGCACACGTAAGTAGTCTTGAGTCATGTATTGACCTCTCTTGCTTCCGTTTATTTCTTATCTTTTCGGTAGGACACTTGTTTTTGTTGTGCTTTATGGTCATATTTCTTACTTTTACTGCCCCGTTGTTGCGAGGTCATCTTATATTTATTATTTTCTCCTTTTAACTCAATCATGGCATCTCTAAGTTCGGCCGCTCGTTCGAAGTCGAGGTCTTTAGCCGCTACCCGCATTTCGTGTTCCAGACTCTTAACGAGCTTGGCAAGCTCCTCGGGCGGTAATTTTGATCCATAGGCTTTTTTCAGTTCAGCAACACGAGTGGCCTCTGGCGCATCATGGATTGCCTTATGAATCGTTTCAGGCGTAATCCCCATTTTTTCATTATGAGCCTTTTGTATCTCACGCCGTCGATTCGTTTCATCAAGCGCGCTTTGCATAGAACGGGTGACCTTATCCCCGTACATGATGACCTTACCTTCGGCATGGCGTGCTGCACGTCCAATGGTTTGAATGAGAGAACGATCTGACCTAAGAAACCCTTCTTTATCCGCATCGAGAATAGCCACCAGGGAAACTTCCGGTAGATCCAAGCCTTCCCTCAGTAGGTTAATTCCCACCACCACGTCAATGTCCCCCAGTCGTAGCTCCCGCAGGATTTCCACGCGTTCAAGGGTCTTAATATCCGAATGAAGGTATTTAACTTTTACTTCTAGGTTTTGGAAATAATCCGTAAGATCCTCAGCCATCTTCTTCGTGAGCGTCGTAACGAGGACTCGTTCATTCTTAGCGATTCGCGCTCTAATCTCTCCGAGCAGATCATCAATCTGCCCTTTACTTTGTCGAACAATCACTTCCGGATCCAATAAACCTGTCGGGCGAATCATTTGTTCCACCAGCGTCGGGCAATGTGCTAATTCATACGGTCCAGGTGTTGCACTGACATAGACGCTTTGGTTAATCGTGCGTTCAAACTCGGCAAACGTCAGGGGGCGGTTATCTAGGGCAGAAGGCAGGCGAAAACCATAGTTAACCAAAGTGGTTTTGCGTGAACGGTCTCCTTCATACATCCCTCTTACCTGCGGAAGAGAAACGTGGGATTCATCCACAAAAAGGAGAAAGTCCTCAGGGAAGTAGTGAATGAGGGTGTAGGGTGTCTCCCCCGCCTGGCGAAATGTCAGGTGCCGAGAATAATTCTCGATTCCATTACAAAAACCCATTTCCCGCATCATTTCCAAATCATAGCGTGTCCGTTGCTCAAGTCGCTGTACTTCTATAAGCTTGTTCTCCGACTCTAGGACTTTTACGCGTTCATCCAGTTCCTGTTCAATATTATCCGCAGCTTCCAAGACCTTTTCTTTAGCCGTCACATAGTGAGAATTCGGAAAAATCGAGATATGATAACGTTCCCCCAGAATCTCACCTGTCAAGAAATTGATCTCATAAATATGCTCAATTTCGTCTCCGAACATCTCCACACGAAGCACTCGATCACTTGATGCCGCGGGATAGATCTCAACAACATCCCCGCGCACACGAAAGGTGCCCCTGACAAACGCCATATCATTACGGTCATATTGGATGGCGATCAGCTTACGTAAAATTTCGTTACGATCCACAACTTGTCCCTGCCGTAACGACAAAACAAGGTCACGGTACTCATCTGGAGAACCTAGACCGTAAATACAGGAAACGCTGGCCACCACGATCACATCACGCCGCTCAAATAGTGATGCAGTCGCCGAGTGACGCAATTTCTCAATTTCTTCGTTAATAGAAGAGTCTTTTTCAATAAACGTATCGCTAGAAGGGACGTAAGCTTCAGGTTGGAAATAATCATAGTAACTCACAAAGTATTCGACCGCATTTTCAGGGAAGTATTCTTTGAACTCGCTATAAAGTTGAGCGGCCAACGTTTTGTTATGGGCCAGGATCAGAGTGGGTCTCTGAACCTTCTCAATAATATTAGCCATCGTAAAGGTCTTTCCCGATCCTGTAACGCCTAGTAACGTCTGGTGTTTGCGGCCTTCATTTAACCCAGCGACCAAAGCATCTATTGCCTGGGGCTGATCCCCCGCCGCCTTATAGGGGGCATGTATACGGAATTCCATGTTCCGGTCTCCTTTTTCAATCATGCTATATATAAAACTTATAATAGATCGTTCGAGTGTCTATTTGAGTTAATTTAAATAATTTACAATTCTTCTTAGTTTATTTTACATCTAAACTAAGACTTAAACAATCAAAACTCATAAGGATAATACTACCACTAGTTGTACAGTAACATAAAACGACTTGTCTAGCTGGGACCTTAGCAAAGGGGTTCTCCCTAATTTATGGGCACATGCCTAGACGGGACCTTTTTTATCTAAAAGAAAAAGCCGAAAATTTTCGGCTTAGAACGATATTTATCCTCTTCTTACTATTTTGCCGAGTCCTTCTCCTTGGATGTCTGATCCCCCTCTTTGGTCGCATCTTCTTTTGGCGTCGTCTCAGACTGTTGCTTTAACATTTCTGGGGGCACGTCTTTTTCCTGTTCATTAACGGTTTTCTCGGTGCCAATGACTTTACCTTGGGCATCAAAATACTCTCGCGTTGTTTCTGTCTTTATTCGCTCCGTAACCTTTTGGGCTCCGGTAGGCATAGGGCTTGTTTTGGCTTCGCTATCTTTTTCTGACTTATCTCCGCTTGTATTGCCACTTTCATTAGCTTTTGCAGCTTGTGCTGAATCGTTCGATTTGGAGCTTTTGCTCGTCTGCTCTGCTTCCTTTTTATCCTGTTCTGCACTTTTCATGGTCAAGGTGTAACTCTTCTGAATCACTGCAAGATTTTCTGGCGTTACTGCCTTTACTTCAATAATTTTAGCTGGAATTTCACCTTGCTCACTTGTGACAGAACTCTTCACATCTAAAGATTCCTTTTTAATGATCTTTTGAGCCCATTGATACGTATTAACACCCAGCAGATAGGGCGAAGTATCAACATCTCCAACCTGCACTCCACTCGCCATTCTTTCCAAGGAGGGTACACTAGCTTGTCCCCCAACTAAAATAATGTCCTTATCTAACTGAGCCTGTTTTAAAACTTCATGAGCTAAGGTTGCTAATTTATCGCTATGAGCCAAGATACCCTGGACCTTTCCTGGATTGTTCTGAAGAAAATCTACCAACCCCTGCTTGGCAATCGATTCAGAATCTGGAGAACTTAACATGTTTTGAACGGTTATTTTGGGATATTTACTTAACACTAACTTGATTCCTGCTAAACGTTCCTGAAATCCGGTTTCCTTGGGATCTCCCTGCAAAATGACGATCTGACCCTCAACGACCTTACTAACTAAGGTTTGTGCCATTAACTCCCCAACCTTTTCCTGATCTGAGGTGATGATCCCTACAGGCTTTATGCCTGCAGGAAGCTGGTTTAAAACTAATATAGGAATTTTCTCGGTTTCTGCAGTCTTTAGGAGACTTAAATTTCCCCCTTGGTAAATAAGAATTTTTGCCCCCTTTAAGGGTGATTCTTTTCCTTCGACTGTCGGGTCAATATACTTCACTTGAACTTTTTCTTTTTTAGCCATATCGTTGATCCCTTTGGTAATAAGTAGTTTATTGGGATCTAACTCATCTAAAGACACTGCGATAATCGTCCCCGTTGCCTGCTTCGGTGAAGAAGTTTTGTTTTTGTTTCCTAAAAGGGCTTGTAGACCACAGCCACTTATTGTTAAACTAAGACATAAAGCAAGAATAAATAAAAGAAACCGTTTGCTTTTTGACATGGGTCATACTCCTTTCGAAGCTGAATTCCTTAATTTGATTATAGATTTAGTTTTCCCTTGTCTACTAAAAAAATTCAGTAGTAAAAAGAGTTTACTTTTTATATAATTGAATTGATCATCGTTCATTCATTTGCAAGCCTGCCTTGACATCTTAGCTTGTACCAGTATTTTCCATAAGAATTTCTAGCACTCGTTATTGGCGGGGTCTAGTTTTAACAAACATTAGATACATGGTGACTCATATTTCCAAAGTTAAAAGGAGGCCCTTCTTTTGCCGGTTAAGTTAGAACATGTCTTAAAGCGAATTCAAGCGCTCCCCCCTCTTCCCACCTCTGCAATCCGAGTCATCGCCTTAACAAAAAACCCTGCGACCTCTGCTAGAGAACTTGAAGTCGTTATTGGCCAAGATCCCGCCTTGGCAGCTGGTATGCTTCGGCAAGCCAATTCCGCTTATTATGGCTATGCTAGGCGAATATCCTCCCTTCAAGAGGCCATCGTCGTACTTGGCTTTCAGGCAACACAAGGATTAGCCATGGCTTCCGCTGTCGCCCCCATACTTAAGATTAAACTAGTTGGATATCAAATTGAACAAGATGGTCTCTGGAAACATTCCATGATTACGGCAATGGCAGCAAAAAGTATCTGTAAAAAACAGAAACTCCCCTACGGAGATATTGCCTTTACAGCTGGGTTACTTCACGATATCGGGAAACTAGTCATTTCTATTTATGTTCAGGAAGTAGGCTCTTACCTATTAGAAAAAGTGACCTCGGCCAACCTTTCCTACGTTGAGCTTGAGGAAAAAATAATTGGGTTTAATCACGCAACCGTTGGCGGATTTCTCGCCAAAAGTTGGAATCTACCGGAAGATCTGGTGCAAAGTATCTCCTGGCACCATGCTCCTTCTAGTGCGCAACACCACGACGAACTAGCCAGCGTCATTCACGTTGCGAACGGAATTGCTAGCTTACTGGGAATTGGTGGAGGCGTGGACAGCTTTTTGAACCCCCTCCAACAAGAGGCTCTCGACCGCCTAACCCTCAACGAGTCGGACTTGGAACAAATCATGGCTGAACTTGGAGAGTATCTACTGGATCCCACCATATTTAGCTATTAGAGGCACGATTCAATGATCCAGTAAGGGCACGATGCATCGTGCCCTTACTTTTTTTGTAAATCACCCAAAATTTTGTTGAGCATATTTTCTCTGTAGATGTCCAACTGATCAAAATCAATTGCCTCCATATAGATTGCTTTAAGCTCAGTCCTGTATGTTTGCCAAGCGATTAAAGTCTTTTTCAATTTTGCACTAAAAGGCTGATCCAATCCTTGATCTTTTAAATTTTCGGGATTTCCCTGCCAAATTGCTAAATGCCTCTCTGGGAAAACAATTCCAATGACTTCATCTGGATTGAGTGGATGTAATACAATCTCAATTTTTTGACCCAATTGTTGCGCTTCCCGTAATACCCAATCTATGGCATCCAACGTTTCGTCGCCTTCAAGACAGATTTGATCGAAATCGGTCAGAAAATGCGGTGCAAGATTAAGCCATCCGTCCACGGTTAAGCCGTGTAGGAAATAGGGTATAATAACACTTTTCTGCAATAGTTTAAGGGCATTTTCAGCGAGTGGCCAAGGACCTGTGTGTTCTTTCTTTACCTTCACGCGAGCAGAATTGCCCAAGATCCAAGAGATTTCATCTTTTTCCATAGTACGTTTAGGGACCCTATTTCCCAGCAACAAGCCGAGTTCTTCCGCCAGCTCTTCCTCCAAGGTGGTTTGAATGTCTTGAAGCACATTTTCAATGATCAAAATCTTTGAACGTTGCTGCTCCAGCTTGAGTTCATCACAGAAAATGCTGAAATCAATAAACTTCTCAACAACCCCTGGGGCTCTCCAACGTAGCGGGGAAACCTCCATGGCATCTATCATGGCCAATCCTATATCAGGAATGATGAAACCTGCCATGGATTCTGGTTCCCGCACTGAACGGAAAAAATCAACACCATATCCTCTCTCCAACAATTCTAGGCCGATCACTTTGATCAGCGTTGATTTACCCGTTCCTGGTCCTCCTAATAAGACATAAACCCGTTGCCAACTCGGCATCATGTTGGGCAAAAGTGATATGTACCCCCTAGTGGTCATTCCTTCTGCAAAATAATGTCGAACTCCGGTCTTATTTCTCATGCTGTAACCCCCGTCGTTTTTTATGGTCACAGTAGTCTATGCGGTGACACTATTCGTGGTTCGTGGTTCAATAGTCATAGTTCGAACCACCAAACACAGATAAACAAAAGACACGCTCCATATTAGAGCGTGTCTTTTGCACCGCGAACCACGAATCAGAGCGTGTCGCTGAGATCCCTTATTTCAGCTTCCCTTGTAACGTCTCTAAGGCTTTCTGAAGCTGGTTGTCAAAGTTGGTATCTGTAGGGGACAGTGTGGCTGGCTGACCTTTGGTTAGTTCTACTACAACATCGGGTTGAATCCCTATTTTGTGAATACTCACCTTATTGGGCGTCAAGTATTTGGCGGTGGTTAATTTCACACTAGTCCCGCCACCCAACGGAAAGATCGTTTGGACAATCCCCTTACCAAACGTTTTCACTCCGACAAGGCTCGCTGTACCTTTGTCCTTAATGGCTCCTGCTACAATCTCCGCAGCTGAAGCACTCTCTTCATTGACAAGCACCACCATGGGCATTCCTAAATACGTGCCTTGCGTCATTTTGGTATCAATGTTACCTTTTTTATCAACAATATAGACCGCTGGGCCCTCTGGTATAAAGTAACTGGCAACCTGAACGGCAGCATTGAGCTCTCCGCCGTGGTTATATCTCATATCCAAAATAAGTCCCTTGAAACGTTTGATGTTCATGGTGTTCATGGTTTCCTTAAGTTCAGTTCCAGTCTCTGACGCAAATTGAGAAATATTGATATAGGCAATATCTGAGTGCCCCGGCAAGGCTTCTCCCTCTACCGTTGGAACTGTGATGTTTTCCCTCGTTAAACTGACCGTGAAAGTTTTCTGAATACGCTCTCGATAGATCGTTAAGTTCACAATAGTTCCCGGATCTCCGCGCATCATACCTACCGCTTTATCTTGCGCCATACTAGATGTTTCCGCATCATTAACCTTGATGACTACGTCGTCCATTTCGAGACCTGCCTTACTAGCTGGGGAATTTTTAATGGGACGCAGTACCACAAGTTTTTTAGGATCCTTTAGGCTGAGGACAATGCCTACCCCGCCAAACTTTCCTTCAATCATCTGAAAAAGTTCCTCATTTTCCTTGGCATTCATGTAGGTCGAATAGGGATCTCCTAATATATCTACAATCCCTTTTGTGGCACCTTCCACAAGTTGATCTGTCGTAACTGGTTCTAAGTAATCGCCACTAATGAGTTGCATAACGTGAGCTAATCGGCCCACGTTACTTAGATTGGCAACAACGATCACGCCCAGTGTCGTAGTCACTATGACAGTAAGTACTAAATAGAGGATTCCTACGCTTTTGGCTATTCTTTTCCAGCCCCACTCTTGCAAGCAGATCAACCACCTTCCCTAGTGTCTCGCTCTATTATATGCTTATCCTTGTCTAGAAATACTGCTTATCCATTCAATTACGGAAATACTGTAGGGGATTTGTGGGGCTTCCATCAACCCTTATCTCGAAATGCAGGTGTGAACCTGTGCTTAAACCTGTGGAACCCACCCGACCGATCACTTGATTGGCTTCAACCCATTGGCCCTCTGTGACTCCCAAGGATGACTGATGACCATAAAGGGTGGTTATGTTACCACTTTTAATAATCGTCATGTTTCCGTAGGCCGAATTCCAATGAGCGTCTGTGACATATCCTGCGCAAGCTGAATGTATCTGTGTTCCAGTCGGAGCCACAATGTCCGTACCAGTATGCAAACTTTGCTTATGCGTTATGGGATGAGTCCGCCACCCGAAGGGATCACTAATTTCATAAAAGCCCGGCACTGGCCAGGTATAGATTGATGAACTCACGCTGCCTTTGGGTGCTGCTTGTGTCGTCGGAGTGCCGCGTGCAGGTTGTGCCGCTTGGGCTTCTTTCATAGCCCGCGCTTCTTCCACTGCTTGTGCAGCCTGCATTTTGCGGATCTTATCGCCTATATTTGCAGATTCGGCTTCCAGTTGGTCAACGTTATCGAAAGCCGCTTGTTGATCCTTCTGATTTTGATCCAAGGTCATTAGTTGTTCGGCTTTCGTCTGATCGAGATCCGCGCTCACTGAAGTCGCCTGCACTTGGAGCCGTGCGGCTTGGTCACTTTTACTCTGCAGTTCTTGTGTTTTTAAGACAATTTGTTCCTTTTGACTTTGTATGTCCGTCAATAACTGACGATCATTAGACACTAATTCAGTACAATAATCGATTCGAGTCAGCAAGTCATCAAGGTCAGTGGCCTGAAAGATCACTTCTAAATAGCTAACTTGCTCACTCTCATAGATTCCCTTCGCGCGTTTGCCAAGCGCCACCCGTCGGTGCTCAAGTTCCTTTTGTTTAAGTTCCAACTCTTTCTTAATTAAAACAACTTCTTTTTGAGCTTCGGCAGAAGCAGCCTGTTTCTGGCGTAACATTAGTTGAGCTTCAGCAATTTTAGTGTCTAATTGAGCCATTTGAGCCTTGATTTTATCGGCTGTATAGGTTAATTCATTTAACTGCCCCGAGGCTGTATCCTTTTGATTTATAACATCTTTTTGTTGCCCTACGGCATCTCCAAGTTCATTCGCACTGGAGGGTAACGCAACTGTCCCAAGTAAACCAAGAATAATTATTGAAATCGGTAGCACTTTTTTCCGTAACAAACGATCCCCTCCAACCTTAATAAAATGAAAATGATCCCATATGTATATACGCAGCTTCCAGTAGCTTGGTTTTAACCCTTCTTTCACAAAGCAGGGTGGAACACAAGGACGTGTTCCACCGAGTCTCGTGGCCCTCCCTACGGAACGGCTTCGAACTGTTCAAGACCTAAGATTTAAGGAACTTCTGTAATGAGAACCCACTTCCTATGGCACCCATCGCCATCCCCGCGAGCAAAAGCCCCACAGAGACTTGTTGGAAGAGAAGCTGGTTTTGTACAACTGGTAGAAAGGTTAAGGTCGATTGGACATACATTGTAATCCAGTTATAGCCCATACCAACAATACCAGCTGCCAGTGCGCCTCCTACAAGCCCTAATACCATACCTTCAATTAGAAAAGGCCACCGAACAAAGCTATTACTTGCACCGACCAATTTCATGATTTGGATTTCACGTCGTCGTGAAAAAACATTCATTTTGACGTTAATGGAAATCAATACAATGGCTGCGATGCTAAAGGCGCCCACCACGCCAAGTCCAATCCACCTTAACCATTGCGTAAAACTCAAAAGTTGATCGACAAAGCCTTGACCGTAGCGCACTTTGTCAATCCCAGGAAGCGTAGACATCGTGGCAGCTATGGCTTTGACGTTTTGAGGATCCGTTGCTTTGACTGTCAGCTTATCGGTGAAGGGATTCGTTCCTCCAAGGTCTGCCACGAGACTACTTTGGGAGTCTCCCATCGTCTTTCCGAAATCAGTCAGGGCCTGGTCTTTAGTCACGATGGTAACGGAAGCTACCCCGGGCATCGCTTTAAGTTGGGTTTGCAACGCATTTACGGCCTCTGGGGTTGTGTCACTTTGCACAAATGCAGCAATTTCCAACTCAGATTCAAAGGATTTGGCCATGTTAGAAGCGTTGGCTAGGAAAAATACAGAAAACCCTAAGATGACAAGGGAAACCGTAACGGTTAAAACCGAAGCGATGCTAAGCCAAGGATTGCGTTTCATGGAATTTAAGGTTTCGCGCAGAATATAGCGAACGGAATTAAGTGTCATAGCCATATCCCCCCTTTTCATCGTCACGTGCAACGCGTCCGTTTTCTATTGCGATCACCCGTTTTTGCATTTTATTCACAATCGCTCTAGCATGAGTGGCCATGACAATCGTCGTTCCACGTTTATTAATATTATGAAGCAAATCCATAATTCCCCATGCTGTTTCTGGGTCAAGGTTACCCGTCGGTTCATCGGCTAATAATAGCGCCGGATTGTTGATAATCGCCCGAGCTACACAGACACGCTGTTGCTCACCACCTGATAGCTCATGGGAGTAGGCATTTGCTTTGACTGCAAGCCCCACAAGCTCCAACGCCGTGCGAGTACGAATCTCAATCTCTTTTCTCGACACTCCGATGACTTCAAGCGCAAACGCAACATTTTCATACACTGTTTTATTGGTCATCAACTTGAAATCTTGAAAAATAACCCCAATACTACGACGCAGATAAGGGACTTCCCGTTCTTTCATTCGAACAAGATTTTTACTATTAATGATGACTTGTCCCCTCGACGGGGTCTCATCACGATAAAATAATTTAATCAATGTCGATTTACCAGCTCCGCTGGGGCCCACTAAAAAAACAAAATCCCCTTTGCCAATCTTAAGATTGACATCAACAAGAGCTCTGGCACCGTTCTGATAAATCTTGGACACATTTGTCAATTGTATCATACTGTCCTCCTTGATTTCGCATGCCTAGCCCTTTTTCTCTATAACTCTTATTCCATTCGACACTCGTCGCGAATTTCCTGTTAGTAACTCTAAACATCACAAAAACCACATAAATTATTATTACGCTCATTAAGCGAGTTTATTAATATACAGAAGAAAGGACAAGCACTTTTTAAGAATGCTCGTCCTTCTTGCTTTGACGAATCCTATCAGCCGTATTAATTCCCGTTATCCCTGTTTCTTAGCAAGCACCTCATGAACTGCTTTGATTAAATTCGCTTTCGTCAATCCATATTTTTCAAGCAGTTCCTGAGGACGACCGGATTCTCCAAACGTGTCTTTAAGGCCCACACGAACCATGGGGGTTGGCATATTTTCTGCCAAAACCTCAGCGATCGCACTTCCTAGTCCGCCTATGATGTTGTGTTCTTCTGCTGATACGACAGCTTTTGTTTGTTTAGCGACCCGCACAATCGTTTCTACATCCAAGGGTTTAACAGAAGCGACATTAACGACGCTCACGTTGATCCCTTCAGCTGCAAGGTCTACGGCCGCTTCGAGCGCCATAGACACCATCAAACCGTTGGCCATGATTGCAACGTCCGTTCCCTCTTTAAGGACGTTCGCCTTGCCAATCTCAAAGTGATAATCTTCTCCAAAAATCAAAGGAACCGCCAAACGCCCCATACGAATATAAACTGGCCCGTTATATTTGGCAGCAGCCAAAATCACCTGGCGGGTTTCCTCTCCGTCGGCAGGAACTAAAACCACCATATTTGGGACGGCACGCATAATAGCCACGTCTTCGATGGCCTGATGTGAGCCTCCGTCCTCCCCAACCGAAATTCCGGAATGGGTGGCTGCAATCTTAACATTTAACTTAGGATAAGCAATCGAGTTACGAATTTGCTCAAAGGGTCGTCCCACTGCGAATATCGCAAATGTGCTAGCAAACGGGATTTTACCGGCCGCCGCCATCCCCGCTGCCGTGCCTAGAAGATTTGCCTCAGCAATCCCCATATTAAAGAATCGTTCCGGATACTTTTTACCAAAGTCAGCCGTCTTGGTCGACTTGGAAAGATCTGCATCTAAGACAACTACATTAGGGTTTTCAGCGCCTAAAATCAGAAGTGCCTTGCCATATGCATCACGTGTCGCAATTTTATCAGCCAAGGGTTAACGCCTCCTCCCGTAATTCTTTCAGAGCTTGCTCGCCTTGTTCCACACTAGGCGCATTGCCATGCCAGCCGGCTTGATTTTCCATGAAGGAAACACCTTTGCCCTTCACTGTCTTGGCAATAATAATAGACGGTTGTCCCTTAACCTGTTTTGCCTCAGCAAACGCCGCCGTCAAAGCCTCCACATCATGCCCGTCCACTTCAATGACATTCCAGCAAAAGGCGCGCCATTTTTCTGTGAGCGGAGAAGAACACATAACACTGTCCGTCAACCCATCAATTTGTAAGCCGTTAAAATCTATGACCGCTGTGACATTATCTAGGTTATAGTGGGCCGCCGCCATCGCAGCTTCCCAAACTTGTCCTTCTGCCATCTCACCGTCACCAAGCAAAACGTACACTTGATAGTCTTTGCCATCGAGCTTTCCTGCCAAAGCCATGCCATTGGCCGCAGAAAGACCTTGACCTAAGGAGCCCGTGGACATATCTACGCCCGGGGTTTTCCTCATATCGGGATGTCCTTGGAGCATACGACCTGTTTGGCGAAGCCCTTGAAGCTCATCTTTTGCGAAATAGCCCTTCTCTGCGAGCGCCGCATAAAGAACGGGCGCTGCATGACCCTTCGAGAGAACAAAACGGTCTCTGTCTGCCCAATGTGGGTCTTCGGGTTTTACACGCATTTCATGAAAGTATAATGTAGCTAAGATTTCTGCAGCCGACAAACTTCCACCCGGGTGTCCGGATTTCGAAGTTACCAGCATGGAAATAATGTCTTGACGAAGAGTATTGGCGATTCGCTTCAGTGCAATGGTTGTCAAAATATTTCCTCCTTACCCTCAATTGAAATTCACTCGTTGTTATTAACGTAGAAGCATTTACTTTATTGGACTATCTTGGTTTTCTGCAAGTATGCGGCAATAAACGCATCAATTTCCCCATCCATGACGGCCGATACGTTTCCGGTTTCTTCATTGGTGCGATGATCTTTGACCAGGTTATAGGGATGGAATACATAGGAACGTATCTGACTTCCCCAAGCGATCTCTTGTTGCTCGCCGCGAATTTCCGAAATTTCAGCTTCTTGTTCCTTCCGCTTAAGTTCCAATAGCTTCGCTTGCAGAACACGCATAGCTGCCCCTTTGTTTTGAGTTTGGGAACGTTCACTTTGACACTGAACTACGACGCCTGATGGCAAGTGTGTAATCCTAATGGCAGAATCCGTCTTATTAACGTGCTGACCTCCGGCCCCACCGGACCGGTAAGTATCGACTCTTAAATCCTCAGCATCAATCGTTATTTCGTTATCCTCCGACACTTCTGGAATAACATCTACGGATGCGAACGAAGTATGGCGGCGTCCTGACGCATCAAAGGGAGAAATCCGGACTAATCGATGTACGCCTTTTTCAGACTTTGAGTACCCATACGCATTTTCCCCACTGAACGACAGTGTCGCGCTTTTTATACCTGCCTCTTCGCCATTTAGAAAATCTAAGGTCTCCACTTTATAGCCATGCCGCTCTCCCCAACGAATATACAGTCTGTAGAGCATTTGCACCCAATCTTGGGCTTCCGTCCCCCCTGCTCCCGCATGCAAGGTTAAGATGGCATTGTTCCCATCATACGGCCCACTAAGTAGTATTTCTAATTCCAAAGCTTCAAAACGTTGTTGAAGGGACTTCACCCCTTGCTCAATTTCCGGCTCAAGAGCGACTTCATCTTCCTCAGTCGCTAACTGCCAGAGGGTCGACGTTTCTTCAAGTTCCTGCTCTAGTTCGTCGTAAACTTTGACTTTGCTTTGATGATGCGCTAACTCTTGCATAGTTTTCTGCGCTACACTCGGATTATCCCACAAATCGGGCCGTTGAAATTCCCTCTCCAGGCCGCTAATTTTATCTATTCGCTGAGCAACGTCAAAGTGAAACCCTCAAATCTGCCAAACACAATGTTAACGTTTCCAGGTCTTTTTTCCAATCACTAAGCACTAATATTCACCCTTTCAAAACATCCTTTAATCGCTCTTGCTTCATCGTTGCCCTCTTAGCGACTACTTTTTAAGCAATCCACAGCACTTCTTATATTTCTTTCCACTTCCGCAACTGCAAAGATCGTTACGTCTAAGCTGTCCTTCCAAACGTACAGGTTCTTTCACGACTTCTTCGGTGAGGTTCTCCTTCACGTTCCGAGGTGGTTCTGCAACCTCTTCCCGTACTTGAGGTGCGACACGCATGACATAGCGGATGATATCATCTTGAATGGAATCGATCATCGCTTGAAACATTTCAAAGCCTTCTCGGCGGTATTCTACCAGCGGATCTTTCTGCCCATAAGCACGCAGACCAATTCCTTCACGGAGCATGTCCATAGCATCAAGATGATCCATCCATTTACTATCCACAACCTGAAGCATTACAGCGCGCTCAATTTCCCTCATCAGTTCCGTACCGAACAGTGCTTCACGGCTTTCATATAATCCTTTGGCTTTGTCGGTCAACATTTCATCAATTTCTAATACAGATAAATCTGCGAACTGTTTAGGTTTTAAATGGGTCCCCGGCAAATAGAAGCTTTCAATATAGTCTGAGAAGCCCTCTAGATCCCACTCTTCTGGGAACTCACTTTCCCCACTAAACATCGTGATACTATCTTTGACGACCTTCTCCAACATTTCCATAATGTTGTCACGAAGGTTATCTCCCATAAGCACAGAGCGTCGTTGTCCGTAAATAACTTCCCGTTGTTGATTCATCACATCATCATAATCAAGAACGTGTTTACGGATGTCAAAGTTGCGACTCTCAACACGTCGTTGCGCAGTTTCAATGGACTTGGAGACCATCCTAGACTCAATTGGCATAGTGTCATCCATACCTAATTTGTCCATAACGCTCATGATGTTGGTCCCAAACATGCGCATCAGGTCATCTTCTATTGAAATAAAGAATTGGGTTGAACCCGCGTCACCTTGACGTGCAGCACGCCCGCGCAATTGGTTATCAATTCGTCGAGATTCGTGCCGTTCTGTACCAATGATATGTAAACCCCCTAGTTCTGGCACACCCTCTCCTAAAATAATATCTGTTCCACGACCCGCCATGTTGGTCGCAATCGTCACCATACCGAGTTGTCCAGCTTGAGCAACAATTTCTGCTTCTTTTTCATGATACTTGGCATTGAGCACCTGATGTGGAACACCGCGCTTAGCCAGCAGGTCACTCAGAAGCTCGGATTTTTCGACCGAAACTGTTCCAACTAGAAGTGGTTGCCCTTTGGCATGGCGTTCGATCACGCTTTCTACAGCCGCCAAGAACTTGCCTTCCTCGGTACGGTAAATCACATCTGGGCCATCGCTTCGAATCATGGGTTTATTTGTGGGGATTTCTACAACATCTAATTGATATATTTTCTGAAATTCTGTTTCTTCCGTCATGGCCGTCCCTGTCATCCCGGAGAGTTTCTTGTACATTCTAAAGTAATTCTGGAAAGTGATGGTGGCTAAGGTTTGTGATTCTTTTTCGATTTTCACGTTTTCTTTAGCTTCTATGGCTTGGTGCAAGCCTTCACTATAACGGCGACCAATCATCAGACGTCCTGTAAATTCATCGACAATAATAACTTCTCCATCTTTAACCACGTAATCGCGGTCGCGTTTGAAGAGGGTTTGTGCCTTTAACCCCTGATTAATATGATGGGTTAACTCAGTATGAATATCCTCATAAAGATTATCCACGCCCAACATGCTCTCCACCCTACGGACTCCTTGTTCAGTAAGCGTGACAACGCGTTCTTTTTCAATGACTTTGTAATCATCTTCTGCCTTCAATCGTGGAATAATCATAGCGACTCTAAAATACAATTCTGTCGGCTTGTCAGCCTCACCGGAAATAATAAGTGGCGTTCTTGCTTCGTCAATAAGGATCGAGTCAACTTCGTCGACGATCGCATAATTGACCTCACGCTGAACGGAGGCTTCCGGGCGAGTGACCATGTTATCTCGAAGATAGTCAAACCCAAATTCATTATTAGTGCCATACGTAATATCTGCGGCATAATTATTCTTACGTTCCTCATAATTCAAGCCATGCGAAATTAAACCTATAGTAAGACCAAGGAACTTGTGAATTTGCCCCATCCATTCACTGTCACGTTGTGCCAAGTAATCGTTGACCGTTACAATATGAACTCCCCGACCCGTTAAAGCATTCAAATACGCGGGTAAAGTGGAAACAAGAGTTTTCCCTTCCCCTGTGCGCATCTCAGCAATCCGACCATCATGAAGTACCATACCCCCTATCAACTGCACATCATAGTGTCGCTGATCTATGACCCTTCGACTAGCCTCTCGAACGACAGCATACGCCTCTGGCAACAGATTGTCTAGACTCTCGCCCTGTTCCAGACGCGCTCTGAATTCATTCGTTTTCCCACGCAATTCATCATCACTCATCGCTTGCATCGTGGGTTCGAAATTATTAATCATTACAACACGCTTGTGATATTTCCGTACTTCTCGCGCATTATCATCAAACAAACTTAAAAAGCCCATTATGTCCACCTTTCTCAAATCGCACATAATGATTAATTCTAACATCCTTGAGAACCGACTGCAACTGTACCGGGTGATTAGAAGAAATTTAGCCACTATAAAGCGATATTAACGTTTGAATGATGAGAAAAGGCCCGCTAATGCGGGCCTTACGTTCGATTTAATCCTAGCGGGTTTTTCTGTCCATGCAGGCTACGCATGCACTCGACTTATGCTGCTTAGGTTTGGGGTTGGAGCAAACCATAGTCTCCATTGTTACGAAGGTAAACTACATTCATTTCTTGGCTCTCCGCATTTGTAAATACAAAGAAAGTATGTCCTACGAGATTCATCTGCATAATGGCTTCTTCCACAGACATGGGTTTAGCAGGAAACTTCTTATTTCGCACAACTTTCTCTCGCGGCTCTTCAGCCACTTCAGCATGTTGCTTCGGTTCATGGTCCTTGAAGGCCTTAGAACGCAACCGTTTATCAATTCGTGTTCTATATTTATCGATTTGACGTTCCAATTTCTCCACGACCATATCGATTGAAGAATACATGTCTTCGGTTTCTTCTTCCCCACGCAAAATGATCCCTGAAAGTGGAGCCGTCACCTCTACCCGATGCCGATCTCGCTCAACCAATAAAGTGACTTGCACGTCCATAAACTCATCTGAGTATTTAGCCAACTTTCCCACTCGTTTATTAACATACTCTTTTAGTGCGTCTGTTAACTCAATATGTTTACCGCGAATAATAATATTCATTAATTCAGCCTCCTTCAAAGATGGTATATAACTAATATTCCCGATTTACTGAAAAAATCCTGCTTTTAGAAAGTTTAATCTTATGATTTATTAAGTTTCCTTTAACGGACCAATACATTAGCTGCTTGCACCCCGCCTGGACCTTGAATGACATCGAACTCCACATTCTGCCCTTCTTCAAGAATAGGGAACCCCACTCCGACCACGGCTTGAGAATTCACAAGTATATCTTCTCCATTTTCCCGTTCAATGAATCCGTATCCTTTTAGTTTATTAAACGATTTTACTTTACCAAGCACCTAAAGCATCCTCCTTTAATTTGTCCAAGTTCTGAAGTTTCCTTCTCCAGACTTGACTCAACACTAAGAAGGATACCCAACATTGAGGGACTCTAATCCCCTGACTTGCGTGGGGAACTTGCGTTACAACGCTCACTTGCTTGCTCTCACAGATCAAACTAAGACTAAAGAGCTCTCTTTTGGGAGAGCGGGGTGCCTGCCAAACTCGCCATCCTAGGCTCGGCTGGCAGTGGTGTACGTCCTTGTACACCACCCCGCCATATGAAAGCGCTCTTGAGTCAAGTTTGATACGCTGCTCAAGCAAAGAAGTTCCCTTTTGTAAGCGCAAAGTTCCAGGCTAAGAGCGGGGAATTGGAAGGATTGGCGCGATCTGAAAGTGGTACACTCCCAATTAGTTCGAGGTTTGTTGCATTCTAGTCTCCATGACTGGGTGTAGAAAACGCTAAAGAATTTTACTTAGAAATGTCTGCGTCCTAGAATTTTTAGGATGAGCGAACATTTCGTTCGGCTCTCCTTCTTCCATGATGATTCCCTCATCCATGAAAATCACGCGATCGCCGACTTCGCGGGCAAATCCCATCTCGTGCGTGACGACGACCATCGTCATACCTTCTCTCGCTAAGTCTTTCATCACCGCAAGAACCTCCCCGACCATTTCAGGATCCAAGGCCGAAGTGGTCTCGTCAAAAAGCATAATCTTGGGTTTCATGGCTAATGCCCGTGCAATTGCAACCCGCTGCTGTTGACCTCCTGAAAGACGGTCGGGATATTCATCCGCTTTATCAGATAGACCGACTTTTTCCAAAAGCTCTAAGCCAATTTTACGTGCCTCTGCTTTATTTGTTTTACGAACAATTTCTGGAGCGAGCACAATATTTTGGATCGCGGTCATATGAGGAAAGAGATTAAAGCGCTGAAATACCATGCCTACTTCTCGACGAATTGCATTAACATTGATGTCGGAGTTTAGGGGAATTCCATCGACCATTATTTCTCCGCTGGTCGGCTCTTCTAGTTTATTAAGACAACGCAGGAAGGTACTTTTCCCTGAACCGCTTGGACCGATTACAACCACAACTTCACTTTCTCGAACGTGGCAATCGATCCCTTTGAGAACTTCAAGCTTACCAAAGGATTTATGCAAGTTCTTAACGGATATCATTTTTACCCAATCTCCTCTCCATATAGGCTACCCATTGAGCAATTAACTGCGTCATTACTAGGTAATACAGAGCAACGGCGAGGTACATAGGAACAGGTTGAAAGGTTCTTCCGACAATAATCTTACCTGTATAAAAAAGTTCTTGGATCGCAATGATGGATAAGAGCGAGGAATCTTTAAGTAAGGCAATAAACTCGTTACCTAAAGGTGGGATCGTCCTTTTTATGGCTTGTGGAAGGATAATATAACGCATCGCCTGAGTCTGAGTCATCCCCAAGGACCGCGCCGCCTCCGATTGACCCCTGTCTATCGACTGGATCCCTGCTCTAAATATTTCAGCAATATAAGCACCAGAATTAAGACCCATTGCCAATATTCCCGCAATAAACTGGTAGTTATCAGGCATGGTCTGCCATTTAAAAAGCGCCGGGATTCCAAAGTATACTAGGAAGATCTGTATCAATAATGGTGTTCCTCTAAAGAAATCGATATAGGCAATCGCTCCCGCGCGAACCATTTTGTGCTTAGATAGCCGCCCTAGGGCCATAAATAGACCAATGATGACCCCAATCGCTACCGCACCAGCGGTTAGCTCTAATGTAAGTAGCGCCCCTTCTGTTAGAATAGGGAAACTATCTAAAACTACCATCCAATCTAGTTTCACATTAATCCTCCTCACCCTATAATTTCTTCATTCTTTTCTGTTATTTCAAAACGAAACTCAGTTAATCCACGCTTGCTTGTTCTTATTCGCTGCATAAGATTATACATTTTACCGCAAAATTATACAAGTAAAACCTATTTATAAGCAAATCTTTCATGCAAGGTGTCGCCATCCCCAACACTTTAAGAAAACTTGTTCAAACTTACTCGAAACAACACTTTTTACTTGTAATAATATACGAAATAAAGCGTAATTATACATATATAATTACGCTACTTCAAGTCTCAATTTACTACAACCGCTTCACTCACTTAATTACAATACTCTTGAAATATAAGCGTTATTATAAAAATTAAAGGAAGGCACTATTTTACTGTGCCTTCCTTTAGTGAGAGCCTATAGATGGATGGTTTGAAATCAGTGGTTAGAATTTAGGAGCATCCACTTTGAACCACTTCTTGTAAATCTTACTTAAGTTTCGCACCCTCTAAATCGCTGCTTCTGTGATTTCCAGGTAGCCTAATGTGATTGTTGCCCTTTGATTATTAATGATTAACTAGCTTTTTCAAGGGTTTTTAGCTGATTAGTAAGAAAAGAATCCTCA